>NZ_JBPZGY010000029.1:0-17101 GCF_051857535.1 Roseateles sp. DB2 | reverse complement strand
TGGTTTCGCTGGCGGCGCGCTGAAGGTGCGCCCAAAAGGTCATCCAAGCACTAACGGCATCTTGCAATCGCGCCGAGCCGAGCGCCGTTGTCTGCGTCAACATGACTTGCCGGGACGCTTACGATACGTCTTCATAAAGGGCAGGCTCAACTGTGGGCGAACAATCGATACGGTCTTTGTTTCCATCTAAATTCCTTGGCGACCCCGAGGGGTCATGAAACTGTGTGTGGAACAGGGATGGGGGGGAGCTGCGTCGGGAAAATTCCGATGCTTGGCGTCAGGCGCCGGAGCGCCCCGTCCCCCACTCTTGTCGGGGTGAAGCAGGCACTCAGTACCGTTCATCCATATCTAAAAGCGCCTCTGGCGTGCCAGGGTTGGAGCGAATCGCAAGGTTCCAGCACATGTAGCCGTTCGACTTGGTCCCGTCACCAAACAGCTCCTTGAGGATCGCCGTCATCTCCTTGAAGTCACGATCTCTGGGCTGCTTGTATCCAAGCTTTCGAAGCAGCATTGGCGTCGTCATGCGTTCCTTCAGCGTGTACGGAAGAGGATTCGAATCAATGAGCTCCAAGAGCTTCTCCCGCATCGCGGATACGCTCTTATGAGCCTGATTGAACTCTTCTAGCTGATGCTCTTCATCCTCTGTCAGCCACCACTTTTCTCCTGCCTCAAAGCTCACCTTAAGTTGCGCGTAGACCTGTTGCATGTCGACTGAATGCCGCGCATCAACAGACACCACTGGGATGGTCCACCAACGGGTGTTCCCGGTGTGGTCGATAAGAAAATTGGCGTCATTGACCGAAGCGCAAAAGACCGTGCGGCGCGGGTACTCCGACTCGGAACGCCCATAAGGGCGTCGGACCTTGTCGGAATCGCGGGTGATGAACCCTTTGAGGCGCCCCAACTCCGCGCGTCGCAACGAAGTCTCAAGCTCACCAAACTCGGTGATCCAGTGAGTGATGGCACCCAGTACCGAGTCCTTGTTGGTCGGGTCCATCTGATGGTCGACGCGCACAAAGTCCTCACGGAACTTGGCGGGCACGAGGCTGGAGAACCAGCTCGTCTTACCAATTCCCTGCCGCCCTTGCAGCGTGAGTACACCTCGGCACCGAAAGCCCTTCGTACTCAGGGCGGCCGCGACAGCGCTGAGTAGCCATTTGCGCAGGATGACCAGCTTCAAGTCGAGGCAGAAGTGATCGGCCGTGACCAAGGTGGCGGCCAAGGCGGGGAGGCGATCTTCTCCATCCCACTCCATTGAGCAGATCCAGTCTGCAACTGGATTGATCTGGTACTCGTCAGCGATGGCAGCGACATACGACGGAATGTATGCAGTGGCCATTCCTTGCAAGTTCGCAAGACTGATCACATGCGTCATTGCCGACGCCTCACTGTTGTCCACGGTCGACTTCATGCCCGGAATGGCCAAGTTGATTCTCTTCTTGATGCAGTCATACCTCGAAGTGATGCCATAGCTCCTAAGTAGGTGCTTCAGGTTTGGGACGGTAGACGGCAATGGCCGTCCGTATCCCGACGGCAAATTTGGGAAGCCGTCAATTGGGAGTGGATTCTTTGCATTAGATGGACAATGAGTTGTTGACACTTTTTGCCTTAACCATGGGGAATAGACAAACATCAACGCATTGCGCCGATGCAGCTATTCCATTCAATTTCTTGGTGGTAGCCCGTTTGCCAGTTGGCTGGGCAAGATCAAAGATCAGGGGGCATCGTGACGGCTTACCTGGATCTCCAGACGCTCATCACCAGCCCAATCCGTGGTCGATCAAATACCTATTCCACGGCTTAGCGGACTCAATGGAAGGGAACCCATTGACGCTATTGTTGGATCAACTCCTAACGCTTCACCTGAAGTCCCTACTTCGTTAGATCGTCAACCGAGTGCGAATGATAGCCGCCCGATATGCTCGATGGAAAGGGGCATCTGAGCGTTTTTTGATTTTTCGATGGGGATTTTTTTGGCGGAGAAAATTTGCTTAAGGCGAAAGGCATTTAACTCCATCAACTGCCATTTCTAACGCCAACGTGTCTTCCGCTTATTGCCTCATATCTTCAAGGCTGAAGACACTTTCGCCGCTGAATCTCCGATCATTGGGATCAAAGCACTTTCAGCTTGGCGAAAGCATCCATCAATCACAAAGGCACTTTCTTTCAACCCGTCACGCAGTCAAGCTGAAAGAGCGTTAGCAAGGAAGCCGGCCTCGATCCCACAGGAAAGTGCCGCCATGTCAATGATCACAAGAGGCAATAGCTCAGGGGGATAGTCCAAGTCATCGCACTGCTGTGCTGCAATCGTCAGTTCATCAAAGAAGTTCATTTGGTTTCCTAAGACGCCGTACGCCGGCGCAGTTGTTTAGTTGCTGATTCGGGGACCATCCCCATGGCAAGTTGTGGCGGCCAACGAGCGATACACCTTGCGGATGCATGGTTCACGCGGTCGCTCAGACCCCTTGCTGTCGTTTTCCTCTTTTGGCTGAAGTGCTCGTCGTAGCTTGTTGTTGCCGGAGCAGGTCCTCCACACTTCTTTCAAGACTAGTAGTGGGGACGTGTTCGTGAAGTCTGGAGTTGTCGTCCTTCACGCGAACGATCCCGAGGTGACGAAGGCATGCAAGCAAGAACCCACCGGTGTTCACGCTCTTCCCTGGGTGCACTGCATTCATTGCCTTCGCCGTCAATCGACTAGCCCCGACCACCACCTCATCGATCGACATCAGGGAGGCCCATTCATCGCAGAACATTCCTCGTCCACTGTTGTTTGCGAGGCGGAAGTGCAAAGTGCCTGCCTTCGGATGTCGCCCCACCTCAAACTGGATGTCGGAGCGCTCCGATAGAGAAGGACATGTGTCTGCGTAAATCGCCTCTATTTCGAAGTCAGCATCAGCTGCCCCCTCAAGGTCTGGAGTGTTCGTTTCGTCTGCCATCTCATTTCCTTTCATTGCTAGTTGATGCGCCGTCAGGGCGCTGTGTTGCGCCCCTTCAAATAAGGTGGCTACGTCTTCGCATTTGGGCGGCCATGGCTTCCAGAACCTCAGGGCCACCGAGCCGAAGTACGTCCAGCAAGGCCGCAGCCTCTGCTTCGGTACGACTAAGGCCACCCTCTATCTCCCGAATGGCCGCCCTCTCGTCGAACAGCTCGTGTTCTGCTTCTGACAGCAACGCGACCAGCACTGCCACTGTCGGATCGTTTGGTTTCATCGTTGCTCCTTGCTGGACCATCCAAATGAAGAGCCGCCTCGATGGGCGGCTCTGGGTGGTGCATTGGTGTGATATTTCAAGGACGACCTCCCTCAGGTCGCGCAGTGACGTGTGAGCGGCAAAGCGCCAAGAGATCCGGGTGCGAGTCCTGCTCTGGCACGACGACGATTGCTCCGTAGCCCGATGAAGCCAAGACGAACACCATCTCGAAGCAATCCTCGTGCTCCTCGATGACCTCCCAGAGTGGGCGGCCCTCAGGATTGCAAAGGGGCCCATGGATGGCGGACTCGATCTGCTGCGGCCCATCGGCTGCCTCGGTAATGACGTAGAAGATCAGCTCCTCCATGGATACGTCCTCGTCAGCCAGAAGTTCCTGCTGTCGCTGCTGAAGCAACTCGATGCCGCTATGCCCTGGGTGGGAATCGATGAACGCTTCCACCTCGTGCGCATGGCGCAATACGTGCATACATCTCCTTTCGTCAGACAAAAGAAAAGCGCCCGAGGACTTGCGTCCAGGGGCGCTGCGTTGAAGCTGAGTGGCCTAGTTCGTGGCGATTTCCGATCGAGAGGCGACCTTCAGCAGGACGCCGGACTTGTCAAAGATCAGGCCCACGCTCTTGCTGCTGGCGGACCCAATGGTGGCCTGAGATCGCGTCCAGACCACACCAGTCCGATCGCCCGTCAGCGCCAAGACCCGCGCAGGCTTTCCTAGCTTTGCCTTGGCCTGATCCAGCGTGGTCACACCTGGTTGCATGGCATCAACGTCTGCCATTGAAAAGTCCTGACCCACGGAAGCACAGCCTGCGGCCATGACCACGGTTGCGGCCGCGAAGGCCTTTACGAAGTTCATACCTCTCCTTTGTTTGTAATGGGTTGTGGTGTCGCCTTTTCCAGGCGCTCAATCAATTTGTAGGACATGGCCACGGCCAGCGAGATCACGTCCTTCTTGCTGGTCTTCCTGGCGGCCAACGCGATCAGCAGCGCGCCCGGGACCACCAAGGCTCCTACCGTCATCCAGGGGATGCCGAACAGGAAGGTGGAAATCATTGCGACCAGGCCGACCCCGGTAGTGGTGGCGGCAAACACCCCGGCCAGCAGAAGCAAGGCACCAACTGCACCAAGGCCTGTACGACTCAGTTGCTAGTAGACCTGCCGATAGTTCTTCAGTTCGCCGGACAGGAGCCGCTTCACGGTGTCTTCTGTGGCATTGATGTCTTCCAGGTGCTCTGCTGGAAGCAGGTGCCTGCACCTACCCATCCACACCGACATCAAGCCCGCGAACTGATTGCGCACAGCGTCTGTGTTGGCGTCGAGTGCTGCGAGCCTGTCCAGGTTGATGTTCAGCTCGTCTCGAAGTACTTGCAGTGACGACGCCCCGGGGGTGTTCAGCTGGATGTAGCTACTGGTGCCGGCCTGATAGCTGAACCGTGCACTGTCGTATTCGCCCAGAGCCTGGCTAAGTTCAGCCAGGAATTCGCTGCCAAAGGCCTGCTTCATAGCGTCGATCGCGGTGACGCCTTCGGCCATGCAGCGGGCGGCTTGCTCCATCTTCTGTGCAGCATTCGGCCTGGAGGAAAGTCGCTTGAGCAAGGCTTCTGCCGCTGGCTTCCCGAATGCAGCCGCTAAGGACAACGCAATTGCCATGTATCTCCTTGGTCGAGTTGGAAAGCTGTTCATCCGCCCCAGCGGTCATGTAACGACTTTCGTGACGACAGATTATGACCACGTCACGAGACTCGTTACATGTCTTCGGGGCCCGTTCGTACTCAATCCGTGCTCGGCAGCCGCATGCGCGCCAGACGGGAGTCGTTGGGGTGGTCTCAGGAGAAGGTGGGGGTGCTCATCGGGATTGATGAGTCAAGTAGCCGCGCTCGTATCAGCCGATACGAGTTGGGCGTGCATGAGCCGCCTGTGGCGACGGCTCGCCTCATTGCAAAGGCACTGGATGTACCGTTACCTTATCTCTACTGCGAGGACGACGATGTCGCCGTGCTGCTTGTCGCCCTATATGAGATGCCAAAGGTAATGCGAAGAGAGAAGGCGCGCTTGTTCGCCTCAATGATGAAGGACTCTCGGTGACGCCCCCCCCCCGGGCGCTGGTTTGCCTGCCACCCGAGTAGCCGACTGGCACATGCCCAAGATGGCTTCCGCTTACGTTATCAGCCCTGCCTGAGGTGCTGACGCCGTGACGACGGCGTGAATGGCTGTGGAATCGCTAAGCTCGCCGCGCTGCAAGCCTGTTACGTTGCTTCCCGTTTCCATCCGCTTAGATTGCGACCTCCTCGCTTGGAAAGCATCGCCTGCTGCTGCATTCCCACTCCAATTGGCGAGTCGTGGACCGCTGCTGCCATGAGGTCTTCAGGTTTCCTATCAAGATCTAGAGAGAGTTGCTTCCCTGCTCGATGCGTGCTGCTATCAAAGCAGCCCACAAGCGACTTCTTTCCAACGCGGCTAGGCTAGAGACAGCCAGATGCTCGGTCTTGCAGCTCGCTCTGCGGTCTTGACGGTGCAGCCGGTGTACGAGTGCAACTAGCTCGCAGTTGCCTTGTGTTCGACCTTAGATGGCTTCTTGAAAGCAATTTCAGCCGCCTCCACGACGATCAACGAGTCTAAGTTGTCGATTAAACGTACATCTTGCCTGGAAGGCAGCTTTCCGAGGAAGTGTAGACGTCTGCATAGTCCACTAATCTCGTATAGCCGCCCTTAGGGCGCGGCAACAAACACGTAGAGACGCCACCGACCTAGAGCCACTGATCGCTTGCCAGCCGCCCAAGCCACGACAGAGCGAGGGCATAGGAAGTGAATCGCACAATCAGATCACCACGATTCACCGTGAATCACCGTGAATCACCAGAAGACACCAGGAAACGGCAAGAAGCGCCAGGCAACAACAAGAAACGCCAGGCAACGAAGAAGACTTACGGAAGTCGTACAAAGAGAAGTGATCTTGACTAGCGGATGGACTTCGGTTTTACAATCTCGCAACGCATGTCGAACACCATGAACGATTCATCACCCTTTCCCCCAGACTTAGGGCGCCGCCTAGGCGATCTTTCCGATCTTCCTGAAGCTCTTCGGAAGCAAATTGCCATAGCCAAGCTTGACGATCTAGAGGAAAAAATTGTTAAGACTCTCCGCGATCGATTCGGCGGGATCGCAAACATGGATGAGTTGATCGTCGGGCTATACCGCGATCATGCTTACATCACTGAAGATCGACGCAAGCTGGCAAACAAGCTTTACAGGATGCAACAGGGAGGACTAGTTGAGAGCGTCCCCAAGCGGAAGGGCGTGTACCGACTGAAAGAGAGCGCAGCAGAAATGTAGAGATTCCAAAAGCAAAAGGCCAGTCACCCTTTCGAATGACTGGCCCGTTGCAAGCAATGAAGGCCGGAGCCCACAGAGCTGGATGGTGGAACTTCTAGTGTATGTGGTGGCCATTTTTCCCGTCAAGGAAGGGGTTTTCCGGGACCTTCCTTGTCGTTCGTTTACCTCAGAAAGGTAAGAAGCATGGCCACACGCCACGAAATCAAGTGCATCAACAAGAGTGACCGCTATGACCCCCATGAGCGCATCAAAGCAATCGGGGGAGTCAACGCTGATGGATCCAACTGGAAGCTCAGTCAGCAAGCGGCGATCGCGGGCATTGAAGCCGGCAAGTACCAGTTCTTCGTGAAGGCCGGCGGCCGGATCGTAGATGTGATCGTTGCGGTAAGCCGATACGGCCACAAGTACTTGAAGACAGTTTCGGATGGAGAGCATCCGAACAATCTTCTCTCCCTGTACGAATGCGCTTGACGTCTGCATGACGCGAGGGGCCTTGTGCCCTTCGCTTTCCAACACACTAGAAAAGGAGAATCCGCGATGGCAGGTTGCACAGCACCAGTTCGTGGACACCGCTCATCGGCTGCTGCAGCAGATTGTCCCGCCTGCAGCTCTCGTGGCTACCGGCGGAGTTACGGCTACAGCAGCTATACCCCTTCGTATTCCTCGGGCGGCGGAAGCAGCTACAGCGGCGGAAGCAGACCTAGCGGCGGAGGAAGCGCCCGGGCCCGGTGGTCTCGCCCAACTTCGTCTGTTCTCTATACGCCAGCTCAAATTGCGTCGCTGACCGCGGTCCGGGACGCTGTCGAAAAGGAGGCAGGGGCGAAACCCGACCTTCGCGATTGCTTCCTCTGCCATGCCTGGGATGACCGGCAAGGAGCAGCAAAAGAACTCCACGATTTGCTTGAGGCGGCCGGCGTCAAGGTATGGTTCAGCGAGAAGGACTTAGGTCTTGGGGTTCCCATGATGCGCGCCATCGACAAGGGGCTGGCAACATCCAAAATTGGACTCGTTTTGGTGACACCTGCCTTGCTGCGTCGACTCCCAGCTGAGGGAGTCGCCGATAAAGAGCTCTCAACCCTCCTGCAAGGCAATCGACTCGTTCCAATCGTTCATGGAACTTCGTACGCAGCACTCCGTGAGATCAGTCCGATGCTCGCGTCGCGGAGCGGTCTTGATACGTCTGAAGATTCGATGATGACGATCGCGAAGAAGATTGCCGAGCTGGTTGAGATCTGGAGTTGACTGCTAGCCGTGCGATGCTACGGCCTTGGTTTTGCTGACCGACCAACTACCCGCTAAAGTGCTGAAGACCAAGCGCGAGGATCTGCGGGAAGGCGGCGCCCTGTGGATCGCGCAGAACAAGACCAAGGCCCAAACGCTCCATCAAGCTGACGGGCGAGCTTGCCGCCCTGATTGAGCGCATCAACGTCCGGCCTAGGGAGCGGCTGAGCGCCTGGCTGATTCAGGACGACGGCAAGCCGCTCGGCACATTCGCTCTACGGTCGCGGTTCGACAAGGCACGTGCGCTGTCCGGCGTGGATTTCTAGTTTCGGGACATCCGCGCGAAGGCCGCGACCGACACGGGCGACCTAGCGCATTCGCAGAAGCTGCTGGGGCATCGCAACCGCGAGATGACGGAGCAGTATGTTCGAGCCCGGGTCGGTGAAAAGGTCAAGCCGCTCCGTTAGATCAGCGGAGACTGCCCAGAAGCCGCCAACGCGATCCGGTCGATATAGGCCTTCATATCGTCGGCGCTTTCCAGTGCAAAGACGTCGGCATGATCTTGCAACAACAGCACGCTTTGCTTCACGTCTGGATTCGAGCTGCCAGCCGCAACGACATATCGCTTCGTCTGCGGCCCAAACACCCGCACCGCTTCATTCAGCACTAGGGCCTTCGCTTGCGCTTGTAGTCGCTTCCCGTTGAAGCTTTGCACTTCGAAATCAACCGTTTCGGTGATGTGCATAACGCTGTTCTTCAGCGCAAAGTCGGCCACCAGCCCGTGGGAAGGAGAAATCGTGAACTGCTCAACGACCCTGTGCGCCTCGATATCTTCGTCACGGCGGCTCCACAAGCCACGTGCCTTGAATTGATCTCGCAACTTCCTCCGCACTACATTGCGACGGCGGGAGACAGGCGCCGCGTTTGCCGATGCGAGCGTTGGCGGATTCACCGATTCAGCCAGAACCGCAGATACCTCGTGCTGATAGGTCGACTCGTCGGCATACGTAAACCGGCCAACGAAGCCATCTAACAAAACACCCAGACGGGCACCATCAAACCGGCATCGCAGGTCGGCCAGCGACCTGCAGTCCCTGGCAATGTGACTCACCAGAGATGCTGTCTGACTAAGCCGAGACTCAGGAAACGTCGGATCGATGGCCTTCATCTTCTGAACGCCGGACGCGACGCGCACGTCCCAACCGCCCTGGCGGTTAAACACGGCGCCTACGACGACCGTATCGAGCCGATCGACCGTCGGGTTTATCAGAAGCAATGAATATTGCGCAACGTTCATGGCAGCGCTCCTAGCACATTGGTCGTTCGAGCATCCCAGTCCGCACTCTCCCACCAGTCGAGCAAATCTGTGCGTCGATTCGGCAGCACCCACGCTGGCGGCAAGCTGTCCAAAGTGTCTTGTAGCTCACTTTTCTTCACCAGCCTCCACTTGTCTATCACCTGCTCGGCAACAGCCTTCTTCCACGCGGCATCTGCTGACCATACGCCAAATGCCCGCATTGTGTTAGAGCTCAGGTCGGGTGGTGGTGGTGGAAGCGGCCAGCCTGAGAAGCATAGGCAACGACTGTGATCGACTGCCTTGACGACGGTGTCCCCGGCAAGTTGTAAGTACAGGTAGTTATTGAGATGCCTGTCAACGTTATGGATCAACAGATCAAACGCATGTATGGCGCTGAACTCATCGGGGTTCGTAACCTTGCCAACGATGTCGGGCGCGTACTGCTCTGCGCCACCTTCCCACTTCGACCCGAACATGTAGACGCCGGGGTCCGCCTCAAGTTCGACGACGAAGCAGTCAGGAATTAAGAGTCCGCATCGCCGTGCGAGGTCTTGGGCAATCCACTCGACCATCGGCAGCCAATCGGCTGAAGTCTGATCCTTGCAGAGATAGCGATCTTGGCTCTGCTCGTTGATTGCTATGCAAGTAGCGTCAGCAGTTCTTGGTGGCGGCTTACTCCGCTTGCAAACCACATGACGATTCGTTCCCAGAACGCTCGGCAAGCTGCCTCCCTGGCATTGCTTTTGTAGATGACCGCGCGGATTGTAGAAAAGCCCCGAATAGCAAGCTATGCGGGGCTTTTACCTAAGCGCTTGTCAGCACTCATGAATTTTGGTGGCCAAGGGCGGAATCGAACCACCGACACGCGGATTTTCAATCCGTACTCTGCCACTGCATTGTGCCTGCTTTATCAAGAAAATCAATAACTTAGCTCACCCAACCCTCGCATTGACCCTGCATTGACCGGCTATGCCGTTGACACCTAGTTGACAACATCCTCGTCGCCAAGCCTGCTCCTTCCAACCTTACCAATGCTCCGGCTTCCGGATCGCCTTCTTTTTAGTCGGCACATGTGGCGGCAACTGGGCTGCCTGCAACTGCTCATCAGTCAGGTGCTTGACTACCCAGTGAGCAAAATTTGCCAGTGAGCCGCTGACACGGCGGCTTGACTCGCTTCCTGGTGCCGGCGGCATGATCGGCACGATGACACCAATCATGATGTGAGGGAAGTCCTCGCGGATCGCCTGTAGCGCCGGCTCAGCATCACTGTCGTTCGACACCAAGATGATGCGGTCATAGCGCCCCTTCGCCGCATCACGGTACATGCAGATGGCCAGGTTTACGTCCGTCTTCTTTTCTTCGAGGTGCCAGACTCGCGTGCGCTTGGTCCGGTCGTAGGGCTGGCCAGCAATGAACTCCGGCAGCAAGGACCCGTCCCGATCAAAGCTGTGCTTGCCATAGGTCACCGTGAACCGCTCGCCGTACTTAGCTTGCAGGGCACGGTGGTACGCCGACTGGGCTTCCACAGAGGCGGCACCATGCGTGGCGAAGTTGGCCAAGGCGTGGGCCGTGAACAGATGAACGCCGTCAAGGCGTTCGTTCTGGTCGCGCTTGTCCAGCAAGTCCTCAACGAGCTTGACCAGGTCCAGCCACTTGAAGGCACTGCCGCGCAACCTGCCGTAGTACAGGTTGTAGCCATCGACGTAGACGCCGATCCTCCTGGGTGCTTTGTCGCTGGGTGGCACGTGCGCTCTTGTTGTTCAGACGTGAAAAAGCCGCCCAGAGAGCGGCTTTTCCGTCCTAAGCGGGAGCCAACTGAATGACACCGCAAAGGATGAGTGGTGTGGGAATTATCGCAACACTTAACGAAACGGTCAACTCCAAGCCATCGCGGATCACCCAGGGTCATCCCCATCCATCGGCCTGACCCGCCGCCCAGACGCGCCATTCACTTGCCCACCACAAAAACTGTATGCTGCAAGTCCACCTACTCTACGCGTCAGCACAATGCGCATCACCCGACTCCTCACCTCCGCAGCGGCACTTTGCCTGGTGTCAGCCTCCGCCTTCGCTGCGGACTGGCAAACCACCTACTTCGGCACGTCCAAAGGCATCTACTTCCTCGATAAGGACAGTCTGACCGAGACCAATAGTGGCTTCAAAAAATTCTGGGTGCTGTATGCACCTCGTGTTCAGAGTGGGCGTCCGGGCGAGGGCTACGCATACGTCAAGTACTTGACGGGGGTCAATTGCAAATCGCGCGAGGCGATGCGGTACGAATCGATCTATACCGATGAGGGCGGCGTCGACCATCCTGCCGAAGTCAAGTTGGAGAAAAATCCCTACGCCATCGTGCCGGACTCAGAAGACGACTACTGGTGGACCTACCTTTGCAAAGCCAAGACAGCAAAGGAACAGGCCGAATTGGCCCTACCGCAATCGACGGATGGCATGAAACGGTACCTTGCAGACCAGATACGCTCCACGAGGGAAAACTCCCTTCAATACAAGCGGATGAATGGCCAGTAATCGCTACCCACGCACTGCGCCTGGCATCTACCCCTCCGGGGGCGTTCGCCACGTGGCAGGGGTGCCGGCCCTACGCTCCGCTTCAATCCAGCACCCCTCCCGCTAGCGTGAGCCGCTGCGGACCGCGTCAAGGGTCCGCTTCGCCAGGTGCTCACCCGGTCCCTCCATTTCACTCCGGGCTGCGGCTTCCGCCCTACCCTTGACCCGCTCCTTCGCTAGACATGCTCTGCCAGCATGCCTGGCCGTAGACGCTTCGAATGCGCGCGATGTCAGCGTGATCATGCACGCGAAGCCTTGCCCGCTCCACAGCCAGCTCGGAACGCCGGGTACGGAGCTTTTCAGACTGGTCTGGCGTCAAGGCACCGCTAGCGATCCTGGCAGTCCAGATTGCCATAAGGTGCGTGATGCACTCCTTGGCGCATTCGAAGGCGGCTGCCTCATCCTGGGTCCACTTCTCCATCTTGCTACATCTCCTCGGCAGCTGCACTGTGGCGAGCGCTCGTCGCTGTGTTCCAGTCCCTCAAGAAATTTTCGCGGACGCGAAAATGCAAAGTGCACGTGCAAGTGGATCGCTCACATGAGCGCCTGACCACTGACCAGCGCCGCATCGTCGAATTGACCGGCTCGGTAAATTGCTTCGCGGAGCGACACCACGCGAGATGCTGCAGGTGCTCGCTCGGCTGCAAGTAGGTCTAAAACATCATCGTACTGAGATGTATTGAACCATTCAGTGTGCCCAAAGCAGCCGTACGGAATCAGCCGCCGGTGATATGGGGACTCCACTCGATAGGACGCAAAGCGCTCCTTCACCAGGCCCTCCGCTCTCATTGCTTGGTCTTTGGAATCAAAGTGGATCGCTACGCTCTTGTCGATTTCGAACAGCTCATCAAGCTCTGATCTTGGCTTCACGTAGTCCCAGGCACGAGAAGGCCAATTACTCGTGAAGCCAACCTTCATTGCAGAGTCATCACGGAGACAAAGCACGTACACCGCATAGATCTTCACACGAACCGGCGCGTATACATGCACAGGGACCTTTAGGTGGAATCGCTTCAGCAACACAGACACGAACAGCTTCGACTCGGGGTAATGCTTGTTCCTCTTTGCCGCCGACGCTCTCACCTTTCCTTCGCCAATCTGGTTCACGAGCCAAAGCAGTCGCCTCTCGTCCATCTCGTTCTGGACCAGAACGCCGAAGTGATCTTCAGGCAGCTCTTCGAATGTCACCGAGTCTTCCACGCAAAGCTCCATCGAGAAATATCCATAGTGGGCATAAGACCTGCAAGACGGGTCCAGTCAGAATAGGCCCGCTCTTGTGAGCTGAAGCACTAGGAGGAGTTCTGTCCTACCTCTCTCGCCGGTTCGAGTCTGCGCCCATCCCGGCAGAAAGGACAAGCCGGAACGTCCGGCACTGGACTTCTCCTCAGTGAGTCCTCCGAGCATCACGATCTCTCCGTCACGGACTTGCACATCAGTCTTCAGCTCGCGTTTGATGAGCGTAGGTGAATTGTTAACTCCTGTAGTTGTTGGCACGAAGTTTGATATCTGCTGCTGCACCGCCAAGTCAATTGCCCCCTCGCGCACTTGGGGCGTGACATTAAATATCACGCCGCTGTTTCGGTACTCAACGGATTGCACGGGCTGACCGTTCGAAACGTAGGTGACTGCGCCCAACACAGGTACGTCCTGCCCTACCGCGAAGCTTGCCTGTGCGCCGCTGCGAACTCGCAGCGCTGGCTGTGTCACAACCTTGAATCGAGAGTCCGATGACAAAGCGGAGAAGACTGCATCGGCGTTGCCCACGCTTACCCTGACCGAATTTTGCTGAGCGGTGCTCTGTAGGTTGACCGACAGCCTGCCTGCGAGCAACGATGCTGCGAGATTGAATGCTGACCCTGTACTGTCACCGGTCTGGACCTCGTAGACCACACCGCGAACCATGACCTCACCTACCTGGCAGTCGACTTGGGCAAGCAGCCTTTCCAGCTTTTTGACCTCGCCAGCCTCACCACTGAACACAAGCACGTCAGCAGCGCGATCAACTAGCGCGGCCGCAGAACCTGGCGGCATCGGAACATCGGTCTTCGAGGTCAGCGGGGCGACCACGGTACGGTTTACCGTGAACTGGCCCTTGAACAACGGACGAAGCAGGTCAGCCAGGTAGCCCACGTCGCGGAACCTCGGCTTGTAGACGAAGGCCTCCAGCGCCGGCTCGGGATCCCTTTTAGGACCCAGGAACTCCAAGCCGCCACGATCAGTGACGGCATAGCCAAGACTGTCCAGCAGCTTGATCAAGTCCGCCTTGATCGACTGGACGGAACCTGCGAACCGGAAGGACACCAGACGCTGATCAGCGAGCAGCTCAGGTGCGAGCACGTAGGGCGTCTTGAGCGCATCGGAATAAATAACGTTGACGATGCGACCCACCTGCACGCCGGACAGCTCGAACGACAGATCCGCAGATTTCGCGGACGCGAAAATCGGATGCCCAACCAGCAAGGCCAGGGCGAGAACGCAGCTCTTCATTTCTTATGGTCCATTGGTGACGCAGGGGCAGCCTGCCGACTCGATCCGCTGAAAGCCGTGACGCGCTGACCGTCAACTTCACCGACAGCTGCCACCCCATCAAACCGAAAGCCCGAAGGGTGCTCAATGCGAAGGTCGCCAGCGGCATTGGACAGGACGACCATCACCCCTTCGCGCGTACTCATCTTCCCGACGACTCGCCAGTCCTCGCTGAGTACAGGCCTTGCCGCCGACACAGGCGCCGGCGTGGTGACAAGACCTGACCCCACCTGGCTGTCCTTTGTTGCTTCGGCCTTCACAGGGGCACCCTTTTTCCCAAAGAAGTGAATCACGCCATAGCCTGACATGGCTGCGCAAACAAGCACGCCGGCCGCCATTGCCCACAGCTTGGGATTCATCAGAATGTTCTGACGGTCATCGACCGTCAGCTCCTTCCCACTGCCCCCGGTGTAGCTCTGATAGAGGGGAAAGTACTCGGGGTCATACGTCTTGTTCTCGACCGCAACCCGCGCCTTCGCCGTCTGCTTCCACCCCTCCCACATCTCAACGCGGTAGACCTTGGAGAGCCCCAGGCTCTTGATCTTCGTCGTCCGAAAGCTCAGCTCGACAACGGCCTTCAGGATGCGATTGAGGTCGCCGATGTCCTGCACCATCAGGACTAAGTCGCAAGTGACTGCCGTGGTCGCGTCGACGTAGTGGCGGTGCTCCCGAAAGAACACGCGATGGTTCTTTGCGATCTTGGAATCAGTGCCCCAGAAGCGCCAGGCCTCATCAATGCAGACCAGATCGCCGCCCCGACAAAACGTATCCACGGGCTCGCCAAAGGGGAAGAAGGTGTCCGAGAACACGTCCTCATTGCGGCAATGAACAACATGGCCCAGCTTGTCCATGTCGACCCCCTGCTTTTCATGGATGAAGGCCCTGATCGCGTCAGAGTCGATGCCTTCCACATTGGTGACGACACGCCTGCCCTTGGCGATTGCCGGGACGATGACTGAACGCACGCACTCAAAGGACTTGCCGGAGCCCATGAGCCCCGTGTAAGCGTTTATCGGCATCGCTGCGCCCTCAGCCGATCACCGGGATCCGGCGAATGATGAAGCGGGTCAGAAAGGCAGAGACCATCATGGGCACGCCCACAGACACCGCGAACAGGTCAAGGAAGTACCAGGTACCAGCACTGATACCCGCGAACGCCGAGCTAAGCGAGGCGCCGGTAGGCAGCCACGAAGCCATCACGGACACCAGTTCGTATACAGCCAGATAGAGGGCCGTAAAAAGCACGAACTTGATGACGAGTGTCCTGAAGGCCCAGCCAAGAATGCTGTTCAGCGCAGAAAGGAAGATTCCAAACATGGGGGACCTCAGGCAGACAGAACAATGAACAGCGCGGCCAGCAGGAACACCAGAACCATCGCGTTGTAGAGTTCGCCCCGCACGCTTTCAAGAACCGTGCAATGCCCGTCCATCACAACCGTCTTGCCGAACAGATTGAACGTGGCCCTCGGGCATGTGGCCTGGTGGGCAGGAACCTGGAAGTTGCGCAGATCCGGCATCAGCTGCTTCAGCGGCTGCAATATCTGCTCGCCGGTCGGTGTGGCTTCCAGCTTGGGCGAGCCGATGCCAGGGTCTGCACCGAGATTCAACAAGGGAGAGCTAGCAGCCGGATTGACCGGTGTGCCCGTCGACGGAGAAGACGAGGCCTGGCCGAGCGGATCGGTCGCTGAGATGGTCGCCGCCAGATCGCCAATCGTTGCGGTCTGGAAAGTCGGATTCGCTGCGCGAAAGCTCGCCACGTCGGCCTCGGTAATGGGATCCGACATCGAATATGGGACGCCGCTATAGCCAGGCTGAGACGCGGCCTGTCGAAAGGCTGCATCAGCCAGATCAGCAACGACCTTGGCGGGCAATGGCTTCGCCTTGTCTGCCTCGCTGAGGGACTGTAGGGCCTTGGCGGCCGGTTCCGTCACCGGTTTGGTATTCCCACTTCCTGCAGGCTTGTAGTTCGGGTCGGCAACGGTGCGCAACCAACC
This sequence comes from Roseateles sp. DB2, assembly GCF_051857535.1. Taxonomy (NCBI): domain Bacteria; kingdom Pseudomonadati; phylum Pseudomonadota; class Betaproteobacteria; order Burkholderiales; family Sphaerotilaceae; genus Roseateles; species Roseateles sp. DB2. The sequence continues at coordinate 958 of NZ_JBPZGY010000029.1, read as the reverse complement.
GAGTAGATTCATGGCTGCTTGGCTAATGACGCCGCTACTCTTTGCCCGTATCGCACAGCTGTAATTCGCGGAACCTACCAGCTCAAATACAGCGCCGCCAGGCGGATAGAAGTCCCCGCAGAACTCCATTGATCCGTTGTTGGAATCAAGCGGCCACCCCTTGCTGCCATCCCCAAGCCATACCCATGTTTGCCCGGGAACCGGAACAAATACAGGACCAGATGGCGTATAGGTAACTGTCCCGTCAGCTTTGAAAAGCCAGTTCGTCAGTGCCTGAATGCCATAGCCAACTGCGCCAGCAATTACAGCAGTGGCCAGGACAGAGCCCCAGGCAGGTGCAGTACCTGTTACAACAACGGCCGTTGCAATCTGTATGACTGCCGATCCCACCGCAGACACAGTTCCGCCGAAGCGCGGATCATTTGCTGCGAATCCTCGTGCTGCAATTTTTGATTTGACGACAGCTGCAATCTCCGCGCCGATACGAGAAGCCGGCAAAGCTTGAGCGTCAGCCTTTGCCGTCAGGACGAGCGCGAGGAACAGAATCAACATCCGACGAATCACGAGCCACCCCCTTCAAATCCAGTCACTACCGCCCAACCCGACAGCAGGCCCCAAACAAACATCACCAGATACCAAGCATCGTTTGCGGTCACGACATGCTCTCCAATGAAGAAGGGGCGCCCCACCTGACGCAGGGCACCCCTTGAACCAGCTGGCTGATCAACGACCGCGCAGCATGCCCAGCACCGTGCGAGCACCCCGGATCGACACATCGACCACGGCCAGGGCGCCGGCAACGGCCATCACGCCGACGACGATGTCAGCAGGAGTAAATGCGCCAGTGATGGCGCTGTAGTCGACCGCGGCGCTGGCCGAGGTGGACGCGACGAGAGCACCGACAGCGACCAGGCCGGCAATGACGTTCTTGTTCATCTTCAAAACACTTTCATAGAAA
>NZ_JBPZGY010000028.1:0-18175 GCF_051857535.1 Roseateles sp. DB2 | reverse complement strand
GGCTACGGCGTCTTTGACGCCCAGATGCGCATGGCCTTCGCCGCCAACCCGGCCTTTGATGCCAGCACCCTGGAGGTCTGGGCCCCGCTGCTGAACGGCGGCTGCCTGGTCGTGATCGGGCGCGACGAGCTGCTGGACGGCGAACGCCTGTGCCACACCCTGCTGGCCCAGCGGGTGGACAGCCTGTGGCTGACCGTGGGCCTGTTCAATCAACTGGCGGCCTCGCTGGGGCCGGTGCTGCCGCGACTGCGCCAACTGCTGGTGGGTGGCGACGCGCTGGACCCGGTGACGGTGGCCGAGGTGTTGACGCGCACGCCGCCACAGCGGCTCATCAACGGCTATGGACCGACGGAGACCACCGTCTTTGCGCTCACTCACGAGGTGAGCCTGGCCGACGCGCGCCAACGCAGCATTCCCATCGGACGGCCCATCGGCAACACGGAGGTGCATCTGCTGGACGAACACCAGCGCCTGGTGGCGCGTGGGGTCATCGGGGAGATCTGCATCGGGGGGCAAGGCCTGGCCCTGGGCTATCTGAACCAGCCCGAGCTGACGGCGCAGGCCTTCATCGAGCATCCGCTCAAGCCAGGCCAGCGGCTGTATCGCAGCGGGGACCTGGGCCGCTGGCGGGAGGACGGCACCCTGGAGTTCATGGGCCGACGCGACCAGCAGGTCAAGCTGCGGGGCTTCCGCGTGGAGCCCGGCGAGGTGCAGAGCCGGCTGCAGGAGCACCCGGCGGTGGCGCAGGCCGCCGTCGTGGTGGACCAGACCGAGGCCGGCGACAAGCGCCTGGTGGCCTACTACACCCTGGTCGACGCAGCGACGCCCCTGTCGCCGCAAGACCTGCGCGATCACCTGTCCGCCGAACTGCCCGATTACATGGTGCCCAGCGCCTTCGTCCTGCTGCAGGACCTGCCGCTGACGTCCAACGGCAAGCTGGATCGCAAGGCCCTGCCCGCACCGGACGAGGACGCTCACGTCCACCAGGGTTACGAGGCGCCGCAAGGCGAACTGGAGGAGCAGATCGCCGCGCTGTGGGCCGAGGTGCTGCAGCTGCCGCGCGTGGGCCGGCATGACAACTTCTTCGAGCTGGGTGGGCATTCGCTGCTGGTCATGCAACTGGTCGCCAGGTTGCGCCAGCACCTAGGCCTGGACATGACGGTTGCCGATGTGTTTGCATGGCCCTCGCTTTCGGCTCTGGCTGCACATGCGGGGAAGTCGCGCGCGGACGAGACCGCCCAGGAAATATCGCTCATCCGTCCTGCCAAGCTGCCGCTTTCCTTCGCCCAGCAGCGTCTGTGGATGCTTGCGCAGATCGATCCCGATGCGAACACTGCCTACAACATTCCATTGGCACTGCGTCTGCGTGGTCGGCTGAACGAAGAGTCCTTGGCGTCGGCGCTTGCAGCCGTGGTAAGGCGGCATGAGTCCCTGCGCACCCGCTTCGTGCTGGAAGACGATCAGCTGTTCCAGTGGGTTGATCCGGACGCCGTACTGCCGATGGACCGCGTCGACCTGCCTGGGACGGACGCCGGAACGCTGCGCCAGCTCGCCGAGGAGGAGGCCGGCATTCCTTTCGACCTTCAGAGCACGCCACTGCTGCGGGCCAAGCTCTTGAGGATTTCGTCCGACGACCATGTACTGCTGCTGACACTGCACCACATTGCCGCCGACGGCTGGTCCATGGGGGTGCTTATGCGCGAGCTGTCGGCCCTCTATGAATCTGCGCTGAACGGGACGAAGGCGGCTTTGCCGACGCTGCCACTGCAGTACGCCGATTACGCGCTCTGGCAACGCAACTGGCTCGAGCGTCAGGCCGATGCGCAGCGTCGCTATTGGGTTGATACCTTGTCGGGGGCGCCAGCTCTGCTGGCCTTGCCTTACGACTATCCAAGACCTGCGGTACAGGACTACACGGGCGGTAGCGAAGCGGTGGAGGTCGACGCCGACCTGGTCCATGCGCTTCGCCAACTGGGCCATCAGCAGGGGGTGACGCTCTACATGGTGATGCTGGCCGCATGGGGGCTGGTCCTGGGACGGCTGTCGGGCCATGAAGATGTGGTGATCGGAACGCCGCTGTCGAACCGGCAGCGGACGGAGTTCGAAGGGCTGATCGGCCTTTTTGTCAACACGCTGGCAATCCGTCTGGACCTTTCGGGGCATCCGACGGTCAATGACCTGCTCGCGCAGGTCCGGCATCAGGTGCTGTCGGGCCAGCAGCATCAGGACATGCCCTTCGAACAAGTGGTGGAGGCCCTGCAGCCGCCGCGGTCGACCTCTCACACCCCGCTGGTTCAGGTCATGCTGTCATGGCAGGACATGCCCGACAGCGACCTTCAACTCGAAGGCGGCTTGATCGTGGAGGGGCTCGGCACCGAGCTGCGCAAGGCGCAGTTTGACCTGTCACTCGAAATTGGTGAGCACGCAGGTCGCCTGTCAGGTCATCTGAACTATTCGAAGGCCCTGTTCAAGCCGCTGACCTTGCGTCGATTCTGGGATCATGTCTTGTGCGTGTTGCGTGCCATGGTGGCGGACAGCGCGCAAGCCATCGATGCCATCGGCCTGCTGTCGCCGTCGCAGCAGGTGCTGCTGCTCGAGCAGTTCAATGCCCCGGTGGGCGAGGTGCCGAGCGGACTGATCCACCAACGCTTCAGCGACCAGGCCGCCCGCACGCCGGAGGCTTTGGCTGTGCAGTTCGGAGAGCTCCGGCTGAGCTACCGGGAGCTGGACGAGCAGTCCAACCAACTGGCCCGTCATCTGATCGAGCAGGGTGTAGCCGCGGGTCAGTTCGTGGCATTGGCCTTGCCTCGCAGCACGTCCATGGTCCTGGCCATGCTGGCCGTCCTCAAGACCGGCGCCGCCTATGTGCCGCTGGATGCGGGGCAGCCTACGCTGCGCCTGCAGCGCCTGCTGGAGGATGTCCAGCCTGTCCTGCTTCTCCAGGCCCCGGACGCATCCGCGGCGCTGGTCCTGCCGGCCGGCTGCGCCCGCCTCGTCTTGGCAGATGGCGCTGTTGGCCCCTGGTCTGCTGCCTCCCGTGCGCCTGTGACGGTGGCTGCGATGGCGCCTTCGTCGCTGGCCTATGTGATCTTCACTTCAGGCTCCACCGGGACGCCCAAGGGCGTGATGGTGAGCCACCGTGCGGTGCTCAATCTTCAGCAGGCCTTGACCCAGCGTTTGGGTCTGGATCGCCCCCTGCGCATGAGTTTGAATGCGCCCATGAGCTTCGATGCCTCGGTGCAGCAGCTCTGCCAACTCATGGCGGGCCACGCGCTGATCGTGGTTCCGGAGGATGTCCGCACCGATGCTCCGGCGTTGAAGCAGTTCCTGATCGACGAGTCCATTGATGTGCTTGATGGAACGCCCACGCAGCTGAAACTGCTGCTGGGGCAGGGGTGGGCGCAGGGTGAATTCCACCGACCTGGGCTGCTGCTGGTGGGCGGAGAGGCCATTGATGCGCCGCTGTGGCAGCAACTTGCCGCCTTGCCTGGCACCCAGGCGTTCAATGTCTATGGCCCCACGGAATGCACCGTGGACAGCACGGCGGCGCTGATTGCTGCGGGCAGCGCGCCGCACATCGGCCATGCGCTGAACAATGTGCGCCTGTATGTGCTGGATGCACAGCAGCGCCTGGTCCCGCCGGGTGTCGTGGGCGAGCTGTTCATTGGCGGTGCCGGGCTTGCTGAAGGCTATCTCCACCAGCCGAGTCTGACGCAGGAGCGCTTCCTGGAAGATCCCTTCGTGAAGTCGCAGGAGGGGACGGGACGGATGTACCGCACCGGAGACCTGGTGCGCTGGCGCGAGGACGGGGTGCTGGAGTATGTGGGGCGCAACGACGAGCAGGTGAAGCTTCGGGGCTACCGCATCGAGTTGGGGGAGATTGAGGCGCGGCTGCTGGCACAGCCCGGCGTGCGTGAGGCGGTGGTGCTGGCCCGCGAGGACGAGCCTGGGAACAAGCGCCTGGTGGCCTACGTCGTAGGTGAGAGCGCGCTGGCGATAGAGACGCTGCGCCAGGGGCTGGAACGAGAGCTGCCCGGCTACATGGTGCCCAGCGCCTTCGTGCGCCTGGAAACGCTGCCGCTGACGCCCAACGGCAAGCTGGACCGCCGCGCGCTGCCAGCGCCGCAAGGCCACGATCATGCACTTCGCGCGTACGTAGCACCGCAGGGCGATGTGGAAACACTGTTGGCCGACTTGTGGGCCGATGTGCTGCAGTTGCCGCGCGTGGGCCGGCACGACAACTTCTTCGAGCTGGGCGGGCATTCGCTGCTGGCCGTGACGCTGATTGAGCGCATGCGCCAGCGCGGGCTGGCCAGCGACGTGAGGGCGCTGTTCAGCGCGCCCAGCCTGGCGCAGCTGGCGCAAGGATTGCAAGGCAGCCCGGAGCTGCCTGGAGAGGTCGAGGTCCCGCCCAACGCCATCCCCGAGGGTGCGACGCAGATCACGCCGCAGATGCTGCCCCTGGTCTCACTGAGCCAGGCGCAGTTGGATGCGATCGTGGCGCGCGTGCCCGGCGGTGCGGCCAATGTGCAGGACATCTACCCCCTGGCCCCGCTGCAGGAAGGCATGCTCTTCCACCACCTGATGGCGGCCCAGGGCGATGTGTACCTGCAGGACGTGCTCTTCAGCTTCCAGGAGCGGGACAAGCTGGATCGCTTCGTGCAGGCGCTGGGCCAGGTCGTGCAACGCCATGACGTGCTGCGCACCGCGCTGCACTGGGAAGGCCTGGACGAGCCGGTGCAGGTGGTCTGGCGCGAGGCACCGCTGGTGGTGCAGGAGGAGGCCCTGGCGGCGGACGGCCCCCAGGACGCCGCGACACAGCTGCGCGAGCGCTGGGATCCGCGCCACACCCGCATCGAGCTGACCCAGGCACCGCTGATGCGGGCCCACGTGCTGCACGATGCGGCCCAGCAGCGCTGGCTGTTGTTGCTGCTGATGCACCACCTGGCGACGGACCATCAGGCCCTGGAGGTCATGCAGCAGGAGATCGCCCTGCTGCTGAGCGATCGAGCCCAGGAGCTGCCCCCCGCACAGCCCTTCCGCAACTACGTGGCGCAGGCTCGGCTGGGCCTGACGCCAGCCCAGCACGAGGCCTACTTCCGCGAGCAATTGGGCGATGTGGACGAGCCGACGCTGCCCTACGGCCTGTCGGATGTGCAGGGCGATGGCAGCCAGGTCGGGGAAGCCCACCTGGCGCTGCCAGATTCGCTGAGCAGCGGGCTGCGCACCCAGGCCCGCCGCCTGGGCGTGAGCGTGGCCAGCCTGTGCCACCTGGCCTACGCCCAGCTGCTGGGGCGGGTCAGCGGTCGAGAGGACGTGGTCTTCGGCACCGTGCTGTTCGGCCGCATGCAGGCCGGAGCCGGTGCGGACCGGGCGCTGGGGCTGTACATCAACACCTTGCCCCTGCGCGTCAAGCTGCAGGGCCCGGTGCTGACGGCCGTGAAGCAGGTCCAGCAAGACCTGGCCGGCTTGCTTCGCCACGAGCATGCCCCGTTGGCCCTGGCCCAGCGTTGCAGCGGGCTGGACAGCGGCGTGCCGGTCTTTGCCGCACTGTTCAACTACCGCCACAGCCCGAAGGACACCACCGCCGAATCAGACCCCGCGCTGCTCGACTTCAGCACTGGGATAGAGAGCGAGGTCGGCGCAGAACGGAGCAACTATCCCTACACGCTCAGTGTCGACGACGACGGCGAGGGACTGATCGTGACCGCCCAGGTGCATGACAGCATTTCCGCAGAGCAAACCTGCCGCTACATGGCTCGACTGCTCCAGGCGCTGTCGGAGGCCCTGGAGGAGGACGCCTCTCGATCCCTGCTCGCGCTGGACATGCTGGAGGACTCGGAGCAGCAGGCACTGATCAATGGCCGCCATGCACCCACACGGTATGAGCAGCGGCTGACCGTGCACGGGCTGTTCGAGGCCCAGGCCCATCGAACGCCAGAAGCAACGGCGATGATGGACGGCGAGCGCAGCGTCAGCTACGCCGAGCTCAACGCCTGCGCCAACCACCTGGCCTGGCAGCTCCAGCAAGCCGGCGTGCGCCCCGGTCACCCGGTCGCCTTGCTGATGAAGCGTTCCATCGAGCTCGTGGCCTCGCAGTTGGCGGTACTGAAGTGTGGCGCCTTCTTCGTGCCCTTGGACGAGCAGGCGCCGCCGCAGCGCTGGGCTGAGCTCGTCGAAGACAGCGGCGCCGCACTGCTGCTGGTGTTGCCTGGCGACGAGGAGCGTCCTCTGCCAAAGATTGGCCAGCTGTGCGTCGATCTGAGGCATCCGGACCTCACACATGCGGGCTCGCCAGCCGAGGTCCATACGCAGCTGGAAGACCTGGCCTACCTGATGTACACGTCCGGTTCGACCGGCCGGCCCAAGGGCGTGCGAATCCCTCATCGAGCCATTGGCCGCATCGCCATCGAGAACGGCTATGCCGACTTCGGATCCGCCGACCGCGTCGCGTTCATCTCCAACCCTGCCTTCGATGCCAGCACGATGGAAGTCTGGGCCGCGCTGCTCAACGGCGGCACGCTGGTGACCATGGACACTGACACGGTGCTGGACCCGCCCCGCATGGCAGAGGCCCTGGGTCGCCTTGGCATCACGGCGATCTTCCTGACCACTGCGGTGTTCAACCAACTGGCGGCCGCCATTCCGCAGGCGCTGTCCCGGCTGCGCCATCTGATGACGGGCGGCGAGCGTTGCGATCCGCAGGCCTTTGCCCGGGTCCTGGCAGAGCAGGGGCCTGTTCGCCTGATCCACTGCTATGGTCCGACGGAGACCACCACCTTCGCGCTGACAGCCCACATCACGGAGGTCACCGACGGGACCTTGACGCTGCCCTTGGGCCGCCCGATCTGCAACACCCGGGTCTACCTGCTGGACGAACGGCGCAGACTGGTGCCCTCCGGCGCGGTCGGCGAAATCCACATCGGCGGCGAAGGTGTGGCCTTGGGCTACTTGCATCAGCCAGAGCTGACTCGCGACCGCTTTGTGGACGATCCGTTCGTGCCCGGCGCCATGCTTTACCGCAGCGGTGACCTGGCCTTTCAGCGTCCCGATGGCCAGTTCGTTTTCGTTGGACGCCGCGACTTCCAAATCAAGATGCGGGGCTTCCGCATCGAGCTCGGGGAGATCGAGGCCCAGTTGCTGCTTCAGCCGGGCGTACGCGAGTCGCTGGTGCAGGTCCAGCACGGCCATACACCGCAGCAGCGATTGCTGGCCTATGTTGCCGGTGACCTGGACAAGCTCAGCCCGGACGCCTTGCGCGCGCAACTCGCCTTGACGTTGCCAAGCTATATGGTGCCTGCGCTCATCGTGGTGATGGAACGCATGCCTTTGAATCGCAACGGCAAGATCGACCGGTCGGCACTGCCGGCGCCGGACGACGAAGGCCGTGGCGCGGAGGCGGGGCAGGAAATCAGCGGTGACCTGGAGCAGACGATTGCCGGCATCTGGCGGGAGGTGCTGGGCTTCGAACGTATCCAGCGCAACGATGACTTCTTCCAGCTGGGCGGGCATTCCCTCCTGCTGGCTCTGATGGTGAACCGGTTCGAGGCCTGTGGCATCGAGATCAGCGTGGCCGAGCTGTTCGGGCATCCTGTGCTGAGCGAGCTGGCGGCCTATCTGCGCCAGCGCCCTGCGCCGATCGGCGATGCGGTCACCATCATCCGGCCGATGGGCAGCAAACCGCCGATCTTCCTGGTGCACGAGTACCTTGGCCTGGACATCTACTTCCATCGTTTGGGCCCCAAGATCGACCCGGAGGTTCCTGTGTTCGGCCTTCCGGGATGCAAGCTCGGTGCGGCCAGCGCGGACACGATGGCCGGCCTGGCCCATCGGCTCGTCAAGCTGATCCGTGCCGTGCAGCCGGAGGGCCCCTACCGGGTGGCCGGCTGGTCGTTCGGCGGGATCCTCGCGTATGAAATCGCCATGCAGCTGAAGGACTCTGGCGCAGAGGTCGGCTTCATCGGCTTGCTGGACAGCTTTGCACCCGCGGTGTTGCGACTGCTGCGGGCGCATGTTCGCCTGCGCCACGATCTGTCGCCGCAACGCAACCTGATGCTGCTCTGCGAAGAGCGCCCCGAGCCGACGCTGAACTGGCTCCAGAACATCGTCAAGATGAAGCTCAAAGGCCGAGCCATTCGCAAGCTGACCCAGAGGGCAGACCAAATGAGCTTCGCAGCTCTGATGGCCGAGTGCAAAAAGGCACGCATCTTGCCGGACTACCTCGACCAGTTCGATGAAGCAGCCTTGCGCGACTTCATCGCCCGCCTGCAGGCTCATGAGGACGCGCTGGATGGCTACACGCCGCGTTCGGCAGATCTGCCGGTGCATCTGTTCTCGGCCGAGGACAAGAGCACCGTGTTCGATGAGTTGGTGCCGATGGAAGTGCTGGAGCAGAACTCGGATCCGCGCGAAGGCTGGCTGCGCTACATCCCCGATGCCCAGCTGCGCGTCGTACCGGTACCAGGCGACCACGGAAGCATGATGGGCGACTACGTCGCCGAGCTGGGGACCGCGATCTCCAAAGCACTGGATGAATCTTTGCAATGAAGGGCGACATGAACAAGCAACACTCCCACGAAGGCCATGACCGGCAGTTACCACAGCGACCGAGTCATGAAGTCCTGCTGTTCTGGATCAGCAGCGAGCAGGCCGGACCACCTGTCTGGATCGAAGAGCCGAGCAGCGCACCGCCCTTGCGGTGCATGGCGCTGAACTGGCACACGGCCGGCCGCCCCCGTACACAGGAGGGCGCGGCGGCCTGGGCTGCACAGAGCATCCGAGCCTTGCAGGGGGAGGGCCCCTACTGGCTGGCTGCAGAGACCGGCAGCGCCGAACTGATGCATGCCATTGCCCTGCAGCTGCTGGGTCAGGACCAGGAAGTTGCCTTTCTCGGCCTGCTTGGGGCCTTGCCCGCGCCGGTACCGGCTGGGGCCGCCCTTCGCTCCAGGGCGCTGCCGGCGTGGTCAATCGATCCGGCCAACGGCCTGGTGCAGCGCCTGGAGTTGATGGCAACGGGCGCCAAGGTGCTGTCCTCGACCGTGGTTCGCGAACCCGACGGCACTCGCGAGAGCCTGGAAGCCTTATGGTCGGACGCGCTGGACCTGGCAGACAGCCTGGCGCCGCAACGCGCCCCGGAGCTGGACTATCAGCCCTTGATCAAGCTGCAGGCAGGTTGGCCGGGGCACACACCACTTTTCTGTGTTCCGGGTGCAGGCGACAGCGTCATGGGCCTGCGGGACTGGGCTGCAGCCTTGGGAGCGGAATGGCCTGTCTACGGACTGCAGCCACGCGGAACGGACGGCGTGCTGCTGCCCCACACCACGGTCGAAGCCGCTGCGGCGGCAGCGGTGAGAGCGCTGGAGTCCGTGGTCGGCAAGGGGCCGGTGCACCTGGCCGGTCACTCCTTCGGCGGCTGGGTCGCTTTCGAGATCGCGCTGCGATGGCAGGACTTGGGGCGCGAGGTGCTGTCCTTGACGCTGTTGGACAGCGAAGCACCGGAAGCAGCCGGGGTGCTGGACAAGGAGTACAGCCACCTGGACATCTGCGAGCAGCTCGCTGGCAGCCTGGAGTTGGCCCTGGGGCGCCCCCTGGGCATCTTCCGCCATCAGCTGGCACCCTTGACCCCCGCTCAACGGCTGGCCGCGCTACATGCGGCCATGACGCGCCACGGCCTGCTGCCGACCCGCACACGCCCCGATGTGATGGAAGGTCCCTTTCAAGCCTTTGGCGCTGCGCTGCGTACCAGCTACCGGCCCACGGGCCTGTGGGAGCACCCCGTCTGCCTGGTGCAGGCCGACGACCCGCGTCGCTCTGCAGAGCGCAACACGCAAGACCAGCAGCGGGATGGCGACGGATGGCTGCTGTGGGCGCCGCAGATGCGGCGCTGGAAGGGGCCTGGCAACCACATGAGCATGCTGAAGCCGCCGCATGTGCAGCACTGCGTCGACTGGTGGTTCTCTCAGCAGGAGAGCTTCAGCCGGCCAGCAAAGCCGAGCGAATCTCAACACAAAACGAAGGACATGGGAGTCAATTGATGAAAGCCTTTTCCCGACTGGGCGCATTGGGCCGCCCGTTCTGGATGCTGTGGACCGGCCAGACGGTTTCGATGGTGGGTACGCAGATGGTCCAGTTCGCCATGAGCGTCTGGATCTACGAGCGCACCAACTCCACGCTCAGCTTTGCCGGCGCCATCGTGGCCAGCCTGCTGCCCGCCGTGCTGGTATCGCCGATCGCCGTCAGCGTCGTGGATCGAGTGAAACGGCGCAACGTGATGATTGCCGCCGACTCGGTGGCGGCGCTGATGACCCTGATGCTGCTGATCCTGCTCTGGACTGACAAGCTGGCTGTGCCTCATCTGTATGCCTTCACGGCGGTGGCGTCGATGGTCAGCGCCTTCCAGGGGCCAGCTTTTGAAGCGTCGGTTGCGAACATCGTCAACAAGGGTCTGCTGACACGGGCCGCCGGTGCATTCGGGGTCAGCGCAACCACGTTGGGGGTTATTGCTCCATCCATGGCAGGTGCTCTGATGGCGGTGATCGGCTTGCATGGCATCGTCACCATTGACCTGGTCACCTTCGTGATCGGCACCCTGTTCGTCTGGTACGCCTTCAGCATTGCCAAGTCCAACACCGAGACGCTGAAGGAGGGAACGCTCAAGGAAGCGCTGCTCGACTCGCGCAGGAACTTCGTGTCAGCTCTGGGGTTCTTCAGGCGCGACACCATCATGCTGGCGCTGCTGCTCTATTCCATGATGCAGGCGGGCCTGATTGCTGTGTCCGTCAGTCTGGTCGTTCCCTTGATCCTTGAACGGCACGATGAGCAGACGCTGGGCATCGTGTTGAGCTTCGAGTCCCTGGGCGCGCTGTTCGGCAGCATGGCCATGGTGTGGTTCGACATGCCGGAGCGTCGCATGCGCATCGTCCTGGTCTGCGACGCGATCGTGGCTGCCTGCGTGCTGCTGGTCGGGATGGTGGAGGGCGTTCCCGCCTTGTGCGCGACCGAGTTCCTGGCTGGCCTCTGCGCGGCGATTGCATCGAGTTGCGTTTTCGCGCTCTGGATGACGCGCGTTCCGGAGTCACAGCAAGGGGGCATCCTGGTGCTGACAAGTACCAGCACCATGCTGGCGACGGCCACCACCGTCGTCTTTGGTGGCCTGTTGGTGGAGCAGGTCTTCAAGCCAGCTTTCAAGCATGGGCACTGGGTGGCCGAGATGATGGGCCGTGCCGTAGGCACCGGCGAAGGCCAGGCTGTCGCCGCCATGTTCGTGCTTTGCGGACTGCTGGGCCTGACCGCCTCTGTCGGAGGCATCGCCCTGCGCCCGCTGCGCGACTTGCGTTGACGCCGGCGCGCCTTCCCGGCGACGTGGCCGCTTGAACGGACCGAGCGACTTGACGAACGAATCTTTACTGGGAGCGTCCCTGATGAATACATCTCAACTGACACGATCCATGCTGCTGCAGCCCGAGCTGGCCTTCGCCTCGCTGCGCACACAACCCCGCTTTGCCTTCCCGCTGCTTCTGCTGCTAGGGTTGACGCTGGCCGCCATCGGCGCCTATTTCAGCCATGTGGACCTGGCTTGGCTGCAGACACACTTGCTGGCGCCTGCCGGCGACAAGTCCCAGGAGGGCATGCCGGCCTTGTCCCTCCAGACCCTGGCCATCACCTCTGTGGTCGGCGCCTTGATCGCCCTGGTGGGCGGACGGCTGCTGGAGGGCGGTTACTACTTTCTCGCAGGCCGTGCGACCCGCATCGACCTCCCGTTCAACCAGTGGCTGGCACTGGCTTGCTGGGCCAGCCTGCCACTGCTTCTATTGCCCTTGCTCTCGGTGGGCATGCTTGCGGTGTATCCGAATGGACAGATCCTTCAGGAGCAGCTCAACGCGCTGTCTCTCAACGAGTTGTTCTTCCAAGTGCCGCAGGACAGCCCCTGGTACGTGCTGCTGAACTCGCTGAGCGTCCTGCATCCCTGGAGTTGGTGGCTGAGTGCCGTGGGCGTGAAGACCTGGAGCGGTCGCAGCTGGGCATTCAGCCTGACATTCACGCTGGCCCCGTGGTTGCTGGTGTACGGCGTTTGGGCCTTGGTGGTGGGGCTCTGAGATGCGACGTCAACTGTTGTTGGGCGGCGCGCTGGCGCTGCTGGTGGTCCTGCCCTTGTCCATGAAGGCGCTGCGGGCTTCCGAGCAAAAGGCCGTCGAGGTCGTGACGGTGGGGAAGCGTGCGATCACGCCATCCATCCTGGCCTCCGGTGTCCTCGCCTTTGGAAGCCAGGTCACCCTGGTGTCGGAGATCCTTGCCCGGGTGGACGATGTGCTGGTGAGCGAAGGCAGCAGCGTCCGGCGCGGCCAGGTGCTGCTGCGCATGGAAAGCGAGTCGCTGCACGCCGAAATTGCCCAGCTCACCGCCGCCAGACGCCAGGCGGAACTGGCAGTCGACCGCCAACGCATTCGCCACGAAGCCGCCGTGAGCAAGCTCAGACGCAATGAAGAGCTGCACAAGCATGGCATGGTGGACTCCCTGCGTTTTGACGACCTGGCCTCGGAAGTGCACCTGGCCGAGGTGGAGCTTCGCAACAGCCAGGAGGCGGTCAGGCAGTCCTCGGCCTTGCTGGCACAAGCGCAGTTGCGCCTCACCAAGACCGAGGTGCGCGCGCCGATTGACGGGATCGTGACCGCCATCTCCATCAAGCGTGGCGAAACGGCCGTGCCCAGTGCGATGAGCATCGCGGGTGGCAGCTTGATGGTCGTGGCCGACACCCGGCAGCTGTACGCGGAGATCCAGGTCGACGAATCGGACATCGCTCGCGTGACGGCCGATCATGAGGCGACCATCGTGCCCGTCGCCTTTCCCGACCGGCTGCTGAAGGGTAGGGTGGAGACCATCGCCCTGACACCGCGACAGACGCCGGGGCAAAGCCGCACCTATCCCGTTCGGATCCGGCTTGATCCAGTGCCCGACCTCAAGTTCCACCCAGGAATGAGCGCGCGCGCTGACATCGCTACCGCGGCCACCGCGCAGCGCCTGGCGGTACCCCTGCAGGCGATCCAGTACGAAGGCCCATCCGGCGCAAGCAAGGCCAAGGTCTTCGTCGTCGAGAACGGCACCGTGCAGAGAAGGGTGATCGAGCCGGGGATCTCCGATGACAGCTACCTGGAGGTGATCAAGGGTCTGAGTGCAGACGATGTCGTGGTGGTCGGCCCAGCCAAGACACTTCGATTTCTTCGGGAAGGTGAGCGGGTCCAGCCCCAGCCTGGCAGCCTGAAGACGGCGACCCTGGGGAGCCCGTCGGCGGGGGAGACGACCCGATGATCGAGCTGCATGACATCTGCAAGGCCTACCAGCTGGACGGGCAGGAATGCCCGGTGCTGCACGGCATCTCGCTACAGGTGGCGGCCGGAGAGTTCGTGGCGCTGACCGGCAGCTCTGGGTCAGGCAAATCAACGCTGATGAACATCCTGGGCTGCCTGGATACCCCGACAAGCGGCCGGTATCTTCTGGACGGACGCGACGTATCCTCCCTGAGCGAAGCCGCGCTGGCTCGGGAGCGCAACCTGCGGATCGGCTTCGTTTTCCAGAGCTTCTACCTGTTGCCTCGGATGCCCGCCTGGGTAACAGTGGCTCAGCCCCTGATCTACCGCGGCTGCTCACCGGCCATGCGCCGGGAAGCGGCCATGCAGGCGCTGCAACGCGTGGGGCTGGCGCATCGCGCGGAACACCGCCCCAACGAGCTGTCGGGTGGTCAACGCCAGCGTGTGGCGATCGCCCGGGCACTGGTCGGTGAGCCCAAGCTGCTTCTGGCAGACGAGCCGACAGGCAACCTGGACAGCCGCACCGCACAGGAAATCATGGCTCTGTTTCATGAACTGCATGCCCACGGCCTGACCGTGCTGCTGGTCACTCATGAGCCCGGCATTGCCGCGCAGTGCCGCCGGATCGTCCGACTGCATGACGGCCAGATCATCGAGGACACCCTGTCCACATCCGCGCCAATGAAGGAGCCCGCCTTCTCATGAACCCCTCCATTTCCTCGAGGCAGGCGTCCGCCCCATTGATCGCAGCCCCTGACGCCGATGAGCACGGAGCAGGCCTTCATGGCCAGTGGAGTGCGCGGTTCTACCTGCTGCAGGAATGCCTGCGCTCGGCACTGGCCAGCATACGGGCCCATGGCATGAGAAGCTTCCTGACCATGCTGGGCATCATCATCGGCGTGGCGTCCGTCGTCACCGTGATCTCACTGGTGCAGGGCCTGTCGAAGTCCATCAGCAAGCAGTTTCAGGGCCTGGGCGGCAACGTGCTGACCTTGCGTGCAGACACCTCGATCGAAGATGCGCTGCGTGGCAAGGTGAATCGGCTGAAGCTGAGCGATCTCGAACAGCTCCGTCATCGGATCGACGGCATCCAGGACATCACGCCAACCGTCGTGGCAGGGGGGCGCATTGGCGCAGACATCCGCAACGGCTCGCATGTGGCCTACGGCACCATGTACGGCACGACGGCGCTCTACCAGGACGTACAGGCGCTGTATCCGCTGCACGGGCGCTTCCTGAGCGAGAGCGACGACCAGACACGACGCCGCGTGGTCGTGCTGGGAGAGAAGCTGCGCCGGGACCTGAAGCTGCCCCCCAACCCGGTGGGCATGCACATCCAGATCGCTGGCGAGTGGTTCAAGGTGCTGGGCGTGATGGAGCCCCGCGGCGAGATGTTCGGCATCAGCCAGGATGCCTATCTGCTGATGCCCTTCCAGACCGCCTTGGCTGTGAACGGCGTCGTGGAGGAACCCGACCTGTCCATCAGCTTCACCATCACCGATCCGGACCAGACAGAGGCCATACAGGCGAGGGTCGTCGAGTTGATGCGGCTGGGACACGGGCTCAAGCCGGGTCAACCCAACGACTTCGTCCTGGAGTCGGCCGATTCGCTTCGCAAATCCTTCAGCGAGATCAGCACCACCATCACCATTGTGGTGGGTGCCGTGGTCGGCATCTCGCTGATCGTGGGGGGTGTGGGCATCATGAACATCATGCTGGTGTCGGTGACAGAGCGCACCCGTGAGATCGGCATTGCCAAGGCCCTGGGCGCCCCTCGGGCTTTCATCCTGCTTCAGTTCCTGATCGAGGCCATGCTGCTGGCCGTGATCGGTGGGCTCATAGGCCTGCTGATAGGCACAGGACTGGCGCAGGTGATCGCTGCATTGATACCGAATTTCCCACCGCCGACGGTGCCCTGGTGGGCTTCGCTGGGGGCCTGCGGATTCTCAGGGCTGATCGGCGTGGTGTTTGGCATCCTGCCTGCCAGCAATGCCGCCAACCTGACGCCCATTGATGCGCTTCGCCACGAGTGAGCAGCCCGCCCTGCGCTTCCGCCCCTGGCGGGGGCCAGCGGAGGAGGGCGGTGTCAGCTGCTGGCCGGGGCCGGGGCTGACGCCTGCGGCGGTGTGCGGCGCTCGGAGACTTCCCGTGCGAACCACTGCTGCAGGTGAGCGAGCAGGGCAGGCGAAAGCGGCTGCGCATCAATGTCCCGCAGGTCAAACAGCGCCGGCGGACCCTCGCATGCCGAGAGGTGGTGAATCATGTCGGGGACCACGTGATGCTCGGTCGGCACCTCCACCAGCTCGGCCAGCTTCCTGGCGCTGTCAGGGGTGCATTGAAGATCCTTCTCGCCCGAAAGCAGCAACATGGGGCAGGGGACGGCGCGATAGATGCGATTCATGTCCAGTTCGATCAGCTCGCGCAGCCAGCGTGCGCTCACGCGAGCGGCACCCAGGCGGACGGTCCCCCCGTCCAGTGTCCGAACCCGTTCCAGCATCTTGCGCAAGCTCTGCCCATAAGGCCCCGTCAGGCGGTTCATCACCCGAAGGATGAAGCCGAGCAGGCCAGGCACTTCAGGCAACTCGCGCTCGATCTGGTCAGCCTGATGAATCAGCATGGTCTCTGCGCTTTCGGCGAAGGGGCAGAGCAGGACAAGGGCCTTAGGTCGGTGAATGGCTCTGGCCGCAAGTTGAGCCGCCATGGCCGTTCCTTCGCTATGTCCGAGCATGTACATGTGCTCCGGATCGCAGAAAGGCGCGCCCACCAGCGACTCCCAACAGGCTTGGGCATCATCGACCAGGTCGTGGTACCCGGCCTCGAGAAAGTTGCCGCCACTCGCACCGGCGCCGCGTTTGTCATAACGGTAGCTGGCCACGCCGAACTCGGCGAGAGACCTTGCCAACTTCGCGTAAATGGCAGGCCCGCGGCCACGAACGTTGCCATCTCTATCCACCCGGCCGCTGCCCTGCAGAATCAGCGCAAGCGGAAAACGGCCGTCAGCCGCAGGGAGGCAGAGACTACCTTTGAGGGAAACGCCGGAGCGTTGCACGTTCCAAACTGTCTCAATGATGGGCATGGACTGCAGGCAGATCGAGATGATGGCGCAGTCTAGCGGCCCTTCGTGACGGGGACGCATCGTGCGCGCAAAGCCCCAGACTGCGTGTGCACGCATCTGCGCTTTGCGAGGGTCAGGGCGCAGCGACCGGGGCTGTCTGAATTTCTGTGTTCGAGGCTCCATCTAGGGCCCATCAATTCAGACGGACCCGCGCCGCATCTTACGCGGCAGGCCGTGTGAAGCGCTCGCCGTAGGCAATGGCGAACTGGTTCATGGCCTCCTTCCATTCCTTGGCCGCGCGGCCCCAATCGGCTGTGATGTTGCGCAGCGCCAGCCACAGCAGCTTGGTCGCTGCGTCATCGCTGGGGAAGTGCCCTCGCGTCTTGATGATCTTGCGCAGCCGGCTGTGGATGCTCTCGATGGCGTTGGTCGTGTAGATCACGCGCCGCACCGCCGGGCTGAAGGCGAAGAACGGAATGACCCGGTCCCAGGCCCGGCGCCAAGTGGCCGTCACGGTCGGGAACTTCTGACCCCAGGGCCCGGTCTCGAAGGCATCGAGTTCGGCCTGTGCCGCTTCGGCGCTGGCGGCCGTGTAGACGGGCTTCAAGGCCGCTGCCAGCGCCTTGCGATCCTTCCAGCTCGCGAAGTCCAGGCTGTTGCGGATCAGGTGCACGATGCAGGTCTGCAGCGTCGTAGCCGGGAACACCGCAGCAAGCGCCTCGGGGATGCCCTTGAGCCCGTCCGTGACGGCGATCAGGATGTCGGCCACGCCGCGGGTCTTGAGATCGTTGAAGACCTTCATCCAGAACTTGGCCCCCTCGGTGTTCTCGATCCACAGGCCCAGGATGTCGCGCGTGCCGTCGGGCAGCACGCCCAGCGCCAGGTAGATGGCCTTGTTGCGCACCACCGCATCCTCGCGGATCTTCACGCGCAGCGCGTCGAAGAACACCACCGGGTACATCGGCTCCAGCGGCCGGCTCTGCCAGGCCGTGACCTCGGCCATCACGGCGTCGGTGACGGAGCTGATGAACTCCGGACTCACCTCGGTGCCGTACTGCTCGGCCAGAAAACCCTGGATCTCGCGCACCGTCATGCCACGCGCGTACATGGCCACGATCTTGTCGTCGAAGCCGGTGAAGCGCCGCTCATGCTTGGGGATCAGGATCGGTTCGAAGGAGCCGGCGCGGTCGCGCGGCACCTCGATGCGCAGCGGGCCGTCCTCGGTCAGCACGGTCTTGGTGGACTTGCCATTGCGCTGGTTGCCGGCTTCCTCGGGCCGGGCAGCGCCGGCCGGATAGCCCAGGTGGTGCGACAGCTCCGCGCCCAGCGCGCGCTCGATCAACGCCTTCTTCAGCGCCATGGTCGCGGCATTGATCTGCTCGGCTGTCATCGGCGTGGTGCCGCCGCTCAGTTGCTCAATGAGTTCCTTGGGGATCGACGGCAGCGCCGTCATGCCGGCTCCCGCCGGCTTCTTCTTGCTTGGCATAGATGCTCCTGGTCGTCATGCTATGCCTCGCACACAAAAATCCTGACAGGCCCCAGCGACCTGCGTACGCACGGCACTTTGATCCCGCCGAGCAACGGGTTACGTGTAGCTAAGCGAATCCCGACCTGGCTGGTCAATCCTTTTCTGTCGTACGACATAAACGAGTGACCTGCCGAATCACGAGCCGGTTAGCCATTTGTGTCGCAGTGATCCGCTTGGATTCTTCGAGCCACCCCGAGTGCTAGTCCCGGCTGGTCTTGATCCGCTTGGATTCTTCGAGCCACCCCGAGTGCTAGTCCCGGCTGGTCTTGGGGTCACTAGGCAGGCCCC
>NZ_JBPZGY010000027.1:0-20741 GCF_051857535.1 Roseateles sp. DB2 | reverse complement strand
GGGGCCTGCCTAGTGACCCCAAGACCAGCCGGGACTAGCACTCGGGGTGGCTCGAAGAATCCAAGCGGATCAAGACCAGCCGGGACTAGCACTCGGGGTGGCTCGAAGAATCCAAGCGGATCAAGACCAGCCGGGGCTAGCACTCGGGGTGGCTCGACAAACCCAAGCGGATCAATCGCCCCGAGCTTCCTAGACAACCGTAAGCCGTTGGGAATGGCGTCGTTCGAACTCTACCGGCGAAGTGCCGCCGGCGGTGTTCAAACCCAAGGTGTTCAACCAGGAAGTCTCTACTTCTGAGCTGCCTTTTTTCGGGGGACCTTACGGGGCAGATCAGCGCAATGCACTTCGCAATACGTCCAAAAGAAAACTTGATCAAGGGCATCAAGCGTGGAAAGCCATGGCTCTCCACAAAAGCCGGCTCGATTCACGGTTCGAGGTGTTGTGAGGTGGTCGCGACTAAGCCCGCGACCCGCCAGCCCACCAGTTCTGGCATGAGTGAGAACCGACAGCAAGGGCGGCTTTTTTACGACCGTCAACAGCCGGTCGAAGATCAGATTTCTGCTGATGGACACCGACTCTCGCGATCGTGAATCATGGGCCACCAAAGTGATGGGACCCAACTATGTCAAGTTCGCGGGAAAAGGCTGCCAGGCAGACGAACGCAAGCATAGGGCCTGCGGCAGCGATCGATCGAACCGAGGCGGTTCCAACCGAACGGTCGGCGTCAACCGGCCGGGCTGCGCAATGGCATTCGAGCCCGCGGACGGTGGCGCAGCGGCAGCAGATCGCCAGCTTCCTCGGCAAGCATCCAAGCCCCTTGCCGCAAGGCCAGGCTGCCGAGTCGCACGCTTCACCGGACATCATGCAGCCGGCCGCGGCGTCCCCTCTCGAACCGACCAACCGGACCGGGCTGCCAGACCAACTCAAGGCGGGCCTCGAGTCGATGTCCAGCTTGTCTCTTGATGCTGTCCGCGTCCACCGATCTTCGCCCGAGCCTGCTCGGCTCCAGGCCCGAGCCTTCGCCCGAGGAACCGACATTCACCTCGGGCCTGGACAAGAAGCCAGCCTTCCTCACGAAGCGTGGCACGTCGTGCAGCAAATGACTGGTCGAGTGCAGCCGACTGCCAGTGCGGGAGGCGTCGCCATCAATGACGATGCGAGCCTCGAACGAGAAGCCGACGTCATGGGTGCCCTCGCGCTACAGCAACCCGCTACGCCGGCGCCGTCGGCTGCCCCTGATGCCAGGCCGCGTGGCGATCGCATGCAGTTCGACCGAAAGAACCGGAAGAAGGAACGCAAGAAGAATCGCAAGCAACGTGCGCTCGAGAAGCGGCGCCACGGCCTGCGGGACGTGGACGTCGACGAGCAGGCTTTTTTTGACGAGTACCAACCCGAAACGCAACGTCCAGTGGTGTTGGAGGTCGGTGCGGGAGAGGGCGACTTTTCCCTCACCTTCAAAGATGAATTCGCTGACTCGGAGGAGTTGGATAAGCGCAGCCACAGGCACGACTACCTGGCGACCGATGTCGCCAGCGAGCCAGGCGACACCAATTACCTGACCAGTGCGCAGGCGGATGACATCGACGTTCGGTATGGGGTGGACGCCAACAGGCTCCACCAGCACTTCCGTGCCGAATCGACCGATGTCGTGATCGGCGCGAATCCCTATGGTGAGCGTGGTGTCCCGTTCGCCAGCTATGGCCTCATGCGGGAAGTGGGGCGCCACAGCGTGTCCGAGTCCGGAGAGTTGATCCAGGACCGTGTTCCCGACACTCGCTTTCTGGAATCGGCACGCGTCATCCTCAAGCCTGGCGGGTGCGTCATCGTGCGAGGCCGCAGCAACGTGTTGCGGCGCTACTTGACCGAAGAGAACAAGGGCGCCCATCTGCTGAGTCAGGTTCCCAACCTCAAGAAGATCAATCCTTACCTGAACATCGATCCCGGCGAACTCTTCGTGCTCGCACTGGTCGGCTTCAATGTGCTTGTCCAGTCCGCGACACCCCCGGCCATCAACCGCCGCGGCACTGGGGCGCCGGACACGAGTGAGCGCGGTCAGACAAACCTGGGTGACTACAACACCGAATTCAGATTCATCAAGACGGACAAGGCTCCGTCGGTGTCGTTCGTCGTCGGCGGGCAGACGTTCACCCATCCGCTCGGCTCCGGCAAGCGTTCGCGAAAGAATGCCCGGAATGCGCCGACGGCGGAGCGAAGCCGCCGCGCGCAAAGTTCGAAGCCATCCAAGGCTCAAAAGCGCCAAACTCTGCGGCGGCAGATTCGCGAAGAAGTGACACAAGGGAGATTCTTTGGCCCGTTCACCGCGGTCGCCATGCCCCCGGTTGTCCAACGCGATCTTGATCCTGAGAGCCTAGGTGAGCTGCAAAAATTGCAAGCCCTGCCAGAAGGTCCAAATGAAGCGTACCGCCTAAGGGCGAGTGCGCTGTACAAGCAGAGTCCCTCGACCGAGCAGCGCGACGCCATCACGGCGCTGGTCGCCAAGTTCAGCGTGGTGAAAGAGGGCGGCAAGAAGGCCGGCGCGGCAAAGGCGGACTGGAGTTGGTCACCAGAGCAGATCAAGGTGGCGAAGGAACTCAGCGAGGCGGCCACGAAGGTCTATCGCCTCGCCCGGACAATGCACGCGCATCAAAGCCAGCTGTTGCTGCAGATCGACCAGCGAGAGATGCCTGAACCGAACGTGACCGGCTATCACACCGTAGCGCTCAAGAACTACTTCCCCGAACAGTCGCCGCTGGAGTGGGTGCACTTGCAGCACACGCTGTCACAGGTTGCCAGCCGGTCCAACGAGCTGCATGTGATCAACTTCTTCGCGTTTGACAGTCCGCAGCCCATATCGGTCATCCTTTCCACTCACGACCATGAAGGGCGAGCCGACTATCTGGTTCACGACACCCGTGCTGCATTGCGCTTCGAGAAGGGTGAGGTCAACACCGCCTACGACTCCCCACCCGAGCACCGCGTCAGCTATGCAAGGTTTCTCGAGAAGATCGAGGCCATCAAGCGAGCAGACAACGTTGGCGACGCCGCCATCGCACAGGTCATGTCGGCCATCGTCCGCAACCCGGGCAAGCTGCCACCGTATCTGGTGCCTTCTGAAAGCCTTCAGACATTCACGGAGTTGGTGGCCACGTGGATGCTGGCCGAATCGGTGCGTCACCGCTCAGCGATGATCAGCGGTATGCGTGAGCTCCAGCTCATCGCCTCGGGCCAGAGAACCTTCGCTGAAGCGCTGGGCAATGACGACCGGGGAGGAACGTACCCGATGTCGCAAGGGGGTTCCCTCAAGCAAGGCAGGACGGCCGAGGCGCACGAAGACGAATTTCGCCAGGGCACCACGCCCAAGACGCCGCCGACAAAGGTACTCTCGAAGCAGACTGAGCAGTTCAGCGGCGATGCGGCAGCGCTCATGCGTGCGCTGCTTGACGAGTACATGCCTGAGGTCAATCGGGTCAAGACACTGGCGGAGGTGGAGGCTGCGCTCCTGGGCAGCCACTAGATGTGAAGTGTCAACAACTGTTGCGGCCGACCTAAAACTGAGCCAGGTGTTCAACCTACCCTGCCCGGGTTATCCACAGCGGGCGGGGTGTGCAGGAGTGATCACCATGGACCAGATTGGTTGAATCCGGCGGCTCAAGGGCCGCGAGGGCGCGATCAGACCCTCAAACTAAACTCATCCACAGCCCGCAGGCCCGCGCCTGCGGCTTCCATCCCTGGCTCACTATTGGGTCGGTACGGTGGCTGTCGATTTGCGCTGAATGCTGAACAGGGGCGTGAGATGCATCAAGGGCTTGGCGCGCCTTGTTCCATCGCAGTCTGAATCCATGTCTCACTGAAGTCTGAATTCGCGGCGTTTTGTCTCGCTATAGTTTGAATTTTGGTGCAATCGCAAATGACACGGTACGTGCGCGTTGGCGCTAGGGTGACGTCAAGCGGTGTCTGGTAGCCAAGGGGAGCCTCGCCGCGTTTCAGCGGGCTCCGCAGAGCTCAATCAACCGAGGAGCAGCACTGATGTGAACCTCAACAGTCAACCGCTTGGCTCCAAAATAGGCCAGCAGCCGTGCCCTGTGGCGACCGTTAGTGAAGGAGACCGCTGGCCATCTGTGCTTACGCAATCTTGCCCACCAACCAGGTTTGGGCGCATCCCACACGGACACAATGGGCATCTCGGCGGGATACGGGTCCTTGGGATCCAAGAACTGCTGGAGGCCTGCTCGCTTCTCTAGCGCCCAGTGTTCTGGATTGGAGATTCGCATCTGGTCTCTGTCATGCATAGCTAGTAGAAGAGCAAGGTCAACTTCAACCACTTGGTAGTCAGGTCGACCAGCGTGGCGTCTCTTCAGGTGCACAAATGGGTACGGCGCACCGGCTCCCAATGCAATCGTCCAATGATCGCCAACTGGGTTGGGTAGCGCCGTGCCCTGAACTTCACCGAAGCGCTTCCACGAATGCGCCCCGTCATGGCTAACCTGCGAAGTTGGCATACGCTCGGCAAGGAACTGATTGACATCTGCGGCCATTGCCTGACCATGCTCTTTGCCCTGGTCCGCCCATCTGAAAACAAAGCGCCTTTCCCCCAGTGACCCCGCGACCAGAAGCGCGCAATGGACGAGTTCTGTGGCAACGCCCCTACGCCGCCAGCCCTCATCGATTCCCACCGCCCACATCTCCCATTGGCCCACCGCCATTCGGTAATAAAAGTATGCAAACCCGATAACCGGTTTCTCGGTTTGCATGTTGCTTCGAGCAATCACCAAGTAGTGCTTCGCAGGCGGGCTCACATAGCTCCGGGAGTGCATCCTGACGTTGGCCTCATAGAAGCCCTGCATGCGATCAGATAGTTCTTGAGGAGTCTCAGGCGGCAACTCCGGATCAAACTCGAAGTAGGGCGAAACGGTGAATTCGCTCAAGTGGCTCTCCAATCTTGCATTTGCCGATTCCAGTCCAAAGGGGCAGCGGGAGACATAGGTTTTCAGGGGTTGCTAAAGTGCGAGTGCTTCAAGTGCCATAGCGACAATAAATGAGACACCCCCTCTGAGTCATACACGGTCGTCGATTACTGCGACAACAGACCCCAAGCCATTCCCGCGTTTCATTCCAAACTCGAAAGGACTGCGGCAAGTGCTTTCCTCCAGGCAAAAAATCGTTTTTTGTCAGCGCCTCAAGGGAATGAGCATGGGTAGCTTCGCCATACCGCCCCCAAATAGTTGGGCATGCCTCAAATCAACGGCATATGCGGCAGGCCATTGAATGCCCCCGCGCTTCAAAGATGCCGTTCGACCACGAAGAAAAAAGCAACTTAGCAATGGCGCGACACGAACAATACTGTTCATTTATACAGTATTTATTGGTGAAGTCAAGGACGTACTCGTTGATTGACCTGCCCTTTCCAGCCGTACCGCGAAGGGGGAGATCCGGGCCAAGGGCTGATCTCGTTGCCGAAAGCCGGTTGTGACCAGCTTTGACCGCAATAAACCAGTGCGAACTCCACCGTATCGATGTGACCCAAGCCACTGCGCGGCTGCGCCCCGCTGTACCCTTGATGACAATCTGCGATTGTCGAGCGCGCTCGCGGCGGGAACTGACACCCGTGCTCCTTTAAGCACGCGTTGCAAAACTCGCCCTTGAGACTATTGATACCGCGCCTCTGCTTGCGCCAGGCCGGCTAAATCAGGGTGTTCCACGCGCTGCGGGCACTGGCTGGAGTCACTTTGGAATCAATGGAAGCATCTCCACAGCTGTTTAGCTACAGGCGGCATGTGAGCGTTATGTATCATTTCGCAACCATCGAAGGACAGAAAGGGAAAAGTGCAGACTGGACGTTATGCACCGGAACGCCGCACGTTCGAAGTGCATCACGTAGTGGCAGGTGTGGCGGCATGCCTCTCCCCGGTCGGGGAAGTCGTTTTCCTGCCGTCTGCCGAAGTCGAACAGCTTCTGACGGATCCCAGCCGCCTTCCTGCAGCCACCGTTCGGGAACTCAAGGCCAAGCACTTCCTGAAAAGCGCCGGCAACACTCGTGGCCTTGATCGCCTCTACGCCTCCAGGCTGGAGGCCAAGCGCTCGATCGCAGCCAACGGGCCCGAGCTGCACATCCTTGTCCCTACATTGCAGTGCGCGCACAGTTGCCAGTACTGCCAAGTCAGCCGCGCTCTGGATTCAGACGGCTTCTCGCTCTCTCAGGATCAGCTCTTGATGGCCTGCGACACCATCATGGAGAGCGGCGCGTCCACGCTCACTGTCGAATTCCAGGGGGGCGACCCTTTGAATCGGTTCGACCTGGTCGAGCTTGGAATTGAAGCATTGGCACACCACCCCCATCGCCGCGGGCGAGCGATCCGTTTCGTCATTGCTTCAACGCTTCACCAGCTAACGCCTGACATGTGTCGGTACTTCGCTCAGTACGACGTCAAGCTGTCCACGAGCGTCGACGGACCGGCCTGGTTGCACAACAAGAATCGTCCCTTGGCGAGCCGTGACTCATACGAACGCACGATTGAAGGTATCAAGCTGGCTCGCAACCATCTAGGCCCGGAAAGCGTATCGGCCTTGATGACCACAACCAAGGCGAGCCTGGACCACCCCGAAGCCATCGTCGACGAGTACGTGGCCCTCGGGCTCCGGGAGATTTTTCTGCGCCCGCTGAGCCACTACGGCTTCGCGCGCCGCAACCTCCCCCTGCTGGGATACACCACGGACGCTTTCATGGCCTTCTACAGGCGCGCGCTCGACCGAATCCTCTGGTGGAACGACAGGGGATTTCCCATCCGCGAAGTCCACGCCAGCCTGGTGTTGAACAAGCTCGTCAGCAGCTTCGACGCAGGCTACGTTGACCTGCAAAGCCCGAACGCTGCCGGCAGCGCCGTCCTGGTCTACAACTACGATGGGTACGTATACCCGAGTGACGAAGCGCGGATGCTCGCAGAAGCAGGCGATACCAGTTTCCGAATGGGGCTCATCGGTACGCCACTCGCAGCCCTGACGGCGAGTACAGCAGCCCAACGTATCGCCCACGAGGGCTCCTCAGACACCGATCCAGACTGCAAAGCATGTGCGTTCAAACACCATTGCGCGCCTAGCCCGGTCGATGCAGCCTCGACGAGTGGACCTTCTCAGCAAACGGCAAACACCGAACACTGTCGCCGGAGCAAGGCTCTCTTTGGCGAGATGCTGCAACGGCTGGCGATGGCACACGAAATCGGAGGCAACGTCCAGCAGCTCCTTGAACATTGGGCCGCCCCAGCAGGACAGGAAGCCTAGCCATGCGACAAGTGCAGCTGGCGACCGAAGCGCGCGCTTCTGGCATCTACAGGGTGGACCAACAGTGCAGAGATGTGGCTCAGCTATGCGGGTCAAGCTCGGCGAGTGCTGGTTCCATAGAGGTTCGGACACCACGAGCAGGTGAAGCGGCGGGGGAGCTCCGCAGTTTCGAAGTCGGCGACATCGTGAAGCTGATGCCAGGCAGCACTCGCGTCATCGTCTGCTTCCGGCCCAGTGATCGCCATCACACCCTCTTCGTCACCAATCAGTGCAACAGCCGTTGCCTGATGTGCTCGCAGCCGCCCACGCCACAGGGCGACGACTGGCTCTTTGATGAGGCACTGCGCATTGTTGAACTGGTGACAGAGCCACCAGACGTTGTCGGCATTACGGGCGGGGAGCCAACACTTCACCCTACGCGACTACGTGCGCTACTCAATGCCATCCATTCCCTTTGGCCCGAAACGAAAGTCGAAGTGCTCACGAATGGCCGGCGCCTCGGCGATGACCAGGTCGCGGAAACGCTCCTCAGGGGACTTCCGCCCGGACGCACAACCTGGCTTGTACCCCTGTATGCGGGCAACGATGAGGTGCACGACTTCGTCGTGCAATCCGCTGGGGCCTTCGACGAGACACTCGCTGGGCTGCTGAACCTCCAGCAGTATGGCCAAGGCATTCAGCTTCGCTCCGTCATGGTCAGACCCGTGATTGACCACCTGGAGCAATGGGCCACTTTCATCGGGCACAACCTGCCGTTTGTTCAGGCGGTCGCATTGATGGCCACGGAGCCCATTGGCTTTGCCTTGGCCAACCAAGAAGCCACCCTTGTCGACGTCACTGAATATGCCCACCAGTTGACCACGGCAGTCCGGATCCTGCTGCGGTCTCAGATGCGACCCGTTCTCATGAACATGCCGTTGTGCAAAGTGCCCGAGCCATTGCGCCGATATGCGGCCCGAAGCATCTCGGACTGGAAGAACGAATACACACCCGCATGCGATGGCTGCGCACTCAAGGAGCGATGCGCTGGCTTCTTCGTGTGGGACAAGACTTCAATCTATCGAACGGGCATCAAGCCCGTCACTGTGCAAGTACGTGGAGGCGCACATGTCTAAGTTCATTCGTACCCTGGCTCTCTTCATTGCCAGCGCGCCGCTGCTGGGATCAAAGGTCAAGGCCGAAACCATGCCTGGTGCCGAAGCTCTGCCCCCGGACCCAAAGCCCGTATCGTTGCGACCGTTGAACCTCGAGATGGACAACCTGTTCGCTGGCCATCGATCGCATTCCAGCCATCGATCTCACTCCAGTCACAGCTCACACTACTCAGGATCTAGCGCCGGCTCCTACACGCCCGCTCCAGCGCCCGCGCCAACGTATGTGCCGGCGCCGACACCCGCCCCGACACCCGCGCCAGCACCTCTGCCGCGGCAGTCTTCGTCGCTGGTTCCCGACGAATCTGCCCCCGAGCAGAAGAACTCAAAGCTGAAAGCACCGCGCCCTGCTGCTTCACAGCCACACGGGGTCGCATCCGGCGCAGCCGCCCAGCACGACGAAGTCGCGACACCAGATCTCACCCGCGGCGAGAAGCTTCGCCTGCAAGTGATGCGAGTTCAGATCGCGCTGAAGCGCCTGGGTCTTTTTCATGGAACCGTCGATGGCGTCTTCACAGCAGAAACGCGAGAGGCCTTGTCGAATTTCCAGACCGTAAAGAGCCTGCCGGCGACTGGGATGATGACGACGCCAACGCTGAATGCGCTGGGAATTCCTGCAGTGAACTGAAGCGGCGCCCCAACTGGTCCAGCCACTGGCAAATGCGGCGATGTTCCCGCAGCTGAAGTCGTCACGATCTTCCAACACCTATCAGCGCCACGCGCTTGTTGGCGCCCAAATCCAGAAAGGAAAGTCAGCTTGGAGAATCGAGGCTACGTTCGTCTTTCAGACTACCGCTGCTTTCGCAGAGAAGCTCCTGCGACGCTGGAAATTGGTCCTGGGTTCACTGGATTCATAGGCGCCAACAACGCCGGCAAATCCACCCTCATTCGAAGCCTTCGAGAAATTAGGC
Organism: Roseateles sp. DB2; assembly: GCF_051857535.1. Lineage (NCBI taxonomy): Bacteria > Pseudomonadati > Pseudomonadota > Betaproteobacteria > Burkholderiales > Sphaerotilaceae > Roseateles > Roseateles sp. DB2. The sequence goes on along the minus strand of NZ_JBPZGY010000027.1, from coordinate 11,404 downwards.
CATTTCTTCAAAACGTTAGTACTGTTCATCAGTTCGTTCCAAACATTCCTTCGTTTCTCGGGGGAAAGCAGGCTTGGTCGCTGCTCGCACCCATGCACGACCATGCTGAAGTCCTCACCGAACGTGAAGATCCAAGATGCTTCATAGAAGTGGGCGTGATGGCTGCGAATGCAGTCTCGGCACTCTGGATCAAAGCGTTAAGGCTCGAGCTTCAGGAAGACGGGAGGCTTTTCACCGCTGCCGCGATTGGTTCAGATGGGGCGCAAATTCGCCAGGCAGACATCAAAGAGGCTTCGGACCGGTTCATCCATACCCAGGACGGTGGCACCTACGATGCATTGCCCATGGCTGAGTTCGTGGAAGCTCTCTGCAACACCTTGTTCATTGGGGCCTTCCGCAACGCCATTAACGAAGGAGCAGGGACCCACTACGACATCCACGTCGGGACAAGCTTCATCGACCAGTGGAACAACTGGAAAGTCGGGGCATCGAAGACTGACTCGCGCGCAATTCAACGCGTGACAGACGAGGTCAAACGGCTCATCGGCGCAAACGAGCTTGAGATCAATGCATCGACGCATTTGAAGACGCTTCAGGTGTCCATAAACGGACGGGTCCAACGACTTCAAGAGCTCGGATCAGGAATTGCTCAGCTCATCGTTGTGTTGGGCAACGCAGCGATCAGAAAGCCGGCTTTCATTGTCATCGACGAGCCCGAGCTGAACCTCCATCCCGGGCTTCAAATCGACTTCCTCACTTCCCTCGCATCGTTCGCTACGCATGGGGTGCTCTACGCCACCCACTCGATTGGCTTGGCCCGGGCGGTATCTGACAAGTGTTTCACTGTCCAGCAGGGGCGGTCCGGCTCAGTTGTGCGGGAGCTTGGAGCGACAAGGAACTACGCGGAGTTTCTGGGATCTCTAGGGATAGCCGGCCTCAGTGAATTGGGATGGGATCGGCTGCTTCTGGTCGAAGGCCCCAAGGACGTGAGAACTGCCCAACAGTTCCTTCGGCTTTATGGGAAGGACCGCAACACAGTGGTCCTGCCACTTGGAGGAGACGGAATGGCAAACGGCTCCGTGCAACATGAGCTCCAGGAGGTGCGACGTATCTGCCCTAACGTCCACGCGCTGGTCGACAGCGAGCGGGCGAGCGAAGGCGCTGAGCCCATCAAGGCGCGAAGGGATTTCAAAGCCAGCTGCGAGCAGCTAGAAATCAACTGCCATGTGACGGAACGACGAGCGATCGAAAACTACTTCACCGAGACCGCACTCCGGTCCGAGTTTGGTGATGACAAGGCTGCCCTTGGCTGGTTCGATCCAATGCCTTCGAATAACTCGTTCATCGGCAAAAGCGACGGCTGGCGTGTTGCGCGCCGGATGTTCAAGGAGGACCTAGATGCAACGGATCTCGGAGCATTTTTCCAAGGCATCTAGTTCGAGCCGGGGTGCAATGCGTCGAGCTCATGAGGGGCAGACGCCATCGCGTTGTACGAGCCGGTGGCAGATAGGAGACTGGCCGCCCTCCTTGACCTATGCGGCCTCCGCGAAGAAGAAAGAATTCATGCTCCCGCTAAACCGCCGATAGATCTTCGGGACACCCTTCGTCTGTACGTTGCGCGCTTGGTTGCCGCGATCCGCCGTGGCACCAGAGAAGGGAGGATGGCCGACAAGGGCGTTGAGCGCAGAGGGTCCCAGCAGGGCTCCTGCCGGCAGGGGCATCGCTAAGTTCTCATCGCAAAACAGCAGGCGATCAGTACCGATCACATCATTCACCCGATTTGTGTTCGCTCGCATCGATCAACCGTACGTCAGACTGGGGGCATACCGGCATTGAGAACCCTCGCGGCGTGAACCCCAGCTTCCAAACGTTCCGGATGTACTTGGTAGGCATGGAGAAGCTCCCCAATTTCCCGCGTTCCACTGCAGGCTTCGAATCGCTGGCAGGTGTGCTCGGCGCCTTTGCACTCGCCTGTGCGCTCGTATCAGCCTGGCTGTTTGGTGGCGAAGCCTCACTGGCTCTACCCGAATGACTTGGCGCACCGCCTCGCCAACATGCAATCTGCATCGCCGGCTCCAATGACGACTCAACCGTCACGTTGTAGAGAAGGCAAGACTTGCTATCGGCACTTGGCGCCGGCGCCCATCCGCCAGCATCCCCACTGGAGGACATCGACTTCAGCAAGTCGCATCCATCTTGCTCGACGAACAACACGGCGTTTTCGATACGCACGGAGGACATGCTCATGATGCCGTCTAACAGCCGATCGGTTGCTCCCAATGCGAAGATCAACAGCAGCAGCAGAGTGGCATTCCCCAGTGTGACCATGCCCCACCGCCATGGCTCATTTCTGACTCGCCCTAGGAATCCAGCCAGGCTGAATGCAAATGCGAACGAAAGTCCCAGACCAATCAGCGCCATCGCTCCACTCAGCGCGATACCTGATGGGTCGTTGAGGAGAAGATCGCTGCGCTGAAGCAGCAAAAGCATCAATGCGAAAGGCGACAGCGATACCAATGCGCTGCCTATTCCAAAAATGCAGACTAGCGCGAATGACTCCTGAACGGCTGCTGGGCTCTTGCGTTCAGTCGAAGCGGCTCGCATGGTTACCCATCGCCAAGCGGAGCCTCGCATGTCGATTGGCCAAAGAACCACAGCAAGTCCGGCGACGAATAGACGTTCCGCGGTCAACGGTCGCACTCGCAAGGCAAAGCCCTGGCGCATGGGAGCCAACAAGCGCCATCGGAACTTGCGACTTCGCCCAACCTGGCGCAGCACCATGGGTACAAAGTCCCGGAACAAGAACCGCGCGATCTTGTGGCTTAGGGGCAGCCACGGTCCCATATTCGGCCCTGCCCTTGTCCAAATCAGGCGCTGGAGAAGCACGCTCAGCCCCAAGAGCGAGCCAAGGCTGGCCCAACCAAGCCAGTTAATGTGGCCATTTGGGATCAGCAGCTTGCTCTGAAGCGCCAAGAGAATGGGCCAGATGCAGAAGATGCCCAATGTACTGAGCGAATAGACGAAAACGCGTTGGCGATTTACGGCCCACTTACGTGCTCCCTGATCACTTGGTGGAGCGGTTGCAGCGATTTCACTGCTACCACTGAGTGACTCCACGTCAGCGTCAGAACGGTTCTCAAAGATCCGACGAAACGACTTGTCGAAGTCGGCATCCGTTGAAAAGCTTAGCGCCATCCATGCGGGTGAAAGCCAAATCAGCAGAACTACCGCGGCAAGAAAGAGCGCTGCAGGAAAAACGACCTTCGAATAGCCTCCGATGGCCGCCATCTGCCCAACAGGAATGCCGCCGATCCGCCAGAGATACAGGTAGAGGATTGCTGACCCTGTGAACCCGACGAGCGCCCCGCCTCCGAGCAGGGCCCAGAGAGCCTTCAGCTGGGAAATGCGGTCCACCAACGTCTTCTTTGGCAGCTCATGCCCTTCTCGCCCATCCTCGATTCTGGAATCCATCTTGACCATTACGACGCGCTCCAATTGCATCTCAATGCCATTGCTTGATGGCGTTAGCGATGCCGGAGATTCTCGCAGGCAGCCGGCCTACGGCGCGCTCGATGATCTCGACGCGGCACCGCCGACGATGCGATCATCTATGCACCCGCGGTACCGAAGTGCTGACGGCAGAAGTCCCCATTTGACGACCACCCTTAGGTAGTCGAGGGTGTAGCTTCGGCCTCCAACGACGAATGACCCTTCGTGCAGCGCTGCGATAAGTGCTCGTCCGTTGTCGACTATTGAACGTTCTAAGCCCTGAATGGCATCCCAGCCTCGAGAGCAATCCCGAATGAGCGCATCGCTGCAGAGCAACTCGCTGCACTGCAGACACCGCCTTAGCCCTGCATAGCCGCGTTGCGCGGCAGGCGAGCTCTCGACGTGCACGGGATGCTCAATCGGCGCATGGCAGTTCGGGCAGGAATCCATCATCAAGCAGTGATGTGCTGGGCAATAGCACCACTGTGCAAAGCGCCACTCGATCGGCATGAATTGCCTATTGGGATCGGCCAGGCAATGTGGACAGAACTTGAAGCAGGCCTTCCCAGATGCCGTCATCAACATTAACTTCGTTGGGTCAACCTTGCATCGAGCCACGCCCTGCATCAGTCGTTCGTGAGCGTCAAAGGAGGACTTCGGAAGATGGCACCGATGCCTCAAAGATGCCATCTTCTTGTCCACCAGAAGTCGGTCGATGTCCCCTTTGTTGGAGAGCTCGATGAAATTGAATAGCTCCCCAACGGAGTCCAGCCGCTGAGCCATCACCAAGCGACTGATCCATGCACTTGGAGCTTCAGTCTGGAAAGGCTGCGGAACGCCGTGCTTGATTCGTTTCATAGCAAATAGGAAAAGGGTGGCGGCTGTCTGAAGTGCAAAGGCTCAGCGCCGATGTCCCGCATCGGTCTACCGAAGGTCCAGTAGCTGCTGCTGGTCTCGAGACTTGATGCGAGGCGCCCTGCTCCGGCTATCGCTCGTGTGATTGCGCCGTTGGAGCTCAAGCAATGACTTGGCTGCCGCCAGGTCTGGGATGGCTGCTGCGGACTCGGCAAGTAGCACGATCAGAGGCCAATGGACACAAGCCAAGACGGCATCCGCCATTCCGGCATCCGCTTCCAACGCATGGAGTCGCTGAAGTCCTCTTGCAATCACCTGCCCGGCACCCCGAAGGTCCCGCTCTTTCGCGCGAGCTGCAGGAATTGACGACCAACTCGACTCGAGCAGGCCAAAAGCTTCAACAAGCCTGAATGCGCCGTCCACACTCATGCCGCGAATGGCCAAAGGCAGCGCTGAGCCAGAAAATGGCTCAGCAGTCGGCGGCATCGCAAGGGCCGAATGCACTGCGTCGATCCACGCCTGAACTTCGGTCTCCAGAGGCTCAGCGTCGGCCGCCTGAGGGAACACTCGGAGGCAACGGCAGACATCTATGCCTGGCCGATTCCACGATATCGGGCGCCGACAGTGACCACACTGCCTTGTCATGGAGTAGCCGTGCCGCCGACACGCAGGCACCGCACGGATCAGCCAAGTCAAGCTAGCGTACCCATCTGCTCGAAGACATTGCGGGCAAAGCTTTGTCAGCATCTTTCCGGGAGCGACCCATGGACTGAATCGATGACCGGATAGGTGCACCCACGCACCGGCAGAGCCTGTCTCCTTCAGCACCAGCCCCGCAGCTAGTGCAGTGGGATCACAGCGAAGCCCCCAAGCCAGTGCCGGTATGTCGTCATTGCCCAGGCACCGACGCCGATCCAGTTGCATCCAATGCATGCCATCGGAGTAGCTGACGCCATTTGCTTGGAAGGCACGGAGGATCAAGCTCATACCTGATTCGCCGTGCCTAGCCTCAATGGTGCGCGCCAGTCTTAGCGGCTCATCCGCCCACATATGGGTTGGCACAGCCACTGGCTGTTCCAAATGCACGATCAAACGCCAGCTTGAGGTGATCCTTCTCGACGGACTTGCTGTCCGCATCCACCGCCACAAGCACCGCTTCCGTCAATAGCAGTTTGATGCGCCGCCTATTGCCACCAGTAGCGGCATGCAATGACTCTGGTACGCCTTCACCGCTGACGATGGAAAGATCAATCTGCTTGAAGTCCCTGGTGAGCTCAGTCAGGAAGTGCCGCCAAGTCGCGTCGTTGCTGAAGTAGTCCAGTCTGAGGCGGCCGGGGATGCGATCAGCCAAGGCTCGGTCGATTGCTTCTAGACCGACAAAGCCCTCGTTGACCAGCAGGACAACCGCGATTCCTGTTTCGTCAACGAGATCACGCAGCACCTCGCTGGCAGTCGTCTCGATCGCGATTTGGCCGTTACGCCCTTGACTTGTCGCGTGCCGCGCCAAGCCATGGGCTTGGTCAACAATCAACATGCGACATCCGCGGTCCTTGATCGCTTCGAACGCGATGTCACGCATCGACGGCATCTTGCTTGCGCTGACCTTGGTGAAGGGATGCCGGATCGCTCGCAGAATTGCCGACACCATGGAACTCGCACATGGGTTCGCACGCAGTCGAAATGACAAGACACCGTACCCATCTGCGACGTCTGCTCGCGGCTGGATGGTCCCCTGGAAGTATTGAGCCAACGTCGTCTTGGACGTACCAGGCGGTCCTACAACTACAAAGCCCTGAGGCCTGTGCGGGCGGCGTGCGAGCTGGTAGCTCCGATCAAGTGCTCCCAGGATGTCCCTGGCTGCAGGGAATAGAACGTAGCGTCTATCCAGGGCGTCAGAAATCTCGATTGCATGCTCGGAGTAGCACTGATGGCGGCGCCGACGAATAACGCTTTCTGCCACAGTTTCCGGATCTTCGTTGTCGATGATGTCAAAGTTTTCCACAGTCCTACCACTCCACCATTTCAAAGTCCGCCGGGTCGAATGCCGGCATCGCCTTCACCTGCTCCTCACTTACGGGGACAGGGAGGGGCGGCTCCTTGCTTTCAGATGGTTCGAGTACACGCGACGACGTGAGGCCAGAAATCTGCGCAGCCAACTTGCGGTCAGGTCCCTTTCGATGACAGGCAGCTTCCAACCAGTGCTCGTGCAATCGGAGGCGAGCGCGCTCCAAGTACTCAAGGGCATCTTGCTTCTTGAACTCCTGGCGCGCGAACCTCCGAATCAGGAGATGTTGGTTCCAGCTCAGACCGGCTGCGTAGTCATGCCACCGGCATGGACTTGCAATCCACTGCTTGGTGGCCGGGTCCTCGAACCAGATCTGAGAAAGATCGTCTGGGTCCCACTTCACCCAGGTCCTGACCTTCTCTCGTCTCATCCGCGCGGGAAGTTGCTCTGCGCCGCCGTATGGGAGCCCGCGCAGCGTGATGCCCCCTTGATTCAACGTGAGCTGCGTTGACAACGCTGAGATACGCCGTAGGGCTTCAAGGTCGTCAGGGAATGCAACCGCAGGAGTGCTCTGCAATCCTTCTTCGAACAGATCAAAGGGTCTAGCCAGCTTTCGCTCGTTGATCTGGAACGGGTAGTAGTCGACGCAGAACATGATCAGCCCTTGCACCAAGGCTGAGAAGGTGATTGCCGCGTCTTTGACAGGATCCAAGTTCAAGACATTGGCCACCCGCTTGTGGACTTTCCCCCTGGTCAGAGTCAATTGATCAAGGCCCCCAAAAAATCGCTCTACGTGGGGCTTGATCCAGGGCGTCCGCACCCGGCAGTAGGTGAAGTGAGAGCCCAGCTGCCAGCCGATGCGTTGAAACATGGGCGAATGGAATTCGAGGCCGTTGTCGACTTTGATCAGATCTGGCACGCCCATGGCGAGCCATGGCTTCTCAAGCTTGATGCCCTTGATCAAGTCGTCCTTTGGACGTATTGCGAAGCGCATTGCGCCGCTCACGCTGGTCAAGCCAGGTCCATAGAAGCTGACGTAGAGCCCCAGAACATAGCCGCTGTAAGCATCAATTGCGACGGTTAGCGTTGGCCGCCCCAGCGGCAGTCCGGTTCGATCGCAAACAACGACCCAGTTCAATGGCGTGTGGTCGACTTCGACGACGTCTAGCGGGTATCGAGCTGTCGTTCCGTCCATTGCCACGCGCGAAAGCAACCTGGCTCGACTGGGTCCTAGACGAGCTTCAACCACGCGGTGATGATCAACCTCAGCGATTCGCCTTGATATGGTGGACAGACTGACGCGAGACTGTTCCTTTGGAAGCCCCCCCTCGCGCACAAGCTTGTCGGCCTCTGCATGAACCTTTGTCTGCGTGAGTCGCATCGAGTGTTGGCTGCGCGTCAGATACACCGTCCGTATCGACTTGCTGAGCAACGCGTCTAGCTTGGGGTGAAGCTTGGATGGCATTTGTCGCCGTCCACGCCGATCCAGAAGTGCGAGCGGACTGCCAGAGGCTTGGTATCGCTTCTTCATCCACTCCATGACGGTACTAGCGCTCGGCGCCTTGGAGTCCCCGATTCTTTCTGCAACCTTGGCAACCAGTCGCGCTATCGCCTTGCGCATTCCGCGGGTAAGGTGCGCTTTCTCAACAGCAGTCACATAGGCGACCTTCCGTGCGATGGAGTTCGACTCTGCTTTACTGAGCTGATCAGCTGCAATGGCCGGGAGCGGTGACTCTTCGCGTACACCGATGGAATCAGTGTTTATTGGCACTCCTGCTTGAATGATCTGTATGTCACCCTGCCAGATCTGCTTGAGTAGATTGCTGACGGAAATTGTTCTGGGATGGCGCGTCAAGAAGTCCTCATATGTCCAAGTGACACGGTCGATCTGCCGTACAAGCTCATACGTTCGGTCGCCACGGCGAAACGCCAAACCAGCGTGCAAGGTAATTGGCATCACAAGCCTCCAGGAATTCGGGGTGAATGATTTGGGTGTCCGGGGTCGTGCTGATCCCTCTGGCAAACGTCAGGCGTCTGTGCGCGAGGAGGTGAAAGATGTGCTCTTTGGGGACAGCTACGCGCTCCATCAGATCCCCCAAGGGCAGCCCTTTGGGCAGCGCCTGCATATGGCTGACTGCGGCATGCAATGACTCAGACGGGTAGCGAGCCTTCCCATAGCGCAAAACGAGTCGCGCACATTCGTGCTGCCGACTGCGCCGAAGTTGCCGCTCGGAGATCGCGAAGAACTTCTGTCCAGCTGCGTGGAAGTGAGTGGCAGCGCTAGCGAACAGCTCTCTGTAGCTGTCAATCCGGGCTTCGAGCTTGACCTCCCAAAAGGTCAGCTCGCCTTGTTGGGTTTCAATGCGGTAGTCCGGCGTGTAGCGACGCTCATCCAGCTCGACAGTAATCGGCTGCGAGGCAATGTGCTTGCAGGCTGGGCAGAGCGCGGCCAGCAATACAAACGCACTTTCGGTGGTTGCTTCTGCCTGAACAGGAGCGGGCAAGATGCCCCGTAAGTTCAGCAGATGGACGGTACGAGGCGTGGTCGGCTTCACTAGCCGACGTACAGGCGTGACCATGTCTCTCCTTGGCGAGATGGCGGTGTTCCCTACGCGCAAAGTCGTAGGGGCGAGCTTGACCAGCGCCAGCCGCAGAGAGATACTTTGGATGTCAAGCCGTTGGGTATCTCCCGGCGGAACGCCGGTCATTCGAAAGGGTGGTCGGCGTTTTTATTTCATGGTGAGCTCCTTTGTTGGCTAAGGTGTGCTGGCCAAGTGGGTGGGTTGATGTTCCGATTGACTGACCGATAGCTGCCAGGACTCAAGTGCGATGGGCACGTGAACGCGGACGGCCGATCTACAGGTCGCTCGCCAGCCTCTGGAGTCGTAGCTTTCTGACCAGCTGTCATGACTAATGGCAAGTGGCAGGGGGCACTACTGGGTCTGCGGTCTTGCCGTTAGGAAGTCAGTAATCGATGAGTTTCTTGTCCCAGAGTGGCGCGAACTTTATTCATCACCGAATGGCCCAGCAACCGGGCCAGCCAGGTACGCCGTGTTCAAGAATCGAGTCTTGAAAACAGCAGTTGCCTTTCGAACAGGAATTGAGAGCGCACGAAGCCTAACTTTCTGAAGCTTGCTGCCTGTCCACCGATCGACAGCTGCAAATTCATGCGCTTTTCGGTTGAAAAAGCGGCAGATCCAGCGTCACACGTTGGCTTGGCGCATTAAAGCTGCCCATCTCATTCAAGGCTTCGTATTACGAAAGTTCGCCTTCGCATTCGGAAGAATTCATGCTGACGCATCGAGTGCGAACAGGCCAACAGGGTTCGAGACCAGGTGGAAAAGGAACGGAAACCCGTATCAGTTGGGACGCGGCCTACGTGGTGCGTGCGGCGGAGCGGCGGAGCGGCGGAGCGGCGGAGCGGCGGAGCGGCGGGGGGCATCCTTGCGAGCAATGCGGCGCTGGTGCTGGGAGCCTTTCGAGAGCTACCGCGATAGACTGACAAGCATGTTGATACCTATGTCGCCAACAGCGAGGCTTGCTCAACGCCGCCTCTCTAGACTTGCTGCGAAGCGCCTTCGGTTGGCGAAGGCAAGGCGAGCGGCTTTTTTGGCGCTGATCAAGGCGACAAAGGTGACAGACGTTTGGACTGCAGAAGCCGCGATGTTGGTGGAGCGGGCACGAGCAGCTAAGACAGCGCCCTTCCTGCAGCAGTACCGCCGAGCCAATACCGGACTCAATGATCTGCCATGCGGGCGATGACCGGATGAGGCTGAACGGAGTCGTTCGCGGCTCACCGCTTGAATGGTAGTCGCCCCCCCAAACCGGTTGCTGAGCGCTCTTGGAATGCCTCCAACTTCACGCTGAGCCCGGCAGCTCTGCTGTGGGGGCTACCACGTGCCAGCCTCATATCACGCTTCCGCTTGGTTCCATACGCTTGGTTGGGCGTCCGCGGAACCTTTGACTTGCCTTCCGCACTTCAGGTCTGTTCACTGTCCACCGCTCACTCACGCATCAGGCGCTGATGGTCGCCGTCTTTCTCATGCTGATGGGTCAGCCTCTGAACGGCAATCACAAGCGAGTCATCGCCGGACAGCACGCTGTCGATCAAAGCCCGTAGGTGTTCGGTCGTCGACGCATCGCTGCCGATGTAGCCGGCCTGGAGCAGGTCGATGAAGGCCGTTTGCCGCATATATCGCCCATCTAACCCCTTGTAGCCCAAGCGGACGTTGCCCCTCGCGGTACGAAACGCGGGGTCCCGGAGGAGTTCCTCAAAGTGGCCAAGCGGCAGGAGGATGTTCGTTGAGGTCTCCGGCCCCTGTCGTCTCACGAACTTGAAGTAGAACGCCTCGCGGCTGAGCCTGAAGCCGTCGGCAGTCCTGTGGCTCGGGCTGAAGAGACGCATGGTCTTCAGCTGCTTCTGCAGATGCTCATCCTCTCTGTAAACCCAATCCAAAGGGTTGTCCTCGCCGCCTTGCGGCTTGAGCATCTTGTATTGGACGAGCACCGCGTTGCGGTGGAAGAGGTTCAGGTAGATGAGGTCGACGCCGAACGCTTCCTCCAGCTTGCGTCGATTGGCCGTGTAGACCTCCAAGGTCTGATTGCCCTTGCGGAACGTGGCCTGGCCGCGGACGTCGCTGTCGATGAACTCGTAGCCGAGAACGGCGCGTGCGTCGTGCTCGATGACGCCATCCTCATGCACGTTCAGCCTCGTGAGGCCAGTCTTCGAGCCGCGCGCCAGGTTCATCGTCGCCGCCGGCGCATCCTCAGGGAGGCCGAACGCGCGTAGCGCCATCTTGAGCGCGTCCAGTTGCAGTCGCTCGATGGATTCTGACCGCGGCTTCGTCAACCCTCCGGCCAGGGTTCGCAACGAGCCGCGATTGGCTTCAATGGCCAGGAGCTTCTCGATGAGCTTGATGCTCTCCTTCGGTCCGTAAGCGTCCCGGCAAGTCATGTTGACGCAGACAACGGCGCTCGGCTCGGCGCGATTGCAAGATGCCGTTAGTGCTTGGATGACCTTTTGGGCGCACCTTCAGCGCGCCGCCAGCGAAACCA
>NZ_JBPZGY010000026.1:0-25023 GCF_051857535.1 Roseateles sp. DB2 | reverse complement strand
TGGCCAGCTACTTGGGCTGGTTCCGTGCTCTGGACCGGTCAGCTCAAACGCCTCGCCAGCCCGCGCCGTTCCTGGCTCTGGCAGTCGGGGCTTGAGGCGTCTCGAAGCAATGCGCAAAGAGCCTTCTTTTTTGGGGTGAGCACCTTGAGTGTTTGGTGCTGTGTGTGAGGGCCCGGCTGCTGCGCAGCGGGCCTTTTCTTTTTTTTGGGGTGAGCACCTTGAGTGTTTGGTGCTGTGTGTAAGTGCCCGGCTGCTGTGCAGCGGGTCTTTTCTTTCCTGCGGGGAGCAGTTTGCGTCTTTGGTGGGCTGCCTAAGTTTTTGGGCGCGAGCTTTGTTCTGGCGACGCCGTGCTCAGTGCCTCGCCTGGCTTCAGCCCCGCCCGCAGCTGGGCGCCTTGTGGGGTGCCGAGGAGCGCAGCGGCCCGGGGCAGCGCGCGTCAGCGCGCATCGTGATCTGACTGGGCGCGTTTGTCCGAGCGCAATGAGCGCAGCGAATGGAGCGAGTTACGCGCCCGCTCCGGGCCGCGAGCACCGCAGGGGAGCCGGCCTGCAGGGCCGGCCGCCCCACACGAAGCCCGGCTGCGGGCGGGGCTGAGGCTGGGCCGCGCCAGCCGTCGCACCGCTGCAGGCCCGTCGCCCCTGGCGCACCCAGCACCCAGCACCCAGCACCCAGCACCCAGCACCCAGCACCCAGCACCAGGCGGAGCGCAGGCGTCGGCAGCGGGATTCATTCAGCAGTGATGTGACGGGCCTTGATGAGAGCGTGCCAGAACTCGGTCTCGCGCTGGATGTGCCGGGCCAGAGCAGCGCCGTCGCTGGGGGCGACTTCGAGGCCGAAGTCCTCAAGGCGGGCCTTCACCTCGGGCACGGCCAGGGCCTTCTGCAGCTCGCTGCCCAGGCGCTGGACGATGGGCTCCGGCGTGCCCTTGGGCACGAAGAGGCCTTGCCAGGCCGAGAGCTCCACGTCCTTGATGCCCAGCTCGGCGAAGGTCGGCACATCGGGCAGGGTGGCCACGCGCTTGGCCGAGAGCACGGCCAGGGGCTTGAGCTTGCCGCTGCGGAAATGGGGCAGGGCCGCCGCGGTGTCCAGCACGCCCATGGGCACGACGCCCGCCAGCATGTCCTGCGTGGCGAAGGCGGTGCCGCGGTAGGGCACGTGCACGATGAAGCTGCCGGTGCGCTCCTTGATCAGCTCCATCGCCAGGTGGTGAGGGCTGCCGACGCCCGGCGAGGCATAGCTGAACTTGCCCGGGTTCTTCTTGACCAGGTCCAGCCATTGCGCCGCGCTGCTGATGCCGGACTGCGGATTCACGCTCAGCACCAGCGGGAAGCGGGCCATGAAGCCCACGGGCACGAAGTCGCTGACGGCATAGGGCAGTTTGCGGAACAGCGCGCCGTTGAAGACCATCACGCCGTTGTCGCCGCTGAGCAGGGTGTAGCCATCCGGCGCGGACTTGGCGGCGTTGTCCGTGCCGATCTGGCCAGCAGCTCCGGGGCGGTTGTCGATGACCAGGGTCTGGCCCAGTTGCTTGCCCAGCTGCGGCGCGAGCTGGCGGGCCAGGAAATCCGAACCACCGCCAGCGGGATAGGCCACGACCCAGCGAACAGGCTTGGAAGGCCAGGTGTCGGCCAGCACGGCCGGGGCGCCAAGGGCCCAGATGCTGAGTACGGCGAGCGCGCGCAGGGTCTGGCGGCGGGAGCGTGAGGCGGTCGTGGGCATGGGATGGCGCTGGGGCATGGGATCGTCTCCTGTGGTCTGGTCTGTTTTGCCTTGGCGGTGGATTCTGGCGCAGCCGGCCCGCGGGCGCCTGACGGCGGCGGCCGGGTCTGGCGGGAAGCTGGGGGCAGCGCCTTGCGAAGGTCTTGCGAGGGTTTTGCGAGGGTCTTGCGAAGAGCCTGCGCGATACTGCCTTGATCCCAAGATCCTGAAGCCGAGGTCCTGCCATGAGCACCGCCATTTCCCAGCCCCAGTGCCCCTTGTGCCGCGAGGCCGGCGGCCTGCCGGTGTTCGAGGCTCCGCAGTGGCGCCTCATTCGCGCCCACGAGCCGAGCTTCCCGGCCTTCTACCGCCTGATCTGGCAGGATCATGTGGCCGAGTTCAGCGATCTCGATGCCTCCCAGCGCCAAGCCTGCATGGAAGCCGTCTGCGCCGTGGAGCAGGTGCTGCGCGAAGCACTGCAGCCGACCAAGATCAACGTCGCCAGCCTGGGCAATGTGGTGCCGCACCTGCATTGGCACGTGATCGCACGCTTTGACTGGGACAGCCATTTCCCCAATCCAGTCTGGGGTGCTGCCGTGCGTGAGCTGATCGAACCGGCGGAACAGCGCCTGCCCCTCCCGCTGCAGGAACTGGATCAGCGCATGAGCCAGCGCCTGCAGCGGCTGCTGGCTTGCGCGCAGTGATGAGCAGGGCCGTGCTTGTCACAGTGTGCAGGGCTGTGTGAACGGAGGGCGCCTGGGCAATCGCCTGGATCCCCCATGCCCAGGGGCCTGGCTGGGGTCAGGCCTTGCCCGGCGTCCCGCCGCGGCGCTTGCATCCGCACACAAAGTGGCCCTGTCAGAGCTAACGGTCTGAAAGGTCTTACAGCTTGCTGCAATCCCCCTGTCGGGCGATGCTTCGCCTGCAAGTCAGCGCCTATCGGCGCAGGCCTGCGGATCCCTCCTCTTAGGCCCCGCTCGCGCGGGGCCCTTTTTTTGTGGGATCAGCTTTTTGTGGGATCAGCTCTGAATTCACCCTGGCGCCTCGCTGCGATGCCGTCGTGGCGCGCCGCCCCGGCCCAGTGTTGCCAGCCTTCAAGCACTCTGCCGTCCGCCTGGCCTTGCACGGCAGCGCCAGCCCACCGGGCTACACTGGAGCCCCCAAGGTTTTCTCATCCCTTCCCATGGCTGGCCTCAGCGCAGCAAGCCCCCTGCCCACCGACATCACCGTGCACCAGCAGTCCCGCCGGCTGGAGATCGCCTTTGACGATGGCGCGCGCTTCTCCATCCCCTTCGAACTGCTGCGGGTGCTGAGCCCGTCGGCAGAGGTCAAGGGCCATGGACCGGGCCAGGAAGTGCTGCAGACCGGCAAGCGGGACGTGCTGATCGAGGCCCTGAGCCCCGTGGGCCATTACGCTGTCCAGCCGCGCTTCTCGGATGGTCACGACAGCGGCCTCTACACCTGGGACTATCTCTACGAGCTGGGCCTGCGCCAGGACGCGCTGTGGGCCGAGCACCTCGCCCGGCTGGCCGCGGCCGGCCTGGACCGCGACGCGCCCATGGCGCCCAAGGGCGGCGGCCACTGCGCCAGCCACTGAACCCGCACCTCGAACCGGACACGACCCATGAGCAGCACCCACTTCGGCTTCCAGACCGTCGACGAGCAGGAGAAGGCCGGCCGCGTGCGCGGCGTCTTCGATTCGGTGGCGTCCCGCTACGACATCATGAACGACCTGATGTCCATGGGCCTGCACCGCGCCTGGAAGGCCTACACCGTGGCCGTGGCCAACCTCAAGGAAGGCGACCGCGTGCTGGACATCGCCGGCGGCACGGGCGATCTCTCCCGCGCCTTCGCCCGGCATGTGGGCAGCACCGGCATGGTGGTGCACACCGATATCAATGAGGCCATGCTGCGCACCGGTCGCGACCGCCTGCTCAACGAAGGCCTGGTCCTGCCTACCAACCTCTGCGATGCCGAGAAGCTGCCCTACAAGGATGCCAGCTTCGATCTCGTCAGCGTGGCCTTCGGCCTGCGCAACATGACGCACAAGGACCTGGCCCTGGCCGAGATGTGCCGCGTGCTCAAACCGGGCGGCCGGCTGCTGGTGCTGGAGTTCTCCAAGGTCGCCGCCCCCCTGCAGAAGCCCTATGACTGGTACAGCTTCAAGGTCCTGCCCAAGCTCGGCCAGATGATCGCGGGTGACGCCGACAGCTACCGCTACCTGGCCGAGTCCATCCGCATGCACCCGGGCCAGGCGGAACTCAAGGCGCTGATGAAGCAGGCCGGCTTCGGCCATGTGGACGTGCACAACCTCAGCGCCGGCGTCGTGGCGCTGCACGTCGGCATCAAGTGCTGAACCCAGGCTGATCCACCCGGCGGCTGCGGATGCGGTCTCCCCCGGGCACGGGTGCGGCGCTGCACTGAACGCCAGGAAGTCCACAAAAGCGCCTACCTTGCCGCCTTTTGCTGGGCATGAATGCCTCTGCAGGCCCCTGGAGCCTCGTTACACTCGCCCGGTACATGCCAGGCCGCGCGGCGGTCTGGCGCTGCACGTCCCGCAGGCTTTCATGCGGGCAGGGCAGGCAAGGATGCAGCAAGGTTTGGAGCGCTATGAAGACGACGATGCAGAGGGTCTCATTCCTGGGCTTGACGCGGGCAGCCGGTACGGCCGTGGCCCTGGCCGCCCTGCTGGCGGCCTGTGGCGGCGGCAAGGGTGATGCCACGCAGACGGCCGCCAAGGTCAACAAGGAAGAGATCACCGTCCACCAGATCAACCAGCTGCTGCAGCGCCAGCCCGGCCTCAGCGAGAAGCAGACGGACGCCCTGTCCCGCCAGTTGCTGGAGCGCCTGATCGACCAGGAGCTCTCCGTGCAGAAGGCCCAGGACCTCAAGCTGGACCGCGATCCGCGCGTGGTGCAGCAGATCGAGGCGGCCAAGCGCGAGATCCTGGCACGGGCCTATGCCGAACGCATCGGCGAGTCCGTCAGCAAGCCCAGCGCCGACGAGATCGCGAAGTTCTACAACGAGAAGCCGGCCCTGTTCAAGGAACGCCGGGTCTACAGCCTGCAAGAGATGAGCATCGAGGCCACGCCCGATCAGTTCGAGGGCCTGCGCCAGCGTCTGCAGGGCTCGCGCAACCTCTCCGAGTTCGCCGAGTACCTCAAGGGCGCGGGCATCCGCTTCAACGTCAACGAGGCGGTGCGCCCCGCCGAGCAGCTGCCGCTCAACAGCCTGGATACCATCGCCCGCATGAAGGACGGCGACACCGCCGTGCAGGTGACGTCCTCCGGCCTGCAGTTGCTGCATCTGGCCACCTCGCGTCTGAACCCGGTGGACGAGGCGACGGCCCGCCCGGCGGTCGAGGCCTTCCTGGTCAACCAGCGCAAGGCCGAAGCCATCCAGCGGGACCTCAAAGCCCTGCGCGAGGCCGGCAAGATCGAGTACCTGGGCAAGTTCGCGAACAAGCCGGCCACCGCGGCCTCGGCGGCCTCGGCGCCCGCCGCCGTCGTGCCCGCTTCGTCTGCGTCCACGGCCGAGGCGCCGGCCAGCGACGTCGCCAAGAGCCTGGGGCTGAAGTGATGCGGGCCGCGCTGTTGGCCTGCGGCCTGATCCTTGGGGCACTGCTGGGCACAGGCGTCCGCGCGCAGGCGCCCGCCAGCTCGGCGAGCGCCGCCAGCACCCCGCAGGTGCCGGGCATGGCTGCCACCACCGAGTACCGGCTGGCGGCCGGCGACGTCATCCGCATCAGCGTCTACCAGAACCCCGACCTGACCCTGGAGACTCGCGTCTCCGAGAGCGGCGCGTTGTCCTATCCCCTGCTGGGCAGCGTCAAGCTGGGCGGCCTGAGCCTCAGCCAGGCCGAGCAGCTCATCGCCGATGGCCTGCGCAATGGCAACTTCGTCAAGCAGCCCTCGGTGACCATCGTGGTGCTGCAGGTGCGCGGCAACCAGGCCAGCGTGCTGGGCATGGTCAACCGCCCGGGTCGCTATCCGCTGGAGATGGGCGACACCCGCCTCTCTGACCTGCTGGCCGCGGCCGGCGGCGTGACGCTGGCGGGCTCGGACACCATCGTGCTGAGCGGTCGCCGCCAGGGCAAGCCCTATCGCCTGGAGGTCGACCTCCCCAGCCTCTTCGCTGCCCAGGGCCGCGAGCAGGACGTGATCGTGCAGAACGGCGACGTCCTCTGGGTGGACCGTGCTCCCATGGTCTATATCTACGGCGAGGTCAACCGCCCCGGTGCCATGCGCCTGGAACGCGGCATGACCCTGATGCAGCTGCTGGCAGCCGGCGGCGGCACCACGCAGCGCGGCACGCAAAAAGGCATCACCGTGCATCGCCGCGGGGCCGACGGCAAGGTGCAGGTCCAGCGCCCCGAGATGGACGAGTCCATGAAGGAAGGCGATGTGGTCTATGTCCGCGAGAGCCTGTTCTGAAGGATGCCGGTGAACCTGACCCAGCTGATCCCCATCCTTCTTGCTCGCTGGCGCACGGCGGCCGCAGTGTTTGCGACCCTGGTGCTGGTGGTGCTGGCCGTCACCCTGGCCACGACCAGCAAGTACACCGCCACCGCCTCGGTGGTGGCCGACGTCAAGCCGGACCCGGTCTCCGCCATGTTCATGCAGAGCGCGGTGACGCCGGCCTATATCGCCACCCAGGTCGACGTGATCCGCAGCGAGCGCGTGGCCCAGCGCGTCGTGCGCAACTCCGGCCTGGCTGACAGCGCCGAAGTGCGCGCCCAGTGGCTCAAGGCCACCAAGGGCGAAGGCAAGATCGAGGCCTGGCTGGCTGACACCCTCCGCCCCGGCCTGGAGGTGAAGCCCTCGATGCAGTCCAGCATCATCGAGGTGTCCTACAAGGCCCCCGATCCGCGCATGGCGGCCAATATGGCCAATGCCTTTGTGCAGGCCTATATCGAGGTGACCCTGGACCTCAAGGTCGATCCGGCGCGCCAGTACCGCAGCTTCTTCGACACCCGGGCCAAGGAGGCGCGCGAGCGCCTGGAGGCCGCGCAGGCCAAGCTCTCGGCCTTCCAGAAGGAGAACGGCATCATCGCCACCGATGAGCGCCTGGACGTCGAGAACACCCGCCTCACCGAACTGTCCACGCAACTGGTGACGCTGCAGGCGCTCAGCGCCGAGTCCAGCAGCCGCCAGAACCAGGCCGCCACCTCGGGCGACCGCATCCAGGAGGTGCTGGTCAACCCCGTGATCGGTTCGCTGAAGTCCGACCTCAGCCGCGCCGAGGCCAAGCTGCAGGAGCTCAATGCCCGCTATGGCGACAACCACCCGCAGGTGGTGGAGGCCCGCGCCAACATCGCCGAGCTCAAGTCCCGGGTCGAGGCCGAGGTCAAGCGCGTGACCGGTGGCGTGGGCGTGGCCGCCACCATCAACCGCGCTCGCGAGGCCGATGTGCGTGCCTCGCTGGAGGCCCAGCGCGGCAAGCTGCTGCGCATGAAGGCCCTGCGTGACGAGGGCTCGGTGCTGCTGCGTGACGTCGAGAACGCCCAGCGTGCCTACGACGCCATCCAGACCCGCCTCACCCAGACCAACCTGGAAAGCCAGACGACGCTGTCCAACGTCAACATCCTGACCCAGGCCGAGCCGCCGCTGGCGCCGTCCTCGCCCAAGACCTACCTGAACCTGCTGGTGAGCGTCTTCCTGGGCACGGCCCTGGGCCTGCTGGCCGCGGTGATCCACGAGCTGCTGGATCGCCGGCTGCGCAGCCCACAGGACCTCGCCGGGGTCGCGGACCTGCCGCTGCTGGCGGTGATTCCCCGCGCCGAGTCGCCGCAGGGCAGGGCCTGGTGGCAGCGCCTGCGCAGCCTGGGCAGGCGTTCGGCCGTCAAGAGCAAGGCTGCCGCATGAACGAGTCCCTGACATCCCCAGGCCTGGGCGGGGCCCGCGAGCCGTCCATCGGCGCCCTGATCAGCCAGACCCGCAATCTCAGCGCCGAGCAGGTCGAGCAGGTGCTGGCCTACCAGCGCCAGCACGGCCTGCGCTTCGGTGATGCCGCCGTGCAGCTGGGCTTCGCCAGCACCGACGACGTGCTCTTCGCCCTGGCTCAGCAGTTCCAGTACCCGGTCGCGCCCAGCGCGGGGCCGGCCCTGAGTCCCGAGCTCGTCAGCCTCAGCCAGCCCTTCGGCCCGCAGGCCGAGGCCTTTCGTGCGGCACGCAGCCAGCTGCTGATGCGCCTGCAGCAGGAGGGCCGCGAGCGCCGCGCCCTGGCCGTGGTGAGTCCCGAGCCGGGCGATGGCAAGAGCTTCTTCTGCGCCAACCTGGCCGTGGCCCTGGCCCAGCTGGGCGGCCGCACCCTGCTGATTGACGCCGACATGCGCGGCCCCCGCCAGCATGAGCTGTTCCGGCTCGAGACCGAGGGCGAGGGCGGCCGCGAGGGGCTGGCCGACGTGCTCTCGGGCCGTGCCGGCCAGGGCGTGATCCGGCAGGTGGCGGGCGTGCCCAGTCTCTTCGTGCTGCCGGTGGGCACACCGCCGCCCAATCCCCTGGAGCTGGTCGAGCGCCCCGCCTTCGGCCTGCTGCTGCGCGACCTGCTGGGCCGCTTCGACCACGTGCTGATCGACACGCCGGCATCCACCCTGGGCTCGGACAGCCTCGTGATCGCCGCTCGCGCCGGTGCTGCCGTGGTGCTGGCACGGCGTCATCAGTCGCGCATGGCAGCCCTGCAGGACCTGGTGGGCGGCTTCTCTCACAGCCCGGCCGAGATCCTGGGCGTGATCATCAACGAGCACTGAAGGGCCGCGCGTGGTGAGTCCGGCCCAGGCCGCCCCCCGCAGCGTTTGGCAGGACCTCGCGCAGCTGCCGCGACCCGTGCGCCCGGTGCTGGCCTGGCTGCTGCTGGGCTGGGTGCTGCTGTTTGGCCTCAGCTATCGCGACCTCTTCCATGGTCTGTGGGCCAGCGACGAGCAGGGCCACGGCCCCATGATCCTGGCCGTGGGCCTGTGGCTGCTGGCGCGCCGCCTCATGCCCTTGCGCGAGGCTCGCGGGACGCCCTGGGGCCTGCTGCCCCTGGGCCTGGGCCTGGCGGCCTATGTGCTGGGGCGCTCGCAAGCCATCTGGACGCTGGAGATCGGCGCGCAGCCCCTGGTGCTGGCCGGCCTGGTGCTGCTCTTCCTGGGCAGGCGCGGCCTGCGCCTGGCCGCCTTCCCACTGTGCTTCCTGCTCTTCATGATCCCCTGGCCGGGCGATTGGACCGCAGCGCTGACCACGCCGCTGAAGATCGCGGTGTCCGGCGTGGCGAGCCAGCTGCTGTACTGGGCGGGCTATCCGGTGGGCCAGGCGGGCGTGGTGCTGACCGTCGGCCCCTACCAGCTGATGGTGGCCGATGCCTGCGCCGGCCTCAATTCGCTCTTCACCCTGGAGGCCCTGGGCCTGCTCTACATGAACGTGATGCAGCACACCGCCGTGTGGCGCAACACGGTGCTGGCGCTGCTGGTGGTGCCCATCTCCTTCGCGGCCAATGTGCTGCGCGTGCTGGTGCTGGTGCTGGTCACCTACCACTTCGGTGACGCGGCCGGCCAGGGCTTCATCCATGGCTTCGCGGGCCTGCTGCTGATGGTGGCGGCCCTGTTGCTGATCATGGCGGCCGATGGCCTGCTGGGCCGCCTGGCGCGCTGGCGGGGCTGGCCATGAAGGCACAGCGCCGCGCCCTGCTGCTGGCCGCTGCGATGGGCAGCACTGCGCTGCTGGGCGAGCGCGCACGGCCGCGCCGCTTCCTGGCGGACGAGCAGCCCCGCCTGCCCCTGGCCCGGCTGGTGCCAGATCACTTCGGTGAATGGGTGTTGGACCCCACGGTCGCACCCCTGCTGCCCGACCCGCAGCAGCAGCAGGTCATTGCCGACACCTATGACGAAGTGCTGGCGCTGAGCTTTCGCAATGGCCGGCGCCAGCTGATCATGCTGAGCCTGGCCTATGGCAGGAACCAGCACAAGGGCATGCTCATCCATCGCCCCGAGATCTGCTATCCGGCGCAGGGCTTCCAGCTGGACCAGGACGTCTTCGATGCCACGGTTGCCCTGGACAGCGGCCCGCTGCCCCTCAAGCGCCTGGTGGCCAGCCAGGGGCGGCGCCATGAGCCCATCAGCTACTGGGTGGTGGTGGGCGAGCAGCTCACCGCCTTTGGCTACCCACACCGTTGGACAGCCCTGCGCTATGGCCTGCAGGGCCTGATACCGGACGGCGTGCTGGTGCGCGTTTCCTCGCTGAGCGCCGACAATGCCGAGGGCTTCGCGCTGCAGGCCGCCTTCATCCGCGACTGGGCGCGGGCGCTGGGCCCGGCCGCGCGCCTGCGCCTGCTGGGTCGCGGCCATGGCTGAACCCATGTCTTGGACACCTGCTTTGTGGATGCACGCATGAGCTTAAAAAAAGCGCTGATCACCGGCGTCACCGGCCAGGACGGGGCCTACCTGGCTGAACTGCTGCTGGGCAAGGGCTACGAGGTGCATGGCATCAAGCGCCGCGCCTCGTCCTTCAACACCGACCGCATCGATCATCTCTACCAGGACCCGCACGTCAGCAACCAGCGCTTCATGCTGCACTACGGGGATCTGACGGACAGCAGCAACCTCATCCGCATCATCCAGCAGGTGCAGCCGGACGAGATCTACAACCTGGCCGCCATGAGCCATGTGGCGGTGAGCTTCGAGATGCCCGAGTACACGGCCAATGCCGACGGCCTGGGCACCTTGCGCCTGCTGGAGGCCATCCGCATGCTGGGCCTGGAGTCGAAGACCCGCTTCTACCAGGCCTCCACCTCCGAGCTCTACGGCCTGGTGCAGGCCAGCCCGCAGCGCGAGAGCACGCCCTTCTATCCGCGCAGCCCCTATGCGGTGGCCAAGCTCTACGCCTACTGGATCACCGTCAACTACCGCGAGGCCTACGGCCTGCATGCCAGCAACGGCATCCTCTTCAACCATGAGAGCCCGGTGCGCGGCGAGACCTTCGTCACCCGCAAGATCACGCGGGCGATGGCACGCATCGCGCTGGGGCTGCAGGACTGCGTCCACCTGGGCAATCTCTCGGCCTTGCGCGACTGGGGCCATGCCCGCGACTACGTAGACGCCATGTGGCGCATGCTGCAGCAGCCCCAGGGGGACGACTACGTCATCGCCACCGGTGTGCAGCACAGCGTGCGCGAGTTCATCGCGCTCGCGGCGGCGGAGCTGGGCCTCACGCTGGCCTTTGAAGGGCAGGGTGTGGACGAGGTGGCGCGCGTCGTCGCCGTCAGCGGCTCGCAGGCGCGTTGCCGGGTGGGGGATGTCATCGTGCGGGTGGACCCGCGCTACTTCCGTCCTACCGAGGTCGAGACCCTGCTGGGCGATGCCTCCAAGGCGCAGGAGCGCCTGGGCTGGCGTGCCTCCACCTCGCTGACCGAGCTGGTGCGCGAGATGATGGCGGCGGACTACAGCGCCGCCCAGCGTGACGAGCTGGTCAAGAGCGCCGGCTATCCGGCCTATGACGGCCATGAATGAAGCCCGGCCCGAGGTCTCCATGAACAGCATGCCCAGCGATGCCCGCATCTTCGTCACCGGCCACCGCGGCATGGTGGGCTCGGCCCTGCTGCGGCGCCTGCAGGCGCGCGGCTACACCCAGGTCCTCACCCGCACGCGGGCCGAGCTGGACCTGCTGGACCAGGCGGCCGTCTACCGCTATCTGGTCGAGCACCGACCTGACTATGTCTTCATCGCCGCGGCCAAGGTCGGTGGCATCCTGGCCAATGCCACCGAGCGCGCCGACTTCCTCTTCCAGAACCTGCAGATCGCGCTGAACCTCATCCACGGTGCCCACCGCGCCGGCATCCAGCGCCTGCAGTTCCTGGGATCGAGCTGCATCTACCCGCGGGACTGCCCTCAGCCCATCCGCGAAGAGTTCCTGCTGAGCGGCCCGCTGGAGCCGACCAACGAGCCCTATGCCATCGCCAAGATCGCCGGTGTCAAGCTGACTGAGAGCTACACCCGCCAGCACGGCCGCCAATACATCAGCGTGATGCCCACCAATCTCTACGGCCCGGGCGACAACTACGACCTCCAGACCAGCCACGTCCTGCCCGCCCTGATGCGCAAGGCCCATGAGGCCAAGGGGCGTGGCGATGCTTCGATCACCGTCTGGGGCAGCGGCACGCCGCGGCGCGAGTTCCTCTATGTCGATGACCTGGCCGAGGCCTGCGTGCACCTGATGGAGAGCGGCTACGACGGCCCGCTGATCAACATCGGCTGTGGGGAGGACCTCAGCATCCGCGAGCTGGCCCAGACCGTGGCCGAGGTGGTGGGCTTCCAGGGCGAGCTGGTCTTCGACAGCAGCAAGCCCGACGGCACGCCGCGCAAGCTGCTGGACATCTCTCGCCTGCGGGCCCTGGGCTGGCAGCCGCGCACGCCGCTGCGTGCGGGCATTGCCGAAACCTATGCCCAGGCCTGCGCCGCAGGCTTCGACGCACCTCGATGAGCCGCGCGCGCCAGGCCCTCTCAGGCGTGCGCTGGGGCGCGCTGGGCCTGCTGTTCAACACGGCGGCGCAACTGGGCCTGATGGCCTGCATGGGCCGCCTGCTGACGCCGGCCGACTTCGGCCTGATGGCCCTGGCCCTGGCCGCCCTCAACCTGCTGGCCTATGTCAGCCAGTCCGGCCTGGCCCCGGCCCTGGTGCAGCGGTCCGAGTTGGACGTCCTGACCCAGCGCCTGGCCTGGACGCTGGCCCTGCTGCTGAGCCTGGCCTGCGCGGCCCTGACCGCACTCCTGGCGCCCCTGGTGGCGCGGTGGGCCGGGCAGGCCTCGCTGGCCGCGGTGCTGCAGGTGCTTGCCCTGCAGCTGCCCCTCAATGCCATGGCCCTGGTGGCAACGGCCTTGCTGCGCCGCCGCCTGCGCTTCAAGGCCTTGGCAGCGGTGGATGGCGCGTCCTATGCGCTGGGCTACGGCCTCGTCGGCCTCGCCACGGCCTGGGCGGGCTGGGGCGTCTGGGCCCTGGTGGCGGCGCAACTCGGCCAGGCCCTGCTGCAGGCCGGGCTGTCGCTGGCCTTGGCCCGACCCGATTGCCGGCCCAGCCTGCAGGGCGACTGGCGTGGCCTGCTGGGCTATGGCGGGCGCCACGCCCTCATCGGCCTGGTCGAGCTGGTGGGGGGCAACGCCGATACGGCTGTCATCGGCCGAGCCCTGGGTGATGCCAGCCTGGGCCTCTACAGCCGCGCCCGCCTGCTGGCCCAACTGCCCACCGAGAAGCTGGCGGGCATCGTCGGCCGGGTGCTCTTCCCCCTGCTGGCCAGTACGCAGACCGAGCGCGCCCGGGTGGGCGAGGTGCTGGGCCTGGGCGTTCTGCTGATCGGCGGACTGGGCGCCGCGCTGAGCCTGGGCGTCAGCGCCGCGGCCCAGCCCCTGGTGCTGCTGCTGCTGGGGCCGCAGTGGCAGGCTGCGGTGCCGCTGCTGCAGGGGCTGGCCCTGGCCGTGCCCTGGATCTTCATGTCCAACGTCGCCGGCATCACCTGCGATGCGCTGGGCTGGCTGGGCCCCAAGCTGCGGCTGCAGGCGGCCGTGACCTTGCTGCTGTGTCTGGGCCTGGCCCTGCTCGTGGGGCAGGGGCTGCGCGTGCTGGTGGGCTTTCTGGTGACCGTGGAAATGCTGCGCTGGGCGGCCTACCTCGGGTGGCTGCGGGGCCCGCTGCAGATGCGAGCGGGCGATCTGCTGCGCATCCATGCCGCTGTGCTGGGCAGCGGCCTGCTGGTCATGCTGGCCGTGTCCGGCGCCCTGGCCCTGTGCCCTGCGGCGCCGGTCCTGCTGCAGGTGCTGGTGGCCGTCGCTGCCGGCGGTCTGGGCCTGGGCCTGGCTGCCATGCTTGCGCTGTGGGGCTGCCGCGACACGGCCGCCCTGCAGCTGGCCCAGCGTCACTGGCCCTGGTTGCTGCGCTGGACCAGGGCGAAGGAGGCGGCGCATGGATGAGCGACCGCAGCCGGATGACGCCCCCGCCTTGCACATCGCTCTGTGCGGGCCGGTGGCCGGCGCCGAACTGGCGCCGCTGATGGGCTTGCCGCCCGCGGCCCTGCCGCGCGGCTACGAGGGGGCGCCCCTGCTCCTGACCCTCGTGCAGGCCTGGCTGGCCGCCGGCCATCGAGTCACGGTGGTCACGCTCAGCGGCGATCTCCCGCTGGCGGGCCCTTCGCGCGAATTTGCCTCGGCGACGCAGCCACGCCTGCGCGCCGTCTTCTGCCCCTTGCGCCCGCGCGCCTGGCGGCCGGTGCAGGGCCGGCCGGGGCGCATCCTGGACTTCTATCGCTGCGAGCGTCGCGCCCTGCTGGCGGCCCTGCGTGCCGCAGCGCCGGACGTGGTCCATGCCCACTGGGTCTACGAATTCGCCTGGGCGGCGCTGGACAGCGGCCTGCCGAC
The DNA here is from genome assembly GCF_051857535.1 of Roseateles sp. DB2. Taxonomy (NCBI): domain Bacteria; kingdom Pseudomonadati; phylum Pseudomonadota; class Betaproteobacteria; order Burkholderiales; family Sphaerotilaceae; genus Roseateles; species Roseateles sp. DB2. Next base: position 10,946 of record NZ_JBPZGY010000026.1, on the reverse strand, counting down.
CCTGGTCACCAGCCATGACTCGCCCTGGGTGGTCGCCCGCATGAACCGCTGGGCGCGGCCCACGGTGAGTCTCTACCGCGCCCTGCGGGTGGGCATGGCGCGGCAGGTGCTCAGGCGGGCGCCGCCGCTGAGCGTGGTGTCGCCCTATCTGCAGGCCGAGCTGGCGGCGCACGGGGTGCCGGGGGCCGTGGTGATCCCAAATCCGGTCGCACCGCAGGCCCTGGCCCTGGGGCGTGACCGCCAGCGTGGCGAGGCCTTGCGCATCGCCATGGTCTGCAACGGCTGGGACGCGCGCAAGAATCCGCAGGCCGGCTTGCTGGCCTTCGCGCGGGTGGCGGCGCGCGAGCCGCTAGCCGAGCTGCATCTCTTCGGGCATGGCTTCGAGGCCGGCGGTCCGGCCGCCCGTTTCTGTGAGACACAGGCTGAGCTCAGGCCGCTGCAGCCGCGCATCCACTGCCATGGGCCGCTGCCCCACGCGGCCCTGCTGGCACGGTTGTCCGGCCTGGACCTGCTGCTGCACCCGGCCCGCGAGGAGACCTTCGGCATGGCCATCGCCGAGGCCATGGCCCTGGGGCTGCCGGTGGTGGCCGGCCGCGCGGCAGGGGCCGTGCCCTGGGTGTTGCAGGCGCCGGAGTGCCTGGCGGATGTCGAATCCGCCGACGACCTGGCCCGGGCCCTGCTGGCCGTGGCCGAGCCGGCGCGCTATGCGGCCCTGTCGCGCTCGCTGCGGGGCGCGGTGTGCCAGCGTTTCGCCGCGGAGGCCGTGGCCGCGACCTATGTGCAGCATCTGCGTGACATCCTCCGTTGCGAGGAGCCTGCTTCCGTCTCGACCCCCTCCGCTTGAGTCACACTGGCGCCCCATGGATGCAAGCCTGCTGTTCCTTCTGAGCCTGCCCCTGCTGGTCGCCATGCTCCTGGCCGCCGGCGGGGTGGTGCTGCTGCTGGGCAGCATCCAGTCCCTGGTGATGGGCGTGGCCCTGGTGCTGGGCACGGCCCTCGTGGATTCCCTGCAGAGCGGCCAGCCCCTGCTGCACATCGGCCTGGCCCTGTACCCGGGCGACCTGATGTGCCTGATCCTGCTGCCGGCCGCGCTGGTGCGCTGGCTGCGCCCCGGCGAGCGGCCTGCCATCCCGCTGGGCTGGTGGATGTTCAGCGGCGCCGTGATGCTCAGCCTGGGCCAGGGCCTGCTGAGCTTCGGCACCAAGGCCGGCGTGCAGGTTCGGGATTACTTCTATTTCGTCGTGGTGGCCAGCTATGTGATGAGCTTTCCCTACCGGCCAGAGCTGCTGCAGCGCCTGCTGTCCTGGCTGGCGGGCCTGGGCGGCGTGCTGCTGCTGCTGACCACCTACCGCTGGATCGTCTATTACACCCCCATTCCCAGCCTGCTGCCGCCGGGGGGCGTCTACAACATTGACGGGCCCATCCGCGTGATCTGGTCCAACGACGCCCTGCTGCTGGGCCAACTGCTGATCGGCGCGCTCTACTTCGCCGATGCAGCGCCGGCCCTGCGCACCCTGCGCCTGTGGGTGCCGGTGCTGCTGGGCTATGTGCTGGCGCTGCAGCACCGCTCGGTGTGGGGCGCCGTGCTGGTCGGTGCACTGAGCCCGCTGCTGAGCGGCCGCCGCGCGGCCTCGGCCTGGCGGCAGCTGGGCCTGTTCGCGCTGATCCTGTCGGTGGTGGTGCTGCCCCTGATGCTGGCCCCCAGATCGGAGCTGGCAGCGCAGATCGGCCAGTCGGCCCAGCGCGCGGTGCGGGGCCAGGACACCACGGCCGAACGCCTGCAGAGCTGGGGCGTGATCCTGCGGCGCTGGGTGGACCTCGGGCCCCGCTCCATCGCCATCGGCAATCCCTTCGGCACGGACAACTCGCGCTACGTGATCGACAGCGAAGGCACGCCGCGCCTGCTGGAATACGGCGCCCACAATATGTACGTGCAGACCGTCTTCAACACAGGCCTGCTGGGCCTGGCCGGCTTCGTGGCGACCCTCGTGGCGGTGCTGCGCGGCCTGCGCCGCCGGATCGCGGCGGACCCCACCCAGCCGCTGCCGGTGCTGCTGTTCACCCTCACCGTGACCCTGGTGGTCTACTTCGTGCCCTACGGCGTGACCTATGTGCAGGGCCTGTGGCTGGGCCTGGGCGCCACCTGCGCCGCGGTGGCGCGGGCGCCGGTGTCCTGGCGGGGAGGGCGGCATGCGGTGGCCTGAGCGGCAGGCGGTCCCGGGGAGGCAAGACCTGACCCCAAGCTTGATCCACCGCCTGGTCCATCGTCTGATGCGCCTGCTCAGCGCTGCCCTGCTGATCGTGCTGGGCACCATGCCCTCGGCCGCCGGCACCGACCCCTATCTGCAAGCCACCCAGGGCCGCAGCCAGACCATCACCCCTGCCTTCTTCGGCACCCACTTCCATCGCCTGGAACTGGGCTTGCCGGACGATGAGGGCCGCACGCGCTGGCCGCAGCAGCCCCTGGGCCATCTGCGCCTGTGGGATGCTCAAACCACCTGGTTCAACCTGCAGCCCGCACCGCAGACCTGGCAGTTCGAGCGGCTCGATGCCTATGTGGCCGCCGCCGAGTCGGCTGGCGCCCGGGTGCTGCTGACCCTGGGCATGACGCCCGCCTGGAACTCCACACGTCCCGACGAACCCTGCCCCTACACCCAGGGCTGCAGCGCCGAACCCCGGGACCTCACGGCCTGGCAGGACTATGTGCGCACGGTGGCCCGGCGCTACGGCACGCGCATCGCGGCCTATGAGCTGTGGAACGAGCCACTGCTGTCCGAGCTGCCCCGGGACCGCGGCCAGCGCGGCTTTTACACCGGCAGCGTGCACCGCCTGGTGGCCATGGCCGAGGCTGCGCGCCAGGCCCTGGACGAGGTCTCGCCCGGCACGCCTCTGTGCACGCCGGGCTTCACCAATGGCGTGGACCGCCTGGCCTTGTTCCTCTCGGCCGGTGGCGAGCGCCAGGTGCAGGCGCTGTGCTTCCATCTCTATGCCGAGAGCAACCTGAAGCTGGCGCAGACCCTGGTCAGTCTCCAGCGTCTGCAGCGCGAGCGGGGGCTGGGCGCGCTGCCGATCTGGAACACCGAGACCGGCGTGGAGGTGGCCGCGCCGGGTGAGAAGCTCCTCGGCGGCGTGGTGACCGACTGGGACAGCGCCGCCACCCGTCTGGCCCAGGCCCTGGTGTTGAGCGCGGCGGCCGGCGTGGAGCGCTTCTATCAATACGCCTGGGACAACCGGCGCAGCGGCCTGGTCGACGACCAGGGCCGGCCGCGCCCCGCACTGGCCGCATTTGCCCAGGTCCAGGACTGGCTGCTGGAGCGCCGTGTGGGTCCCTGCCGCCAGCCCTGGCTGAACCGGCCGGGCCTGGTGGCCTGCCGGACCCAGGGTGCCGACGGTGTGCACTGGCTGCTGTGGCACACGGGCGCCGAGCCGCTGCGCCTGCGTCGCCCGGTGCTGGCCCGCGCCCTGGGTGCCCGCGAACTGCGCGATTCGCCAGAGGCGGGCCGTGCCGGCCCCGGTGATGTCATCGCCATCGGCCAAGCCCTGGTGCGCCTGGCCGTGGCGGAAGGAAAGCCCCGCTGATGCGTTCCCTGTGCGTGCTGATGAGCTGCTTCAACCGGCGGGACAAGACCTTGGCCTGCTTGGATACGCTGGCGCCCGAGCGCCTGGCACTGCAGACGCGGGGCATCGACCTGCAGGCCGTGCTGCTGGACGACGGCAGCACCGACGGCACGGCCCAGGCCGTGGCCGCCGCCCATCCCTGGGTCTGCGTGGTGCGCGGGCCGGGGCAGCTCTACTGGTGCCGGGGCATGCACGAGGCGCAGCAGCATCCGCTGGCGCGCGCGGCGGACTGGCAGCTCTGGCTCAATGACGATGTGCTGCTGGAGCCGGGCTTTCTGCCTCGGCTGCTGGACTGCGAGCAGGCGCTGCGCCAGCAGGGGCAGCTCGGCCTCGTGGTCGGCGCCACACGCGATGCGCGCACCGGGCAGCTCAGCTACGGCGGCGAGCGCCGCCTGAGCCGCTGGCGGCGCTCGCGCTTCACCCTGGTGGCGCCGTCCGATCAGCCGCTGCTGTGTGATTCGATGAACGGCAATATCGTGCTGCTGCCCCGCGAGGTGCGCGAGCAGGTGGGGGATCTGGACCCTGCCTTCGAGCACGCCATGGGCGATACCGACTACGCCCTGCGCACCCGTGCGCTGGGCCTGGGCGTATGGCTGGCGCCGGGCTTCATGGGCTGGTGTTCGGACAACCCGCGCACAGGCAGCTACCACGACCGCAGCCTGCCCTGGGAACGACGCTGGCAGTTGATGCTCTCGCGCAAGGGCCTGCCCTGGCGCTCCTGGCTGCGCCTGATGCGCCGTCACATGGGCCTGGCCTGGCCGCTCTTTTTCGTCTGGCCCTATCTGCGCCTGCTGCTGGAACGCTGGCGGAGGCCGGCCCCATGAGCGGCACGCCCCAGCGCCTGCGCGTGGCCGTGCTGAGCAATGCGCCGGTGCCCTACCGCACACCCATGTGGGCCCGCGTGGGCCGGCACTTGGATCTGCAGATGGTCTACTGCACCGAGCCTTGGGTGGACCCGGCGCTGCAGGAGCAGGGGCGGGGCTATGGTGTGCACGTGCTGGGCGGCGCCAGCTGGACGGGCGCGCGGCGTTTTCTGCATGTGGATCCCGGCGTCTGGCGCCTGCTCAGCCGGCTGGCCCCTGACGTCGTGGTCACCACCGGCTTCATCCCGACCTTTGTGCTGGGCCAGCTGTGGGCAGCCCGGCACGGCCGGCCCCATGCCGTGATGAGCGACGGCAGCTGGCACCAGGAGCAGAGCTTGAGCGGACTGCACCAGCGCCTGCGCGCTTTTGTCTATCCGCGGGCCGCGGCGCTCGTCGGGGCGGGCACGGGCACGCTGAGGGTGTTCCAGCACCACGGCGTGGCGCCGCAGCGCTGCTTCCTGGCGCCCCTGTGCGTGGACAACGAGCGCTTCGCCGCCGCGGCACAGTCGGCCACGCGGGAAGCGGACCTGCTCTTCTCCGGCCGCCTGGTGCCGCACAAGCAGCCGCTGATGGCGCTGGACATCGCGGCCGGCGTCGCGCGCCGGCTGGCGCGCCGCGTGCGCCTGCGGGTACTGGGCGACGGGCCGCTGCGCGAGGACTTGCTGCGCGCCGCGGCACGGCTGTCGGAGCAGGTCGAGCTCCAGTGCCTGGGCTACCGTCCGCAGGCCGAGCTGCCGGCCCTCTATGCCAGCGCCGGCCTGCTGCTGTTCCCGACCCAATGGGAGCCCTGGGGCCTGGTGGCCAACGAGGCCTGCGCCGCGGGCGTGCCGGTGCTGGTCAGCGAGGTCGCGGGCTGTGCCGGTGATCTGGTCCTGGACGGCGTGAACGGGCGGGTCCTGCCCCTGCGCCTCGAGGACTGGGTGGAGGCCGCCTGCACGCTGCTGCAGGACGAGCCCCTGCGCCGCCGTCTGGGCGCGGCCGCACAGGCGCGGGTGCAGGAGGGCTGGACCTTCGATCGCGCCGCGCAGGGCTTTGTGCAGGCCATGGACTGCGTGCAGCGGGGGCGGGAGGCATGAGCGCCAGCCCCTCGCGCAAGACCTGCCCCGCGGTGCTGCTGGTGCACAACCGCTACCAGCAGCCGGGTGGCGAGGATGCCGTCGTGCAGAGCGAAGCGGCCTTGCTGGAGAGCCGCGGCCACCGCGTGCTGCGCCACGAAAGGCACAACGATGAGCTGCACGGCCTGCCACGCTGGCGCGGCGCCGCGCAGGCCTTCTGGTCCACCGCCACGACGCGCGAGCTGGACCGCCTCATCGCCGGGCAGGGCCCCGACATTGTGCACGTGCACAACACCTGGCCCCTGATCTCGCCCTCGGTGTTCCGGGCCGCCCGGCGTCACGGCCTTCCCGTGGTGCTGACGCTGCACAACGCCCGCCTGGTCTGCCCCCAGGCCCTGATGCTGCGGGACGGCCGCCCCTGCACGGACTGCGTAGGCCGGCTGCCCTGGCGCGGCGTCGTGCACCGCTGCTACCGCGACAGCGCCCTGGAGACGGCCCTGGTGGCTGGTGTGACGCAGCTGCACCGCCTGCTGGGCACCTGGGCGAGCCAGGTCAGCCGCTACATCGCGCTGAGCGAATTCGCCCGCACGCTGTTCATCCGGGGCGGTCTGCCGGCCGAGCGCATCGTGGTCAAGCCGCATTTCGTGGACAGCCCGCCGGAGCCGGATCCATCCGAGCCGGCCAGGCGCGGCCTGCTGTTCGTGGGCCGTCTCGCCGAGGAAAAAGGCCTGCAGTTGCTGGCCCAGGCGGCCGATGCCCTGCCCGCGGGCGAGCGCATCACCGTGATCGGCGACGGTCCCTTGCGGACGGCGCTGCAGTCCCATCCGCGCCTGGTACTGCTGGGGGCGCTGCCTGCGCCGGACGTGCAGGCGCACATGCGGCGAGCTCAGGCCCTGGTGCTGCCCAGCCTCGCCTTCGAGATGTTCCCACGTACGCTGGTGGAGGCGGCTGCCTGCGCCCTGCCCGTGCTGGCGGCGAACCACGGCCCCATGCCTGAGCTGGTCCAGCAGGCGCGGACGGGCCTGCTCTTCGAGCCCGGTGATCCGGCCGCCCTGGCCGCGGCAATGCGGCGGGTGCTCGACAGCCCCGAGGACGCCCGCCTGTGGGGCCAGGCTGCCCGCCAGCACCAGCGCATGCACTGGAGCGCCGATGCCAACTATCGCCAGCTCAGTCAGCTCTATGAAGACCTGCTCCGCTGACGCTCAGGATGCGCGGCTTGGCAATCTGCAGGCCCTGCGCGCCGTCGCCGCGCTGGCGGTGGTGCTGTTCCACGTCATCGAGGCCGCGGGTCACCAGCAGCGGCCGGTACAGGCGCTGGCGCCGCTGTGGGGCTGGGGCGCCTGGGGCGTGGACCTGTTCTTCGTGCTGTCCGGCTTCGTGATGGTCTACACCCAGCAGCGGCGCCCCCGCACGGCCGCGCGCTTCCTGGCCGACCGGCTCTGGCGCATCGTGCCGCTGTACTGGCTGCTGACGCTCGCGGTGCTGCTGCTGCAGGCACTGCGCCCCGGGCTTTTTCACGGCGCGCTGGCGGATGGCCGGCAGGTGCTGGCTTCGCTGGGCTTTGTGTCCGGCGCCTGGCTGGGGCGGCCGCCGGTGCTGTGGCTGGGCTGGACGCTGGAATGGGAGATGGCTTTCTATGCCCTCTTCACGCTGGGCCTGCTGCTGCCCTGGCGGTGTGGGCCGGCACTGTGCGTGGGCCTGGGCCTGGCAGGCCTGATCGCGCTGGGTGCGGATGCGCTGGGGCTGGAGTTCCTGCTGGGCATGGGCCTGGCCGCCCTGCATCGCCGGCTGCCGACCCGGCGGCCCTGGGCGCCCTGGCTGCTGGGTCTGGGTGCGCTGGGTCTGCTGGCCTCCCTGGGGCAGCCGGCCCCTGCGCTGCGCCTGTGGCACTGGGGCCTGCCCTGCGCCCTGCTGGTGATGGGTGCCCTGGGCCTGCGCCAGACCCGCTGGGCACCGGCACAGCGCTTGGGGGATGCCTCCTACAGCATCTACCTGATCCAGGCGCTGAGCATTCCCGCCCTGTACCGTCTGCTGCACCTGTGGCCGGGCTTGGATGCAGACTTGGCGGCGCTGGGCGTGATCGCAGGCACGGGGGTGGCCGGGCTGGCCTGCCATAGGCTGGTGGAGCGGCCGCTGTTGCGCCTGCGAGGGCAGTCCGCCGTCAGCCTGCCCAGGCCCTGACCACCTGCGGGATCTCGTCCTCGGGCCGCACGCCCGCATGGAAGATGCGCGGGGCCGGCGGGGGCAGACGGCGGCCGTGGCTGCGTGCCTCGCGCAGGTCCGCGGCGATGCGAAGCATCTCGCTCACGCGGTGGTACTGTGTGTGTGCGCACAGCACGTAGTCGCGGGCCGCGCGGCCCATGGCGCGCAGGTCCTCCCCAAGCGCCAGCGAACGGTCGCACAGGCGCAGCAGGTCGGGCAGGTCGTCATAGAGCGCCCAGTGCTCGCCCTCGCGGGCCAGTCGATCCACGCCTTGCAGGCGGCAGTCCAGCAGGGGCGTCGCGCTGGCCATGGCGATGTAGGGCCGGTCGGAGAGGTAATAGGGCGCCCGGCCGCCAGGAAAGCCCCCCAGTTGCAGGCGGCCCTGGGCCATGGCCTGGTGCTGGTCGGCAAAGGGGACCGGGCCCTGCCAGCCGGGCTGGCCCTCCCAGCCGCGGCCAAAGAGGCCGAAGCGTGGTCCATAGCGCCGGGCGAGGGCCTGCACCATGGCCCGGCGCTGGCGGGCGGCACGGTTGATGGGGTTGAAGGGATTGCGCCCTGCGTGCTGGCTCCCGATGAAGACCACGTCAAAGGGCGGCGCCTCCTGCTGTGGCGGAGGGGCTGCGAAGCGCACCTGGCAGGCGCCATGCGGCATCAGCACCACATTGCGCGCACCGGCGGCGGTGACCGCATCGGCCACCGGCCCCAGGGCGGTGAGGAAGTTCAGGTCGGCCGCGGCGCAGGCCTGGCGCAGGCTGGCCGGGGTGCGGTGCATCCAGCGGCCGAAGGCGTCGCCGCTGCTGCACAGCACCAGCAGCTCCGGGCAACGCTGGCGGGCCGCGCTCAGGAAGGGCCGGGGATCGGGCAGGGGGCCGTGGTAGCACTGGAGCCACAGTGTGTCGTAGCCCTCGCGGGCGATGAGGTGCAGGGCCTGTGCAAAGGCCAGCTCGGTGGCCTGCGGGGTGGACTCCGGGCCCAGATAGGGCAGGGCCTGTGCCGCCTGCAGCCGGCCTTGTTCCACCAGGCGCAGCAGGCCCTGGTGGTAGCCCGGCTGGTCTGCCACCGTGCGGCCCTGCAGCAGCATCAGCAGGCGCATGGCTTAGCTCCCGCGCAGGCGTCGCAGCAGGGCCCCAGGCAGGGCGGCCAGGCACAGACCCAGGAACTGGCTGTTGCCGATGAGGTAGCGCTTCCACAGGCGGCCGGGCTCCTGCGCCAGCCGGTACAGCCACTCCAGGCCGCTGCGCTGCATCCAGGCTGGGGCGCGCGTCTGCGTGCCGGCCAGCAGGGGGAATGCGTAGCCCACGCCCAGGCAGACGGCGTCCAGGCGGGGGGCATGGAGGCGCATCCAGAATTCCTGCTTGGGGCAGCCCAGGCCCACGAAGACCAGGCGGGCACCGGAAGCCCGGATGCGCGCCAGCGCTGCCGCGTCCTCCGGCGGCTCCTCGGGCAACAGGGGCGGCGACTCGGTGCCCGCGATCAGCAGGTCCGGGAAGCGAAGCCGCAGGTTCTGCTCCAGACGGGCCAGTTCCGCTGTGCCGCCGCCATAGAAATAGACCGGCAGCCGCTGGAGCTGGGCCTGCGCCAGCAGGGCCTGCGTAAGGCTGGGGCCGCTGATGCGCTCGACGGTCCGCAGGCCGGCCAGGCTGCGCAGGGCCCAGACCAGGGGCATGCCGTCGGTCAGCACCAGCGTGGCCTCGTCCAGTGCGGCGGCCAGCGCGGGGCGACGCCGGGCCTGAGTGAGCATGTCGACGTTGGCCAGGCACACCGTGACCGAACGGCCCTGCGAGGCCCAGGCCAGCAGCGTCTGCAGCACGCCCTCGACGCAACCGGCATGCAGGCGCACGCCAAAGAGACGTGTCTCCTGCATGGGGAATTCAGTGGCCCGGGAAGCGGGTGGCGGCAGTGGGGACACAGGACGGCGGGTGCGGCGGGCAAGACAGGCCCCACGAACGGGTGAGGCAGGGCTTCGAAGTGTCGGTCAAAATAGCGAGCGCCCGCCCTGGCCATGTCTGGGGCTGTGCCCATGTGCCAACAAATCTCGGGGTTTTGCTTGAAAGTTCTCGTCACCGGTGCCGCCGGTTTCATCGGCATGCACGTCAGCCAGATCCTGCTCGCCCGTGGCGATGAAGTCCTGGGTCTGGACAACCTGAACGACTACTACGACCCGCAGCTCAAGCGCGACCGCCTGGCCCGCCTGCAGGGCCGCCCGGGTTTTCGTTTCGTCCAGATGTCGGTGGAGGACCGCGAGGGCATGGCCCGTCTCTTTGCCGAGGAGAAGTTCGACCGCGTCGTGCACCTGGCCGCGCAGGCCGGCGTGCGCTACTCGCTGCAGAACCCGCACGCCTACATCGACAGCAACATCGTCGGTTTCATGAACATCCTGGAAGGCTGCCGCCACAGCGGCGTGCAGCACCTGGCCTATGCGTCCAGCTCCAGCGTGTATGGCGGCAATGTGCGCATGCCCTTCTCGGAGCACCACGGCGTGGATCACCCGGTGAGCCTGTACGCCGCCACCAAGAAGGCCAATGAGCTGATGGCCCACACCTACAGCCATCTCTACCGCCTGCCCACCACCGGCCTGCGCTTCTTCACGGTCTACGGACCCTGGGGCCGGCCGGACATGGCCCTGTTCCTCTTCACCAAGGCCATCATCGAAGGCCGGCCCATTGACGTGTTCAACCACGGCCAGATGATCCGCGACTTCACCTACATCGACGACATCGCCGAGGGCGTGGTGCGCGTGCTGGACCGCCCGGCCACCGTTGATGAGGGCTACGACGCCCTGGCGGCCGACCCGGCCCGCTCCAATGCGCCTTACCGCGTCTTCAACATCGGCAACCACGATCCCGTGAAGCTGATGGACTTCATCCAGGCCATCGAGCAGGCCGTGGGCCGCGAGGCGCAGAAGAACTTCATGCCCCTGCAGGACGGCGACGTGCCGGCCACGCATGCGGACGTCGAGGAACTCGCCGCCTGGACCGGCTTCAAGCCGGCCATGCCGGTGCCCCAGGGCGTTGCCAATTTCGTGGCCTGGTACCGCGACTACTTCAAGGTGTGAACCTGTCGCCGCCCTCTGGCGGCGGCGCAGGTGACCCGTCCTGAATTAGGTTGACACTCAGAACGGTTGAACAAGGCCGGCGTCAGCCGGCCATCGACGCCCGATGCACTGCATCGGGCGTCTGCATTTTCAGCGACAGATGAGGCCGCTCGT
>NZ_JBPZGY010000025.1:0-26165 GCF_051857535.1 Roseateles sp. DB2 | reverse complement strand
GACCAGGGGGATGTCGCCGACGTAGGTGTGGTAGCCCTCGGTGACGCGGTTGCCAGCATTGTCGTAGGTGTAGATGTGCTGGGACCTGCTCCCGAAGTCCGTGAGCGTGCGCAGGTAGCCATTGGCGTAGTAGTCGTACTGGACGTTGAAGAGCGCGCCATTGCTGCCCTTCTTGCTGACAACCTGGGCTCCCTGGCTGTAGGTGTAGGTCGTGAGTCCCCCACTCATGTCGGTGTGGGTGAGCAGGTGGCCGAAGTGGTCGGTCTCGTCCTTGAGTGTGTGGCCGTCGGCGGTGGTGGTGGTCTTTCGCAGCGCAGCGATGGTGTTGAGCAGCGTGGGGTTGGGGTTGGCGGGGAGGGTGGGCGTCAAGGCCTCGTAGCTGTAGCGGGTGACGAAGCCCTGTGCCGAGGTGGTGGCCACGATGCGGCCCAGGCTGTCGTAGCGCGTGGCGCTGGTGTTGCCCAGGGCATCGGTGCTGCGCAGGCGCCGACCCAGCTCGTCGTAGGCGTAGAAGGCGGTGATGTCTCGGCGCTCCTGGACGGTGCTGCTGCCGTTGAAGCGCAGGCGCAGCACGTTGCGCTGGCGCACGCTCAGCAGCCGGCCCATGGCGTCGTGCTCCTGTTCCGTGACCTGGCCCTCGCCATCGGTGATGCGGGTGACATCGCCGAAAACGTTGCGCTGGACGCGGGTGACGCCGCCCACGCGGCTGTTGTAGGCCTGCGCGCTGCCTCCGGCGGCATCAAAGGTGTACTCGGCCGCGCTGGTGTCCCCGCGGGCGCCTTCGGCATAGCTCAGTCGCGTGAGGTTGCCTGCGGCGTCCAAGGTGGTGGTGTGCCGGCCCAGGAGGTCGTAGCCATAGCTCGTGAGCGGCCGTGCACGCCAGCGGTAGCCGTTGCGCTCTGTCCGGTAGGTTTCCGGTTCGACCTTCTCCACCAGCTTGCCCAGGGCGTTGTAGTGGAACTGGTTGCGTGCTGCCGCCTTCTGGGTATCCGTCGGTACGGCTAAGGCGTCCCCGGACACCAGGCGCAACATCGCCGTCATGCGCTCCAGCACGCGGTCGTCTGCCTCCTCGCTGATCTCGCCAAAGGCGTTGAATTTCTGGCGGCGGGTGATCGTCACGCCGGGCTTGGATTCCAGCGTGATGATGCGTTCGAGGACCTTGGGTTGGCTCGACCCATCGCTGGAAAACTTGATTTTCCCATGCTGGAGAATCTCGGCATCTCCTTCCTTGAGGACCTGGCCCTTATCGTCCAGGACGATCAAGTCATATTCAAGAGAGCTTTGCGGGCTGCTGATGCTGCGTGCGTCGACGCTGAAATGGGTGTAGCCGAGCTTGTTCCCTTCAGGCGGAACCCATTTCCCGAGCGGGTAGAAGAACTGGCTCTTCTTGGTTGCCGGGTCCGTGAGCCGGAGGGCAATTTTTTCGAGTTGCCGGCCCTTGACGTAGAAATTGATGGGCAGAGAGTTGTAGTCGGCATTGTTCTCATAAACGACATGTGTGCCGTCAGCAAACACACGCACCACCAGGCTCCCAGACGTGACCGGCTCACCGGCAGCTTCAACGCTGCGGTGGCCGGTGTAAGTCATCTGATAAAGGTGTGAGCCAGTTTGGGGTATCAGATTGGCGCCTTGCAGGAAAATTCTATCCCCAATGCCCTGGATGGCGGCGGTGGTTTCCATGCTCTTGATCGTATCGCGATAAGAGCTGGTGCCGTCGTGACTAAAACTGATGTAGGCCGGCTTGACGTAGCTCCCATTGAGGGGATCGTCTTTGATAGTGACCGTGCCATCCGGATTCTTCAGGATGGTGCCTCCGCCAACCGTGTCGATGGGGCCGCCGTCCCATGTGCCTGTCCACGAAACATAGCGGAACTTGTATTCCAATCCCGCCGGATATGAACTGAAATCCCAGATGAAAGCGCGGCTGATATCCGTTCGCTTGAGCTTGATTTCAATCTCTCCGCCCTTGCCATCAGAGGCTTGCATCTTGATGGTGCAGTAGTTTGATCCCGGGACTGACAAACTAACACGATCCCCAATGCCCTGGATGGCGGCGGTGGCTCCCATGCTCTTGATCGTATAGCGATAAGAGCTGGTGCCGTCGTGACTAAAACTGATGTAGGCCGGCTTGACGTAGCTCCCATTGAGGGGATCGTCTTTGATAGTGACCGTGCCATCCGGATTCTTCAGGATGGTGCCTCCGCCAACCGTGTCGGTGGGGCCGCCGTCCCATGTGCCTGTCCACGAAACATAGCGGAAATTGTATTCCAATCCCGCCGGATATGAACTGAAATCCCAGATGAAAGCGCGGCTGATATCCGTTCGCTTGAGCTTGATTTCAATCTCTCCGCCCTTGCCATCAGAGGCTTGCATCTTGATGGTGCAGTAGTTTGATCCCGGGACTGACAAACTAACACGATCGCGGCGCAGCGACGTTTCATTGCCGCTGGAAGGGTTAACTAAATAACGTACAGAGTCCTGCTGCAGCGTTACATCAAGGTTGATCTTGCGGCCGGCATCCGGGTCCACCAGCTCGATGGAGACGGGTCGCAGACTGTTAGGGAGCGTCCAATCGGCCAAGTAGAGGATGATATTCCCCCGGTCCAGTGTGACGCGCCCGCTGCTGGTATTCAAGGTATAGCTTGCCGTACCGCCGCCAGCAGGGGTAAGGCGAAGCACGCTGTTGGGGCTGATGTCTCCCACGTTCAAGATCAGGGGGTGCTGAAATCCTCTCGTCAACCCTGAATCTATATCTGTGGCAATATGGAATGACGTGGCGTCGTCAAGCGCCGGCAATTTGTTGTAGAAAGTCAGGCCGGTCTCAATTTCAGAGAGAATCTTTCGCACGCTGTCACCAGCGGTATTGATGGTCTCCGCTTCCGTGATGAATATGCGGATCGATTTGCTTTCAGATATGGAGACGCCTGCAGCCTGGCGGAGCTTGTCGATGTCAAACAGCGCCACCCGATTGCTCATGGAAACGGGGTTGAGTGTCTGGCCATTGATCAGCAGCGTCGGCGGATTGTCCGAGCGGCATTGAACCGCGATCGTGCCGCGATAGGCTTTGGCGTAGATGTATCCATCGTCAGGGGTGATGGCGCCTTCTTTGTATCCGAATTTCCCGTGGAAATAGGTGCTTTCAGACCCGCGCAAGGCAAGATACTCATAGTCGCCATCGCTTTGTCCGCCAAGCGTGGTCTTGCTGATTTCTGGGGCGCTGATCCAGCTTGTGCTACCGATCTTCCTGTACTTGTATTCGGTGATTCTGGCGATGTTGTTCTTCAGTACATTGTTCTCAACACGGGAAACCCCGCTGGCACCATAGTTCTGGATGTATTGGCTGGGGACGCTGACATTTACTCCGTCGATTGCGCTGTAGCCAAGGCTGAAGTTGGTATAGGCCGTTTGCGTGCCGGGCGGCACCGCAGAGACCTTAGCCCGCTCCCAATAGCCACCACCGCTTGGATCGAGACCGATCGGTGACCACGGAGGTACATAGGCTTGGTTGTACTGCGACACCATCGTGCTGGATGAGGCCAGTTGCTGGATCTCCGGGTCGATGGTCTTGATGAGCTGGTTGCGGGCGTCGTAGACGTAGCGGTGGCTGTAAAGCAGGGGATGGGTGGCGGCCTGGGCGAGGGTGAGCGTGGCGGGGGCGGTCTGGATGAAGCCAGAGACGCGGATCTCCCGGGTAGTGTTGCCGTTGGCGTCCTGCAGGTAGAACTTGGTGGCGCCGTCGCCAGCGTTGGTCTTGATGACCTTGCCCAGGGCGCTGTACTCGGCGCTTTCATACCAGCGGCCGTTCAGGCCCTTGGCCTCGATCTCACCGAAGGCGTTGTAGCGGGTGTCGCGCACTTCGCCGGTGTCCTGGTCGGTTTCACTGCTGAGGCGCCCGGCAGCGTCGTAGCCGTAGATCTTGACGAGGTCGCGGGTGGTGCTGGCGTCCTGGTGCACAAGCACGGCGGTGCGTCGCACGAGCTGGCCCAGTGCATCGTAGGCGTAGGTGGTGAGCGCATTGGCGGCGTCGCGCTCGGCGATCAGCAAGCCGGCCTTGTACTCGTAGTGGGTGACGCGGTCATCGGTGTCGCTGGCATCGTTGGTTCCGAGCTGGCGCTGGGTGCGGATCTGGCCCAAGCCGTCGTAGCGGGTCTGGACGCGAGGGCGCACTCGTGCCCCATTGGCGTCGCTGCGCTCGGGGCTGCTGCGCAGGGTTTCCCGACCCACTCCGTCGTAGCTGGTGTCGGTCTGCTCCCAGCGTTCCTGGCGCTGTCCCTGCACATCCAGGGTCACGGCGGCCAGTTCGCGCATTTGCGTGACCGCCCCCAGGCCGTTGTAGGCATAGGTGGTGACGGCGTCGGCGGTGCTTTGGGTGCGGGACCCCTGGGCGTCAACCAGATCTTGCGTGACGTCCTTGATGCGCTTCTCGAGCACGCGGCCCAGGGCGTCGAGCTGGAACACGGTGATGCGGTCCGCCGTCTTGTCGGGGCGGGCCTGGGTGGCGACGCGTTGGCGCAGCACGGCGGCGTCGCCCAGGCTGGCTTGGGCGTCGATGGGCCCGCTCAGCATGGCGGCGTAACGGGTCTCTCGCGTGGCGGTGGCGAGCGCGCCGCGCTCGTAGTCCCAGGCCGTGACAGCGCCCAGGGCGTCGATGCTGAGCACGCGTCGGCCCAGGGCGTCAAAGTAGTCGTGCGAGGCGTTGCCGCGGCCATCGATGTGTTCAATGAGGCGGCCCTTGGCGTCGTAGCGATTGCGCTCCAGTGTGACGGTGGCCGCCTGCAGCAAATCCACCCGCTGGCCTTCCTCCCAGGTGTAGAGGCGCTCGACGCGTACCGCGATCTTGCGGTTGAGGGCGTCGTAGTCGGTCTGCAGGCTGCGGTCGTTGAAATGCTCGGCGACTGCCGGGACCTCAGCACCAGCAGTGGAGGGCAGGGCGATGCGGGTCGCATGCACGGTCTGGCGCACGATGTTGCTGGCCGCGTCATACTCGAAGCGCCCCAGCACGCCATCAGCGGAGAGTTCCGCGATCTTCTGATCGAGGGCGTTGTAGTAGGCCAGCGAGCGGCGGCCGCCCACGGCCTGTCCATTTACCCACTGGGCATGGGCGCGCTGCTCGATGACGCGGCCCAGGGCGTCGTAGGAAAAGCTGTCCAACGGGGTGCTGAGGGTGCCATCGACCGTGGTGTAGGCCGCACCTATGCGCTGCAGCAGCTGGCCGCGGCGGTTGTAGCGCATCTCGGTAATGCGCTGTTCGGGAAGCCCCTCGGCTTCAATGCTGCGTGTGCGCAGGCCCAGCGCGTCGTACTCGTAGCGATGGGTGACGTCGCGCAGCTGGCCCTGGGCGTCAGGCGCTTGTACGGGCAGGGTCTCGGCAAGGAGCAGTCCCCGGCGGTCATAGCGCAGGGTGGCGCGTGCACCGAGTCGGTTGATCATGGCGGTGCGATCGCCAAAGGTGTCGTACTCGACGCGTTCGGTGTTGCCTGCGGCATCGGTGTCGCTGAGCACGCGGCCCAGTGCATCGTAGCGACGGCTGCTGTGGGCATCGCGTTCGACGTCCAGCGGCACCCAGGCGCCATCGCCGGCATTGCCGCCCGCTCCCAGGCGCACCGCCACACCGTCACGCAAGCTGCCTTGCACGCGGGCGTTCACCTGCACGGTCTCGATGCGATTGCCCAGCGTGTCGTAGCGATGCAGCGTGAGGTAGCGCTCGGCGTCGATCTCCTGCACGACACGGCCTTGGGCGTTGTAGACCCAGTAGCGGGTGCTGCCCATGGCGTCCACCTGGGCCACGGCTTGACCCAGGGCGTCGTAGCGCGTGGTGGTGACGCCGCCCAGGGCATCCGTGCGGGTCAGCTGCCGCCCGACCGCGTCGTAGGTGTAGTGGCTGGCGTGGCTCAGCCGCAGCGCTCGCCGCGCGGACGCATCAAGCTTGCCCAGCTCGGCGCTGTAGCCCAGGCGCTGGCGCAGCTGGCGTGCGCTTGCATCGTCCTGCTCCGTGAGCTGCTGGGCGCGCGGGTCGAACTCGGTCACGAGTTGACCGAGGGCATCGTATTCGTAGACCCAGCTGCGCGCGACGGCGCTGCCGTCGGCCTCGGTCTTGCGCGTGAGACGGCCTGCGGCGTCGTAGCCGTAGCGCGTGCGGCGCTCCTCGGGAAGGCCGGCGGCGTCGGTCCGCAGGACAAGACGGCCGGCGTCGTCGTACTCATAGCGGCGCTCCACACGCTCGGCGTCGAGCTCGCGCACGAGGCGGCCCGCAGCGTCGTACTGGCGCTCGCTGGTGGTGATGGCGCTGCCGAGCGCGCTGGCATCCAATGTGCGGGCGAGCTTCTCCAGCACCGTCGCCGACGGTGCGGTGGTGTAGCGCAGGGTCTGCGTCACGCGCCCCTGCGCATCAAGGCGCTGCTCGCTGACGTAGCCTTCGGCGTCGACGCTGTAGGTCTGGCGACCGGCCGCGTCATAAACGTAGCGCGTCACACGGTCCGCCGCGTCAGGGCGCAGTCGTTGGCGGATGTCGTCGTCCCTGAACGATAGGCTGCCGCCAGCAAAGCCCTGGATCGAGCCGGCCGCGGCCCAGGATTCGCCCCCCACCGCCATGGCGGCGTTGGCATTGATGACGGTGCCGGTCGCCACGTCGATCAGCTCCAGCGAATCGACTTCCACCAAGCGCCCCAGATCACCGGGCCGCGTGTTGCCACCGTAGTTGTAGAGCAGCAGGGGGGACGCCGTCTTGGCCCCGGCAAAGAACTTGTTGTACGAGGCACCGACGGCGATTGCGGTCTCTCCAGTGATTGTTCCTTCGAACGTCACCCACCCCATTTCCGGCGTGATCTCTCTTCCTTGCTCCGCGCAGTAGGAAAAGGACCCCTGGACGTTGCTGGCTTGGATTGCCCCATTGCTGTCCTTGGTGATCACGCCAACGTAGACGCTGCCCGTGCCGCTGAGCTGACGCAGCTTGGCGCGGACCTTGTAGGTCCTGCTGGTGTCGATGCTGACAAAGACCTTGCTGTTGAGCATGCCGTAGTGGCCGCCCAGTGCCACCGTCGCCCCATCACTGGAGCCGGCCTCGGGAAGGCCGATGGCGTTGGCGTACTCCTTCTTCGCCACCAGATGGCCTGCAGCGTCGTACTCGTACTGCGTCACGGCGCCTGCGGCATCCACGCTGTGGGTCTGGCGTCCTGCCGCGTCATAGGTGTAGCGCGTCACGCGGTCCGCGGCGTCAGGGCGCAGCCGTTGACGGATGTCGTCAGCACTGAACGACAGGCTGACGCCAGCAAAGCCCTTGATCGAGCCGACCACATCCCAGGACTCGCTCCCCGCCGCCATGGCGGCGTTGGCGTTGATGACGGTGCCGGTGGCCACGTCGATCAACTCCAGCGAATCGACTTCCACCAAGCGTCCCAGATCGCTGGGCCGCGTGTTGCCGCTGTAGTTGTAGAGCAGCAGCGGGGACGCTGTCTTGGCCCCGGCAAAGAACTTGTTGTACGAGGCGCCGACGGCGATTGCGGTCTCGCCGGTGATCGTGCCTTCAAACGTCAACCACCCCATCTCTGGCGTGATCTCCTTTCCCTGCACTGCACAATAGGAAAAGGTCCCCTGGACGTTACTGGCTTGGATCGCCCCATTGCCGTCCTTGGTGATCACGCCAACGTAGACGCTGCCCGTACCGCTGAGCTGACGCAGCTTGGCGCGGACCTTGTAGGTCTTGCTGGTGTCGATGCCGACAAAGACCTTGTTGTTGAGCCAGGTGTACTGACCGCCCAGTGCAACCGTTGCTCCATCGCTGGAGCCGGCCTCCGGCAGCCCGATCGCGTTGGCAAACTCCTTCTTCGCCACCAACTGCCCGGCGGCGTCGTACTCGTACTGCGTCACGGCGCCCAACGCGTCCACGCTGTGGGTCTGGCGACCGGCCGCGTCGTAGGCGTAACGGGTCACGCGGTCAGCTGCGGAGGGACGAAGTCGCTCCACAACTTGCGTCGCGGTGAGCGTACCGACGCTGCCGCTCCCATAGGCACCCGAGACCGATCGATCCAGCGCCCAGCCAGCCGCACCCGCTGCCATCTTGCCGCCAGACACCACGGCACCCGTGCTCATATCGATGAGCTCCACGGAGTCCACTTCGACCAGGCGGCCCAGATCCGTGCTGCCCTCGTTGCCTGCGTAGTTGTAGATCAGCAGTGCGGCGGCGGACTCGGTGCCGTACAGGAACTTGCTTGTGTCGTACACACCAGCGGCGGCGATGCCGCTGATCGTGCCCTCGTAGGTCTGCCACCCTTCCTCGGGCGTGAGCAGGTGCCCGGATACCGCCGAGTACAGGTACCACCCGTTCGAACTGAACGTGTTGCCGCTGGCGTCCTTGGGTATCACCCCGCTGTAGATGTAGCCCTTGCCCGAGAGCTGGCGCAGACGCGCGCGGACCTTGTAGGTCTTGCCCGGGTCGATGTCCGCATACGTGGTGGCATACATGCCGGCGTAGTCGCCCTTGACCACCAGCGTCTGCCCGTCTTCGCTGCCGGCGGCCGGTAGCCCGATTGCGTTGGCAAACTCCTTCTTCGCCACCAACTGCCCGGCGGCGTCGTACTCGTACTGCGTCACGGCGCCCGTGGCGTCCACGCTGTGGGTCTGGCGACCGGCTGCGTCATAGGCGTAGCGCGTCACCTGATCCCCACCGGGTGTCGCTACGACATTGACCACACTGTTGCTGATCAAGCCTTGGGCATGCTCAACGGTCTGGAAGCCCGCCTGCTTGGCGAGGTAGCGCACCGTGGCGCTCAGCTTGCCCAACCCGTCGTAGCGGTTCTCTGTCAAGCCATTGGCGGGGTCCAGCGTGTACCGCAGGCGGCCGGATTCGTCGTACACATAGCGCGTGTGCAGCCCCAGCGGATCGGTGACGCGCGCCAGGTTTCCCTGCTTGTCATAGCTGTAGCTCGTGACAAGGTTCACGCCCTTGGGATCCACCGTCTGTGTCGCCTTGCGTCCCAGGGCGTCGTAGCTGTAGTTCGTGACGACACCGTTGGCATCCGTGCTGCTCAGCAGCCGTCCTTCGGCGTCATGGCTGTAATGGGTGCTGAACTTCAGCCTGGCGCTGTCTTTCGTCACGCGCTCGACCTGCCCGTTGACGTCGAACTGCGTGACATCCGTGACGCCCAGCGGACTGGTCACCAGCAGCTGCCGATGCGCATCGTCATAGATCGTGGTGGTGGTGAGGTTCATGCCGTCGGGGTCGACCCGCTGCTTGAGCACACGGTTCAGCACGTCATACTCATACGAGGTCTTCTGCAGCACAGCGCCCGCAGCGCTGCGCACGCTGGAGAGGGCACTGCCGACGCTGAAGCCCGCCGTGGCCACGCTGTAGCGCTGCTGGGTGCTGACATTGCCGGAGGCGTCGTAGATCGTCTCGGTGAACACGCCCATGCCGTCCAACTGCCCGACCAACTGCCCCCGGGCGTTGTAGAAGCTCAGCACCTTCTGGTCATTGCCGCTGTCGGCCGGGCGCACCTGGGCCAGTGCCGTGCTGGCGCTCTGTGCGAGGGCCAGCTGCGCTGCGCTGGCGGCCAGCGTGCGTTGCACCTGCGCCACCTTGCGTGCCGCCGCGTCGTACTGGTTTTCCACCAGACTGCCGAGGGCGTCCAGGCTGCCCACGGCCAGACCATCCTGGTCATAGAAGCTGCGCAGGAGCTGGTCCTGCGCGCTGGCGCCGGGCGTGGCCTGGGCCAGGCTGGGGGACGCCCCCCAGTCCGACGTCGACACTGTGCTGGCAAAGCGGCGCGTTATCAGCAGGCGGCCGCTGGGGTCATAGCTGAACTCGGTGACGCTGCCCTGGCCCGCACTGCTGGTGGGCGTCACCGTCTTGGCCAGCCGCCCCGCGCCGTCGTAGATTGACCATTGCTTGCGGTCGCCGCCAGCCGCGGCGGGCCGGATGTCCGCGAGGCTCAGGCTGCTGGCTTGGCCGCGGGCGTCCACCAGCCGCGTCAGGTCCACCTGGGTGGCGTAGTCCACCGTCTGCAGCAGCTGCCCGGCCTTGTTGTAGACAAACTCCGTCAGCAGACCCAGCGCATTGACATTGGCCACCTTGCGGCCCGCCTCGTCGTAGAAGTACCACTGGCGCGCCCCGGTGGCGCTTTGCGTCATGCGCAGTCGGCCGCCGACGTCGTAGCTGTTGCGGACTGCGCTGACAATCGGCCCGCCTTCAAAGACCAGGTCGGTGACCTTCGCTGCAGGACCATGGAAGGACGAGTCCGCGTAAAGCGGCTGCGCAATGACTGCCGCAACACTGCGAAGCACCACCCCATTCCTGATGTAGTTGACGGCCTTGCCGTCATAGCTCACGGAGAGTGCGTCACCCGCTGCGTAGTCGCCGATACCGCCCTTGTAGACGCCGCTTTCGTAGACATGGAGTTGACCGCCTGGGTTGCAGTACATCGCCCAGTCCAAGCCCCGGTAGCCAGCGTCGGTGCTGGGGTCGCTGTTCAGACCCACCATGAAGTGCTTCTCTGTCTGCGCAGCGCGGAAACTGACGCTGGCTCCGCCGGTGTAGCCAATCCTGGATCGTACGGACGAACTCCATTCGTAGGGTGTGCCGCCGCTCTTGCTGGCGTCATGAAGATCGACTGTCATGCCTCCTTCGCCAAGCAGATCCGCACCGGCATTGGGCTCAAAGCGCAAATCGCCGACCTTGCTGCCCGCCGTGTAATGCGTGGTCGCGGCATAGAGTGCCTGCGTCGTGGGCGCCGAGAGGCTGGCCAGCAGCTGGCCGTTCTTGAAATAGTGCACCGTCGTGCCGTCGTGCGTCACGGCGAGCAAGTCCCCCACCGCATAGGTGCCGACGGGCGTCGGCGCGCCGCCAACCGTGTAGCGCAGGCTGCCATCGCCGCAAAGATAGAGCCCCCAGTTCAGGCTGCTCGAGCCGTAGCCGCCATCCGGGTCGGTCTTGAGCCCCACCATCACGTAGGCGTTGGTCTGCGTCGCCCGGAAGCTCACGCTGGCGCCACCGGCGATGCCTTGCGTCGAGGTCACGCCGGCATCCCAGACCGCCGTGGTCGTTGTCTTGACGACGCTGCCGCCATTCAGGCTCGCGCCACTGGCCTTCCACAAGGAGGCCGTGCCCGCATCGATGCCACGGCCAGTTCCCGTGTAAGGTTCGAAGCGCAAGTCATCGACCTTGCTCCCGGCCGTGTGATGGGAGGTCGCGGCATAGAGTGCCTGCGTCGTGGGCGCCGAGAGGCTGGCCAGCAGCTGGCCGTTCTTGAAATAGCGCACCGTCGTGCCGTCGTGCGTCACGGCGAGCAAGTCCCCAACCGCATAGCTGCCGACGGTCGTCGGCGTGCCGCCAACCGTGTAGCGCAGGCTGCCATCGCCGTAGAGATAGAGCCCCCAGTTCAGGCTGGTAGGGCTGTAGCCGCTGTCAGGGGCGGTCTTGAGCCCCACCATCACGAAGGCATTGGTCTGCGTCGCCCGGAAGCTCACGCTGGCGCCACCGGCGATGCCTTGCGTCGAGGTCATGCCGGCATCCCAGGCCGCCGTGGTCGTTGTCTTGACGACACCGCTACCATCCAGGCTCACCCCGCTGGCCTTCCACCTCGCCGCAGCAGCGCTGGCATCGCTCTCGATCACCGAGACCAATCGCCCGATCCTGTCGTAGGTGCTGGTGCTGACCCGCCCATTGAACAGGCGGGATGTCACGACACCACCCGCATCGTCATAGCTTGTCGTGCTGAGCTGGTTCAGCGCATTGGAGCTGGTCAGCATCCGGCCCAGCCCGTCATAGGTGTACTGCGTGACCCCGTTGCGGGCATCGATGGTCTTGAGTAGCAGGCCCACCGTGCCATAGACGTACTGCGTCACCGCCTGCGTGCCGTCCAACACGCCATTGCCATTGGCATCGACCGTGCCATAGGTCGTCAACGCCAGCAGTTGGCCACGCCAGTCGTACCGACTGTCCGCGCGCTGGGTCTTGCTGCGGTCCTGCGTCGACACCCAGCTGTTGAGCTCCGCCTCCGTCGGCACGCTCTCATAGCTGCGCCCGCCCAGGCTGAACCGCCCGTCCGCATACTGGATGCTGGCCGTGCGCAGCCCATTGCTCCCGTAGCGGTACTCCGTCACCCGGCCTTCTGCGCTGAGCACAAAGCGCAAGCGGACGCCGCTGGCGTCGTACACATAGCGTGTCGCCGCGGCCGACGCCGCCGGCTCTCCTGCGGTGGCCACCGTCTCGCTGAGCAACTGGTTCTGCGCATTGAAGACACGCCGCACCACGTTGCCCGCCGCATCGCGCTGGCGAACCATGTTGCCCCAGGCATCCGCCTCAAAGCTGACCGACCGGCCTTCGGCATCCGTGATGCTCGTCACATCACCATTGCCGTTGTAGTCGTACGTCGTGCGGCTGACCACGCCCGCCACCGCTGGGCTGTCCACCTGCTTCAGCCGCCCCAGCGTGTCGTACCAGTAGGTCGTGACCTGTCCCAGCGCGTCCTGTACCTCGGTCTTGCGATTGACGGTGTCGTAGACCAGGATGGTCATGCCGCCCAGTGCGTCGGTGAAGGTCCTGAGCCGGTTGCCGTCGTAGGTGAAGCTCAGCTTCGCACCGTCGCTCTGGGTGATGGACGCCACGCGCTGGCTGTCGCCGTCGTAGGTATAGCTGCTGGTGAACACCCGGGCGTCGGCAACGCTGTTGTCCTGGGGGCTGAGATCCACCGTGACCGTGCTGAGCCGCCCGAGGCCATCGTAGGCATACCGCACGCGCGTCAGCAAGCTGTCTTGCCCCGCCCCCTCGCTGCTCTTGTAGGCCGTGCGCACCTGCGTGAGTTGGCGGCTGGCGTTGTAGTCATAGTGGCTCACCTCACCTGACGCTGTGCTCACGCTGCTGAGCAGACCGTTGGCCCCATAGCTCAGCGTCAGGGCATTGCCGTCGGCGTCACGAATACTCTGCAACTGACCGCGGGCTCCGCCGTACACCTCGCTGCGGCGGCTGCTGCCATCCACGAAAGTCCAAAGGGTGCCGTCATAGCTCAGGCTGTCAAAGGCCCCCGCCCCGTCCGTGCTGATGTAGCGGCCACGTCCTGCGTCCCAGCTGAAGCTGGCCTCAGAGCCGTCTTCGTCGCGACGGATCACCACCGACCCCGCGGCATTGGCACTTCCGCTGGCCAGCCGCACCGAGCGCACAGGGCCGTTCAGCCAGTTGTCCCCGTTGTCGTCCACCAGCGCGCCCTGGCTGTTGTAGGTGCGAAGCGCGCTGGCGCTCAAACCAAGCCCGGCCAGCAGTTCATCCTGGCCCTGGATCACCAGATTGCCCGTCGCGGCATTGACGTAGACCCGCTCCCCCGCACGGCCGAAGCCGGCCGAACCCCATGCCCCATTCGATCCTAGGACCGTGTTCGACCCCAGGTTCAGGCCCAGCGCGGATCCGCTGACGATTGCCACCATGCTCTTGACTCCAAATCGGTCTCTGTTGTGCTCGGAGCCAACTCGCCCTGCATGCAGCGGACGCGGCCCTCCTCTTGGAGGTAGTCCGGGTCTGGCGGGATTGGTTTAGGTAATTTTCAATTTGTTACATATGACCTAAAGGCAAGCGCGCGTTGACAAGAGCAAAGCCTGAAAAAAAGCGGCCTCGAGTGAGGCCGCTTTCATTTTTTTCTGGGGGCTGAAGTGCCCCAGAGCCTCAACCCTCGCGGCGCAGCGCCGGGAACAGGATCACGTCGCGGATGCTGGGCGAATCGGTGATCAGCATCATCAGGCGGTCGATGCCGATGCCGCAGCCGCCGGTCGGAGGCATGCCGTACTCCAGGGC
Organism: Roseateles sp. DB2; assembly: GCF_051857535.1. NCBI lineage: Bacteria > Pseudomonadati > Pseudomonadota > Betaproteobacteria > Burkholderiales > Sphaerotilaceae > Roseateles > Roseateles sp. DB2. Next base: position 12,388 of record NZ_JBPZGY010000025.1, on the reverse strand, counting down.
GCGGATGAAGTCGGCGTCGTAGAACATGGCCTCATCGTCACCGGCTTCCTTGTTGGCGACCTGGGCATGGAAGCGGGCGGCCTGGTCTTCCGCATCGTTCAGCTCGGAGAAGCCGTTGGCGTACTCGCGGCCGGTGATGAAGAGCTCGAAACGCTCGGTGATCTTGGGGTTGGTGTCGGAGGCACGGGCCAGGGGGGAGACCTCGACGGGGTAGTCGATGATGAAGGTGGGTTGCCACAGCTTCTCTTCCACCACGGCCTCGAACATGCCGAACTGCAGCTCGGGCAGGGTCCAGTGCTTGGGCGCTTCCTCGCCCAGGTCCTTCAGCTTGGCGCGCAGGACCTCGGCATCATCGGCCTCGGCCTGGCTCAGACCGGCGTGCACCACGAGGGAATCGCGCACCGAGAGGCGGGCGAAGGGCTCGTCCAGATGCACGTCCTTGCCGGCGTAGCTGACGCGGGCATTGCCGGTGGCGGCACGCGCGGCGTGGCGCAGCACTTCCTCGGTGAAGTCCATCAGATCATGGTGCGTCCAGTAGGCCGCATAGAACTCCATCATCGTGAACTCGGGGTTGTGGCGGACCGAGATGCCCTCGTTGCGGAAGTTGCGGTTGATCTCGAACACGCGCTCGAAGCCGCCCACGATCAGGCGCTTGAGGTAGAGCTCGGGCGCGATGCGCAGGAACATCTCCTGGTCCAGCGCGTTGTGGTGGGTCACGAAGGGCTTGGCATTGGCGCCGCCGGGGATGGGGTGCAGCATGGGCGTCTCGACCTCCAGGAAGCCGTGCTCGACCATGTAGCCGCGAATGGAGGAGACGGCCTTGGAGCGGGCCACGAAGCGGGCGCGGGCATGCTCGTCGGTGATGAGGTCGACGTAGCGCTGGCGGTACTTCTGCTCCTGGTCGCTCATGCCATGGAACTTGTCCGGCAGGGGGCGCAGGCTCTTGGTCAGCAGGCGCAGCACGCTCACGCGCACCGACAGCTCGCCGGTCTTGGTGCGGAACAGCGTGCCTTCGGCGCCGACGATGTCGCCCAGGTCCATGTGCTTGAAGGCCTCGTAGACCTCCTCGCCCACGCCGTCCTTGGTGACGAAGAGCTGGATGCGCCCGGTGGCGTCTTGCAGCGTGCCGAAGGAGGCCTTGCCCATGACGCGCTTGAGCATCAGTCGGCCGGCCACGCTGACCTTCACCGCCTGCGGCTCCAGCTCTTCATTGGCGATGTCGCCATAGCGCTGGGCCAGGGGCAGGGCGCGGTGCTGGGGCTTGAAATCGTTGGGGAAGGGGACGGCCGTCTTGGCGCGCAGGGCGGCCAGCTTCTCGCGGCGTTCGGTGATGAGCTGGTTCTCGTCCTGGGCGGGCGCGGCGTGGTGCGGCTGGGCGGGGGTGTGCTGGGTCATGCTCAACTCGTTGAATTTGCAGCGATTTTAGGCGCTTCCTGGAGGCCGCCCTCGTAGAATCGGACCCTTCGCCCTTGACGGTCGTCCATGAATCCCGAAATCCGCTCCCCTTTGCCTTCGCCAGATCGCAAGATCCGGTTCGCCCTGGTCGGCTGCGGCCGCATCTCGAAGAACCATTTCGAGGCCCTGGCGCGGCATGCGGACCGGGCTGAGGTCGTGGCTGTCTGCGACACCCGGCCCGAGGCCCTGCAGGCCGCCGTCGCGCTGACGGGCGCGCCGGGCTTCGCCTCGCTGGAGGCCCTGCTGGCGGGGTCGGACGCCGACGTCGTCGTACTGGCAACGCCCTCGGGCCTGCACCCGCAGCAGGCCATCCAGGTTGCGCGCGCCGGCCGCCACGTGCTGTCTGAAAAGCCCATGGCGACCAAGTTCGAGGAAGGCATGGCCATGGTGCGCGCCTGCCGCGATGCGGGCGTCAAGCTCTTCGTGGTCAAGCAGAACCGGCTGAACGCCACGGTGCAGCTGGTGAAGCGCGCCATCGAGCAGGGCCGCTTCGGGCGCATCTACCTGAGCACGGTCAACGTCTTCTGGACCCGCCCGCAGAGCTACTACGACGCCGCCAAGTGGCGCGGCCGCTGGGACCTCGACGGGGGGGCCTTCATGAACCAGGCCAGCCATTACGTGGACCTGCTGGACTGGCTGCTGGGCCCGGTGGACAACGTCCACGCCTACACCGCCACCCTGGCCCGCGACATCGAAGCCGAGGATACCGGCGTGATGAGCCTGCGCCTGCGCCACGGTGGCCTGGCCAGCATCAACGTCACCATGCTGACCTGGCCGCAGAACCTGGAAGGCTCCATCACCATCCTGGGCGAGAAGGGCACGGTGCGCATCGGCGGCACCGCGGTCAACAAGATCGAGCACTGGCAGTTCGCCGAGCCACACGAGGACGATGCCCAGGTGGCCGCCAGCTCCTACGAGACGGGCAGCGTCTACGGCTTCGGCCACCCGCTGTACTACGACAACGTCATCCGCACCCTGCGTGGCGAGGCCCATGCCGAGGTCGATGGCTACGAGGGCCTGCGCTCGCTGGAGATCCTCATTGCCGCGTATCGCTCGGCCCGCGATGGGCAGCGTGTCGGCCTTCCTCTCGTTTTTTGATGGCCCACCCCCTACGCCTTTCGCAGGCCGTGCAGGCCGTGCAGGCCGCACCGGGCCAGAGGCCTGGTCCTGCAGCAGACGCAAACGCCACGGCGTTTGCGCCCGGCCGCAGCCCCCGCGAGGGGGCGAGCCCGAGGGACCGGCAAAGTCCGATCCCCGCGCTCCGCTGGGAAAATGCCTCATTGTTTGGAGCTAGTGCTTGAGTTACTGGAAACACGACAGCGCCATCGTCGACGAGGGCGCGCAGCTGGGCGAGGGCACCCGTGTCTGGCACTTCGCGCATGTGAGCCCCGGCGCCCGCATCGGCGCACGCTGCGCGCTGGGGCAGGGCGTCTACGTGGGCAATGACGTGCTGATCGGCGACGGGGTCCGCATCCAGAACAACGTCTCCGTCTATGACGCGGTGACGCTGGAGGACGAGGTCTTCTGCGGCCCCAGCATGGTCTTCACCAACGTCTACAACCCGCGCGCTGCCGTGGCCCGCAAGAACGAGTACCGCCGCACCCTGGTGCGCCGCGGCGCCACGCTGGGGGCCAACTGCACCATCGTCTGCGGCGTCACCATCGGCGCTCACGCCTTCGTCGGCGCTGGCGCCGTGGTGCAGAAGGACGTGCCCGACTTCGCCCTGGTGGTGGGCGTGCCCGCCCGCCGCATCGGCTGGATGAGCCGCTTCGGCGAGCGCCTGGCCTTCGATGCCGATGGCCGCGCCACCTGCCCGCAGACGGGCGATGTGTATGAACTGCAGGACCAGCGCTGCGTGCTGGTCCAGGAAGGAAGACTCCCGTGAGCACTGCGCTGCCCTTTATCGACCTCAAGGCCCAGTACGCCGCCCTGAAGGACCGCATCGCCCAACGCATGCAGGCCGTGCTGGACCACGGCCAGTACATCATGGGGCCCGAGGTCAAGGAGCTGGAGCAGGCCCTGTCCGCCCATGTGGGCGTGAAGCACTGCATCACCGTGGCCAGCGGCACCGAAGCCCTGCTGATCGCGCTGATGGCCCTGGACCTGCAGCCGGGCGACGAGGTCATCACCACGCCCTTCACCTTTGCGGCCACGGCCGAGGTCATCGTGCTGCTGGGGGGGGTGCCGGTCTTCGTGGACATCGAGCCCGACAGCTGCAATATCGACGCCCGCCTGATCGAGGCCGCCATCACGCCGCGCACCCGCGCCATCATGCCGGTGAGCCTGTACGGGCAGGTGGCGGACATGGACGAGATCAACGCCATCGCCGCTCGCCATGGCGGCATCGCAGTGATCGAGGACGGCGCGCAGAGCTTCGGTGCAAGCTACCGCGGCAAGAAGTCCTGCGGCCTCTCCACCTGGGGCGCCACCAGCTTCTTTCCCAGCAAGCCCCTGGGCTGCTATGGCGACGGCGGTGCGCTGTTCACCGACGACGACGCGCTGGCTCAGGCCGCCCGCGAAATCCGCGTCCATGGCCAGAGCCAGCGCTACACCCACACCCGGCTGGGCGTTGGCGGCCGCATGGACACCCTGCAGTGCGCCATCGTGCTGGCCAAGCTGGAACGCTTCGACTGGGAGATCCAGCAACGCCTGGCCATCGGCGAGCGCTACCAGGACCTGCTGGCCGGGCTGCCGGTACAGCGCCTGGCGGTGCGCGGCAACCGCGATTGCGTCTGGGCCCAGTTCACGCTGCAGGTGGCCGATCGCGAGGCCGTGATCGCCCGCCTGAATGCCGCGGGCATCCCCACGGCCATCCACTATCCCAAGCCCCTGCATCTGCAGCCGGCCTATGCGCAGCGCTGCCGCGTGCCCGTGCCACTGCCCCATGCAGAGGCCGCAGCAGCCCGCGTGCTGAGCCTGCCCATGAGCGCGGACCTGCTGCCGGCGCAGCAGGAGCAGGTGGTCGCGGCCCTGCGCGCGGCGCTGGCCTGATCGACGGCCATGCTGCTGGGCTACCGCCTTGATGCCTTGCGCGCCCGCGTGCGCGCCCGCTGGCTGGGCCTTCTGGGCCTGGCCGTGGGGGCCGGTGCGCAGGTGTATCCGGGTGTCCGGCTGCGGCACGGCGAGGGCTGCATCCTTGGCGAGGGCAGCATCCTGTACCGCGGCGTGCAGATCCTGGGCACGGCGGGCGGGCGATTCAGCATCGGGCGGCACAGCCATCTGGCGCCGGGCGCCTATGTGCTGGTCGGGGCGCAGCAGCTGCAGATTGGTGATGACGTCGCCATCGGCCCTGGCCTGATGCTGTTCTGCGAATCCAACGACACGCGTGGCCACGGCCTCTTCCGCCATCAGTACCGCCGGGCGGACGTGCGCATCGGCAGCAATGTCTTCATCGGCGCCCGCGTCACGGTGCTGCCGGGCGCGGAGATCGAGGACCATGTCGCCGTGGCCGCCCATGCCGTGGTCAGCGGGCGCCTGGCCTCGGGCTGGCTCTACGGCGGCACGCCGGCCCGTGCCCTGCGCCGGCTGGACAGCGCTGAGGGGCTGTCAGCATGAAGAGCCATGTCGCCGGCGCGCTGCGCTGGTGGGACTTCATTTCGGCAACCCTCCAGGCCACGCTGGACAGCGAGGCCGCGCTGCTGAAGTTCCGCGCCGCCTTTGCTGCCAGCCTGGGCCTGGACGCTGCCCGCGTGACCCTCTTCGGCAGCGGTCGTTGCGCCTTGCACGCCCTCACCACCTGTCTTGAGCTGCCGCCTGACGCCGAGGTGCTGCTGCCGGGCTACACCTGCGTCGTCGTCCCCAATGTCTTCCGCCACCTGGGCCTGCCGGTCCGGTACGTGGATATCGCACCAGGCGGCTGGAACCCCGATCCCGAGGCCATCGCCCAGGCCATCACGCCGCGCACGGCCCTGGTGGTGCTGCCTCACAACTTTGGCCTGTGCATGGCGGGCATCGAGCTGCTGCGTGCGCGCTTGCCAGGGATCGTCTTCGTGGAGGACGCCGCCCATGCCTGGGGCAGCCGTGACGCCGAAGGTCGCCTGGCGGGCACTCGCGCGCAAGCCGCCTTCTTCAGCTTCGAGTATTCCAAGCCGCTCACGACCGGCATTGGCGGCGCCCTGGTGCTGAACGACCTGGCCTTGCGCGCCCGCATGGCCACGCGCCTGCCGGTGCTGCGTGCACCGTCGCGGGGTCAGGTCTTGCGGCAAGTCCTGACCCTGGCCTGGCATCGCCTGGGCCAGGCCCTGCCCGGCGGCGTGTTGCGCGTCCTGGCCGGCCTGCTGCGCTGGCCTGCACGGGCGATGGGGGCCGTGGCACGCACGCCGGATACAGAACTCAGTGGCAGCTCGGCGCCGGACTACACCCTGGGCCTGCGTCCCTGGTCGGCCGCCCTGGGGCTGCGGCAGGTGAGGCGCGCCGAGACGGTCTGGGCTGCCCGCCGCCGCCAGGTCGAGGTCTATGACACCTTGCTCGCCGGTGCTCCAGGCTGGGTCCTGCCGAGGCATGGCGCGGGTGAGGTGCTGCTGCGCTACCCCGTTCGAATCGACGATCCAGCGCAGCGTGCTGCAGTGATGCGCGGCCTGGAGTCCCTGGACATCGTGCCCGGCGTCTGGTTCGACGACGTGGTCCATCCCGCGGGCAGCCTGCGCTATGGCTACGAGTCCGGCGCCTGTCCGCAGGGCGAGGCGGCGGCGCGTGCCGTGCTCAACCTGCCGTTGGGGCTGCATGCCGATCTCTCCCCGCGCCAGCAGCAGGGTCTTGGAGCGCTGGCACACGGGCGGCCCGCATGAGCCTGCGTCAACGCTTCGCGCAGCTGGCCCCGGCAGCGGCCATCAGCCAGGCCATCCCGCTGTTGATGGCACCCCTGCTGACGCGCCAGTTCGGTCCCGAGGCCCTGGGGCATTGGGCCCTTTTTGCGGCGTTGGCCGCCAATCTGGCGACGGTGGCCAATCTCCGTTACGAGTACGCCATCGTGCTGCCGCGCCGTGCCGGCGAGGCAGCGCTGCTGCTGGAACTGTGCCTGTGGGTGGGGGGCGTGGTGGGGCTGCTCTCGATGGCGCTCAGCCTGGGGCTCCTCCTGGGGGCCCCGTTGCTGAGCGGGCGTTGGGCGGGGCTGTCCGCCTTGAATCCCGCCCTGCTGGCCCTGGGGCCGGTCGTGGCCCTGGCCGGCTTTCAGCAGGCGATGACGCTATGGGCCAATCGTCTGGGGCGCTTCGGCCTCATCGGGCAGGCGCGCGTGCTGCAACAGGGGGGGCTGGCTGTCGCGCAGGGCCTGGCCATGCTGGCGGGCTGGACCTCGGCGGCGAGCCTGGTGGCAGCGCAGTTGCTGAGCAGTGTGCTGGCACCGTGGTGGCTGCAGGCCGGGGGACTGCGCCTGCGCTGGCGGCGTTCGCGGACGCTGATCGCCGGCCGGCGCCATGTGCGACACCTGCGCCGGATGGCCAAGGCCCATCGCCAGTTTTTGCTGATCAACAGCCCGCATGCTTTCGTCAATGCGCTGCAGGAGACGCTGGTGCTGGCCTGCATCACTGCCTGGGCAGGTGCGGCTGCGGCGGGCTACTACGCCGTGATGGTGCGTCTGGTGAAGGCGCCGGCCAGCCTGATCGGCGGAGCGCTTTCCGAGGTGCTGCTGTCCACGCTGGCGGCGGACTGGCGCGGCGGCCAGAGCCTGCGGCCGCGCCTGGGTCGCAGCCTGTGGGCGCTGGCCGGCCTGGCCCTGCCGGGCATGGTGCTGCTGATGATCGTCGGCCCTGGGCTGTTCGCCTGGGTCTTGGGCGAGGAGTGGCGGGTGTCCGGTGAACTGGCCCGCTGGTTCGCGCCCTATGTGGCCGCCCATTTCGTGGCGGCTCCCCTGATGGTGGCCCCCATGGTGACCGGGCGTCAGGCCGGTGCCCTGGTCTTCAGCCTGGCGGGCAATGCGCTGTATATCGCAACCCTGTGCCTGGTGCTGGGGCTGGGCGGCTCGCTGGCTGCGGCACTGGGTGGCGTGTCGCTGGTCCTGCCCTTCTATTTCGTGGCCCTGCTGGCCTGGATCTGGCGGGGCGGCGTGCCTGCCTCGAATGCACTGCAAGGAGCCCGCGCATGAAGCTGGTCCTGATCGGCGACGGCGAGAGCCCGCATCTGCTCAAATGGGGAAGGGCGCTGGCGGCCGTGTCGGGCCTGCAGCTGTATGCCGCCTCCTCGCGCGGCTTCACGGAGGCCTTCGAAGCCATCGTGCCGGCCGAGCGGCGCCTGGTGCTGGGCACCGACCCGCGCCACGGCGGCGGCAACGTGGCCGTGCTCAAGACCCTGCCGCGGCTGGGGCGCTGGCTGGCGGAAGTCGATGCCGACTGGCTGCATCCCCACTACCTCACCTCGCATGGCACCCTGGCCTGGGCTGCGAAGACCGGCTGGCGCCTGCGCGCGAAGATCGCCGGCTCCGCCTGGGGCAGCGACATCCTCGTGACGCCTCAGCAAGGCTGGGCCTACCGCTGGCTGACCTCGCGCGTGCTGCGGGCCTGCACGCTGTGCACCTCGGACTCCCTGCACATGAGCGAGCGCATGCGCGCACTGGGTGCCGGCGAGGTCATGACTTTCCCTTTCGGCCTGGAGGCACTGCCGCGGCAGAACGTGCGCAAGAGCCCCTGGCTTTTCTACAGCAACCGAGGCCTGGAGCCCATCTACCGCCCGGACCGCGTGCTGGCCACCTTTGCCGCCATCGCCGCCCTCAGGCCCGAGGCCCGGCTGGTGATGGCCAATGACGGCAGCCTGCGCGCCAGGCTGGAGGCCCAGGCTCAGGCATCAGGCCTGGGCGAGCGTATCGATTGGGTCGGGCGGCTGGATCCCAAGGCGCAGGGCGCGCACTACGCCCGCGCCCGGTGGTTCCTCAGCCTGCCGGCCAGCGATTCGGTCTCGGTGTCCGTGCTGGAGGCCATGGCCCACGAATGCCTGCCGCTCTTGTCCGAGCTGCCCGCCAACCGCGAGCTGCTGGCCGATGGGCAGCGCGGCCTGGTGCTGGCCGAAGATGCGCAGGCTGATGGCCGGGCGCTGGTGGATCAACTGGAAGCCCTGCTGGCCCAAGGCGAGTCCGTCGGCACGGTCAACCGCGAATGGGTTGCCAGCCATGCCCTGTTTCCCCCGGCCGTGCGCCGATTCGTCGAGCGGCTGAGGGCACTCGACGCTGCGCCCTCAAAGGCTGACTGAGCTCCTCCCCATGCGCATTCTTTTGATCAACCACTACGCCGGCTCGCCCGAGCACGGCATGGAATACCGGCCCTTCTACCTGGCGCGCGAATGGGTGCGCGCCGGCCACCAGGTGCTGATCCTGGCGGCCTCGCACTCGCATGTGCGCAGCACGCAGCCGCGCGTGGGGCCGCAGCAGATCGAGGGCGTGTCCTACTGCTGGTACCCGACGCCGGCCTACCAGGGCAACGGCCTGGGCCGGGTGCGCAACATCTGGTCCTTCTGCCGCCAGGTCTGGAAGGACGCCGATATCCTCGCCCACGACTTCCAGCCCGATGCCGTGATCGCCTCCAGCACCTATCCCATGGATGTCTGGGTGGCCCGCCGGGTGGCCCGTGCCGCGAAGGCGAAGCTGGTCTACGAGGTGCACGACCTATGGCCGCTTTCGCCCATCGAGCTGTCCGGCATGTCGCCCCGCCATCCCTTCGCCATGCTGTGCCAGAAGGCCGAGGACGACGCCTACCGCGATGCCGACGTGGTGGTGTCCATGCTGCCCAAGGTGCAGCAGCACATGGCGGCGCATGGATTGGACCTGGACAAGCTGACCATCGTGCCCAACGGCATCACGCTGGATGAGTGGGACGATGCCCGCCAGGAGCCGGTGGATGCCGCCATTGCTGCCCACATCGCCACCGAGCGCGCCGCAGGCCGCCAGATACTGGGCTATGCCGGTTCCATGGGCCTGCCCAATGCCCTGGACGTGCTGCTGGATGCCGCGCGCCTGCTGCAGTCGGCGCCCGTGTCCCTGGTGCTGGTGGGCGACGGCCACGAGCGCGAGCGCCTGCAGGCCCGGGTCGAGGTCGAGGGCCTGCGCCACGTGCGCTTCTTTCCGCCCATCCCGAAGCGCCAGATCCCGTCCCTGCTGGGGCTCTTTGACATCGCCTACATTGGCTGGCAGCGCACGCCCATCTACCGCTTTGGCATCGCGCCCAACAAGCTGATGGACTACCTGATGGCGCGCTGCGTGGTGCTGCACTCGGTGGAGGCCGGGAACGACCCCGTTGCGGAGGCCGGCGCCGGTCTGACCGTGCCGCCAGAAGATCCGGCCGCCGTGGCCGCGGGCGTTCAGCGCCTGCTGTCCCTGAATCCGGCCGAGCGCACTGCCATGGGGGAGCGCGGACGCGCCTTCGTCCTGGCACGTCACACCTACCCGGTGCTGGCAGAGCGTTTCATCGACGCACTGCGCGCAGCCGGCGCAGCCTGAGCGCTTCAGGCCCGCCTCGCCGACAATCCGATCTCCCGTTTCGAAAGACCGCCACCATGTCCGCTGACCAGGGTTCCACGCCGCCCTTCCTGCCCTTTGCCCTGCCCGAGATCGGGGAGGAGGACATCGCCGAGGTCGTGGACACGCTGCGCTCCGGCTGGGTGACCACCGGCCCCAAGGCGCGCAGGTTTGAGCAGGCCTTCAACGAGTTCCTGGGCGAACCCGAGATCGAGTGCATCGCCGTCAACTCCGCCACCGCCGGCCTGCACCTGGCGCTGGAGGCCATCGGCGTGGGCCCGGGGGACGAGGTCATCACCACCACCCATACCTTCACGGCCACGGCCGAGGTGGTGCGCTATCTTGGGGCGGACGTGGTGCTGGTGGACATCGATCCCGCCACGCTCAACATCGATCCCGCGCTCATCGAGGCTGCCATCACGCCGCGCACCAAGGCCATCGTGCCCGTGCACTACGCGGGCCTGGCGGCGGACATGCTGACCATCCTGGACATCGCCCGCAAGCACGGCCTGCGCGTGGTCGAGGACGCCGCGCATGCGCTGCCCTCCACCCTGGAGAAGGAGCTGATCGGCACCATGGGCAGCGACGCCACGGTGTTCAGCTTCTACGCCAACAAGACCATGACCACGGGCGAGGGGGGCATGCTGGTCACCCGCAATCCGAAGATCGCGGCGCGTGCCAAGGTCATGCGCCTGCACGGTATCAACCGCGATGCCTTCGACCGCTTCACCGCCAAGGTGCCCAGCTGGTACTACGAGATCGTCGCGCCCGGCTTCAAGTACAACCTGACGGACATCGCTGCGGCCCTGGGCCTGCAGCAGCTCAAGCGCCTGAGGACCTTCCAGACCCGGCGTGAGCACATCGCCCAGGCCTACAACGAGGCTTTTGCCGATCTTCCCCTGATCCTGCCGCCCCAGCCCATTGAGGGCGACACGCACGCCTGGCATCTCTACGTGCTGCGACTGGAGGATGAGTGTGCGGTGGAGCGCGACCTTTTCATCGAGCAGATGTTCGCCCGGGGCATAGGCTGCAGCGTGCACTACATCCCGCTGCACCTGCAGCCCTATTGGCGCGACCGCTACCAGCTGACACCGGAGCAGTTCCCTCATTCGCAAAAGGCCTACGAGCGCACCTTCAGCATTCCGCTCTACACCGCCATGACCGACACCGATGTGCAGCGTGTGATCGCCGCCGTGCGTGAGATCGCGCTGAGCTGAGAGGCTGGGGAGCACAGCTGTGGGCAAGCGCCTGTTCGACATCCTGGCGGCCGGCCTGGGCCTGCTGCTGCTGTCGCCGCTGCTGCTGGCCGTGGCGCTGTGGATACGCTGGGATTCACCAGGTCCGGTGCTGTTCCGTCAGGAGCGCGTAGGGCGTGGCGGGCGGCCGTTCTTCATCCACAAGTTCCGCAGCATGCGCGTGGACGCCCCTGCGCTGGGCCCGCAGATCACCATAGGCGAGGACCCGCGCATCACGGCCTCCGGCCGCTTCATCCGCCGCAGCAAGATCGACGAGTTGCCCCAGCTCTGGGATGTGCTGCGCGGTGCCATGAGCCTAGTCGGGCCGCGGCCCGAGGTGCCGCGCTATGTGGCGTTGTATCCGGCCGATCTGCGAGACCTTGTGCTGTCCGTGCGGCCCGGCATCACGGATCCAGCCTCGCTGGCGTTTCGTGACGAGAGCGAGCGCCTGGCCGGCGCTGCGGATCCGGAGCGGGCCTATGTGGAGGACATCCTGCCGGCCAAGCTGCGGCTGTCGGCAGCGTACGTGCGCCAGGCCAGCCTCTTGACCGATCTCAAGCTGATCATGGGAACGCTGCGTTCCCTCTTCGGCGGCTGATTCGGACCGCGGTCGCGCTGTCAAAATGCAGGCGCCATGATCAGTCAAACCCACCTCGACCACCTCGAAGAGGAAGCCATCTTCATCCTGCGCGAAGTCGCCGCCGCCTTCGAGCGCCCGGGCCTGCTGTTCTCCAGCGGCAAGGATTCCTGCGTCGTCCTGCGCCTGGCCGAGAAGGCCTTCAAGCAACGTGTGACCTATGCTCCCACGGCCGGCGCCAGCGTCGGCCTGCCTCCGGAGGGGCGGCACCCTTCCAGAGGACGGCCCGGCGAAGGGCCAGGCAACGAGTTCAAGGGCAGGCTCCCCTTCCCCCTGGTCCACGTGGACACCGGCCACAACTTCCCCGAGGTCATCGAGTTCCGCGACCGCCGCGTGGCGGAGATGGGCGAGCGCCTGGTCGTCGGGCACCTCGAAGACTCGATCAAGAAGGGCACGATCCGCCTCGCGCACCCGCTGGAATCGCGCAACGGCCACCAGACCGTGACGCTGCTGGAGACCATCGAGGAGCACCGCTTCGACGTGCTGATCGGCGGGGCCCGCCGCGACGAGGAGAAGGCGCGCGCCAAGGAGCGCATCTTCAGCCACCGCGACAGCTTCGGCCAGTGGCAGCCCAAGGAACAGCGCCCCGAGCTGTGGAACCTGTTCAACACCCGCATCCGC
>NZ_JBPZGY010000024.1:0-27772 GCF_051857535.1 Roseateles sp. DB2 | reverse complement strand
ACTCGGCGACGGCGGCCTGGCGCTGCTTGCTCCATAGTGCGTACGTACCCATCAAGTCGTTGATGGATACGAGCATCCTAGGCGCGGCTCAGCGGATCAACATGACATGCCAGGACGCTTACACTTACAGTCGCAAGAATGCGCCTGACGACCGTCGCACGTCCCTCTTGGCCGAAGCTCACACAGCTTTTGGGTTGCAATCAGCAGTTGAACGGGCGCGAGGCATCCTTCAGAACACTCAAACCAACCCGTGCCTCGACAACCTTCTAGCGCGCGAGGAGCAGCACTAACGGCTCGCTGCCTGCACGTCTTGCGACAATCTTGAAGTGACATGCAAGTGCCTGGCGGAAGCTCGCAGAGACAAGTTTCGTGAACCGCGTCAATCAGCCGCGCCGTCGACAGGCTGCAGGCCTAGTGCAGTTCGAAATCCGCCCTCGTAAAACTTGGGGCACTCGGCCAAACCCCTCATTAGGGCCGTCCGCCAATCGTTCGCGCCTTCCCGCCGTATCAGGGTGGCCACCATGCCATCAAGAAACTCCTTGAGGCCATTTGCCCCCATCTTTTCGAACGATGACGCAATTGGGTACTCAAGCCCACCAAGATAGAGATTCACCTGCTTCTGGTATCGCTCATGCAGCCTAAATTCCACCAAGTGGTGACAGAGTCGTGCATACAAGTCATCGGACATTCCTTCGCTCTGGACGACTGAGTACTTGACTAACAGCCCGCCGGTCACAGCATCAATGTTCGCGTCGGCCCGAAGGAAGTCGAAAGCAGATACGTCTTCTAAGTAGACGTGGACCTGCTGTTCACCGGTGTTAGCGGATGGCACCCTGCGCTTGCCACGATTGCAAGCGCCACAGCATGGAACGAGGTTCAACGGCAGAATGCTGAAGAGCTTGTAGTGGACTCGCTGAAGCACATGGTCGAGTTCCTCCACCTGACCAAATCCACAGTAAGGACACAACTGCGCCAAGTGCTTGAGCGCGGCGCGCAACTTTTCGAGGCGTCTACCGTCCTGAACTAGGTTGTAAGCATCGTGGACAGCTGTCAGTAGGCCTGCCCTTGCGCCCTCTCCTGTCAGTTCGACAGATGGACGCCCAAGCTTCTCTACATACTTTTCATATAGCAGCAGCACAGCGTCTTTTTCCGCTTCGGACACTTGCTCCGGAATCGCCCCGACAGGAAATGCCACATCAAGGTGTTCACGGTAATTTTCGGCTTCAAGCCGCTTCAGATTCCACATGGCCAGACTTAGGGCTGACTCGACAGACGAGCTAGCACGTACGCACGAGCTTGGTGACTCAAGCGTCCGTCCTTGAACAGGCCTTCGATGGCTTCGAGACGCTTGTAGCGCTGCACAAGTCCATCCAACACCTGGTAGAAGTCTGTTGCTTCACTCTCAAGCCCGAACACTTCGGCAGTAATAACGCCAATGCTCTCGCCGAAAGTCTCTGTACTGACTGGTAATACTCTAGTCAGGCTGCCCTCGCGGCGAACCACATGTATGTGCCGAGCCATTGACTCTTGGACAACGACTGGCGAATGTGTGGCAACTACGGCTGTTGCTTCGTACTCTTTCAACACGCCGCGTAACGCATGCATCATTGCCGAAAGTAGCGGCGGGTGAAGATGTGTTTCCGGTTCATCGAAGAGAACGAGGGAGCGCGCCTCTAGATTGGCTACTAGTCCAAAGACGACTAGCAACGCGATTTTGTGGCCGGTGCTGCATTGAAGAAATTGCTGACGTGCAACATCAAACTCATTGGGGTTCTTTGACAGTGAGGTCCAGTCATAGCTGAAGAGCCCTCGCTCCAGCTTGCTCAGAGCATCCCCTAGGACAGAACCTCTGCCCTTCTCGAAGACCTTTTGCAGGTACCCGGCAAACTCTTCGGCGAGTTGGTCAATCGACTTCAACTTCGTCCTTGTCACTCTGTCGTCGACGGCGCTCAACTCGCCGGCTAACGGCATTCCACCAAAGTCCATTTCCTCAACCTCCGCGGCAAAGTCACGGAGTCCAATGAAGCTGAATCGGCCTGCGCCGCGCCGCATGTCTTTGGCAATCTGAAGGCGATTTCGGTCGTCCGACCCAGGGAGCTTAAAACTGTCAAATGGGCTAAAGGCAACTGTGACCACTCGAGGAAATCCGACACCCTCTGGCGCTAGTTCCCCCAGACCGATGACTGGGGGCTCCAGCCGTTCTGATGGCGATGCGTATGCGACGCGCGCCAGGCGGGCGAGCAACGTGCTCTTACCCGAACCGTTCCTGCCGACAATGACGTTTACACGCTCGGGAAGACCCTCCTCGAGGAAGCTCCACGGCTCACCTGACGTTGTGTCCACCGAGATTGGCGATTCCCAGCCAGATGGGGAAAACGTAAAGGACTGCTGGTCCTTGGGCTCGACAGCGTAGTGTCCGTCTACCAATCCTCGGGCCAGCAGCAGAAACTGCGCGCCCACGTCCTTCTGGTCGCGAAAGAGTGACGTTCTCCAACCATCTTCTTCCTTGAAGTCTGCGACCAGCTCAGGCTTTGCAACCACGTCACGCAATGCAGTCATGGCGTAGTTGCCGACGTCGCCAAGCTCGCGCAGGCGCGCGTAGTAGTCAAGCGACTGGCCCACCGAGCAGTAACGCTCGTCGAGGCGCTCAAAATTTGCCGCAACTAGGAGGGGGTCTGACTTGGTTTGCCCCTTTCTTAAAATCTTCACTGCACCTAGAAGTGTCACCTCCTGCTCGCCAGTGGATGCCGTTGCGTAGTACGAAAGGTGGTAGAGAGTTTGAAACGAGTAGTCATTCCAGTTGTCTTGCTCTAAGACAAATGCTGGAGCTGTAACGCTCGGATGCTTCGTTCGAGGTGGAACCACTATGAACGGAATCGCGGTCATCGTCATTTTCTCCAAGGGGCCCCGACAGCCTGCACCTGCTAGACCAAGAGCGCAGCCCACTTTCAATCCAACTAACTTTAGCCTGTCCTATGGCTCGTCCAGTGCGCCCTATCCAACATAGGCATCATTCATTTGCGAGCGGCGAACTGACCTGAACAATTGGATATGGGTCGCACACGCTGTATGCGCGCTTGGTCGAATAGCACGCGCACCTGCACAATAGGATGGCAAAGGGAGAAGAAAATACATGAGTGCACATGAAGCCATTTCAAAACAACCGTCTGGCGCGTCGTTCTTTAGAGCCGACCTTCATGTGCACTGTTTTGGCACCTCGCACGATGTGTCTGACCCCTCCATGACGCCGGAGGCCGTGGTCGCAACTGCAGTGAAGGAGCGCCTTTCGCTTATCGCAATTGCAGACCACAACGAAATTGGCAGCGTCGAGAGGGCTCTTGTGGCGGCCCAAGGAACGGCCGTGCTTGTTGTCCCTGCAATCGAACTCTCGACGATTCAGGGGCACCTGCTTTGCTACTTTCCAACACTTGCGGCTCTCCGTCGATTTCATGGAAGGTTGTCCCTAGTTGACGGCGGCTTGCCTAATTCACGGTGCCAGCAGTCAATGCTTGAGTGTCTCAATCTAGTCAATGAATTCGGCGGGTTTGGCATCCTTGCCCATGTGGATGCGCCCTCGGGCTTCGAAGTTCAGGTACCTGGCGCCTCTCCTCACAAAGCAGACGTTCTTTGCCATCCTGCGCTTCTTGGAATGGAGCTAAAGACAGCGAGCTCGGTCATCTCTTATGGTCCTTCAGACCCGGACGAAGCTCGCTCCAACCTTGGTGTTGAACGTATCAATAGACTTGGCCTTGGCTCAAAGCAGAGTCTCGCCAGGGTCCTCAATTCAGATGCGCACACGCTCGCCGCCCTGGGACGGAACGCCGAGAACGCCCAGAAGGTGACGCGCTACAAAATGGATGAACCTGGATTCGAGGCGCTACGCATCGCGCTTGAGGACGCTGACGCTCGAGTGCGAATCGAAGACCTTGTGCCATCGAGCATCCCAAGCGTGATTGGCCTTCAAATTGACGGCGGGTTCCTCGCGGGTCAGACCATACGATTTAGTCCGAACCTGAACTGCATCATCGGTGGCAGAGGGACAGGCAAGTCGACGACCTTTGAGGCGGTTCGCTGTCTGATTGATGACGGCGAGGAGCGAAATCCCGTGGTCGATTCGGACGTTTGGCCAGAGGAACTCAACTTGGTGTGGCGCGACAAGGCCGGGCAGGAGCACAACCTGTTCAGACTAAAAGGCGGTGGGGCCTGTCAGGATTTTTGTGTGCGAGGCATAGCATGACGACCAGGAGCATCTATGCCTTACGGCTAGCAAGTGACTGCTCCCGCTCGCCGAAATCATGTAGTGGCTGTTTAGCCCTCGGTTGGCTAAAACATGTACCGGAGCGCTTCCGAGCAGCGGTGAAGTAAGAATGGGCACGAACTTTTAAAAAATTCAAGTGCGACAATAACTTACGGATCCACCGGACTGATCATTCCTGCCTGCGGCATCCACTGGCCAGGCGCACAAGGCACTCATGCCATAGTCAGTGCAGACCCAAGGCCTGCTTGACCTCGCTCCAAGGCAACAACTTGAAATTCTGCCGACCGTCAGGCAGGCGCTTGTGCCCGTCCTGCACGACCAGCAGGCCCTGAGAATACGGCCCCCCCAGATTGGCCGAGGTGACGTCCAGCCCGTCAGTCTCCGAGGCGCCATCGATGCCACGCTGGGCGTTGATGCCGATCCGGAAGCCACCACGCAGCGTAAATGGGGGCCGCGCATCCAGCACCAGGTAGCTATCACTGCCCTGGGAGGAAACAACAAGATAGCTGGGCCCGCCATGGCGCCCCTGGTAGACCGCCAGGCCTTCTACATCCGCCACCAGCTCCCGCCCGACCGGCAGGATCAGCTGTGGCTGGGCGCTTGACTCAGCACTCGCATTCAGCCCCCAGATGCTCAGCGCCCAGATACCGCGCTTTTCCTCCCCGATGAAGAGTCGCTGTTCGCGCTCGTCCACCACGCAACCCTCGGGCTGGCTGTCGAGCTTGAACTGGCGCAGGAGGCGCGCCCGCCAGCGCCCCTCATGCCACTCAATCCGGTACTGCTGGACGCGGCCATCCTTGTCATTCGGGAAGGCGTCAAGCTGACCGTCCGGCGTGCGGCCCACGCAGAGGCCGTAAATGTCGGACAAGTCCGTGGGCAGGCGCGCCAGCTCAGACACGCGGCCTCGGCCGTCGATGCCGAAAAGCACCAGCGTCTGCTCGTCACGCTGGGTGGCCACCGCCAAATCCCAGCGCCGCCCGCCAGTGTTGATGCCCTGGCGCAGATCTACGTTGTTGATGCGCCCCACAGGCAGCATCTGGCGCTGGCGACCGTCCAGCCCGTAGGCCAGCAGGCCCTGCTTCTTGTTCGTGCCCAGCACCAGGCTCTGGCGGACGTCATGAGGGGCGACCCAGATCGCCGGGTCGTCGGCCGCATCGCCCTGCTGCCCCACCGGCTCGGTCTGCGCGAAGGGCTGCAGCACCGGCCAATCGGGCCGTACAGCAGGCGCCGGCTCGTTCAGCCAGCGCCGCGGTCTGCCTTCGGGCTCAGTGGCCACGAACCACTGACCAACGCCGGTCTCCCCGAACTGCAGCAGCCCGCGCTGATCATCCACCAAGCATCCTTGCGGATGCGGTGCCGTGGCCAGCCGGCGCAGCGGTCGCGCCGAGCGTTCGCCCAGCAGCCATTGCTCGCTCAGGCCTTCGTTGCCCAGCAGGAACAGGTGCAGCAGGCCTTGGGGATCGAGATGCAGACACAGGGTCTCGATCTCGAAATCCGGCGCCGGCAGCTCGTGGACCTGCAGCCTGCCGCCGCGCACGCGTGCCAGCAAAGGGTGGCCGCGATCGGCATTCAGCAGCACCGCCACGCGGCCCTCCCCCTCTCCTCGCTGATCCCAGCGCTTGGCACGCACGGCATGGCGGTCCAGCTCAGCGCCCTGGGCGTCGAGCAGATGCAGCCCGCTCCTGTCCAGCTTCAAGGTCATGTCGTCCGCCACGGCCCAGGGAGCAGCCAGAGCGAGCAGTGCTGCAGCCAGACAGTCCTTGATCATCGTCCTCGTTGCCATTCTCATCCTCCTCTTCAGAACAGCGAGGCCTTGACCGACAGTTTGAAGGTGCGGCCATAGTGCTCGTTCTGCACGTTGAAGGGCTTGCTGCCCTGGTAGACGTAGTAGCGCTCGCGGTTCAGGTTGAGCGCCTCGGCGACAACCGACCAGCGGCGATCGAACTGCCATGAGGCGGACAGGTCCAGTTGCCGCTGGCGGTCGACATAGCGGTCCTGGGCCGCGTTCAGGATGTCGGCGCCCAGCTCCATCAGGTAATTGGACTTCTGGTTCAGCGCAAGGCGAGCGCTCAGGGGGCCCGCCTCGTAACCCAGCATCAGGTTGAACACGGCATTGGACTGCCCCGGCAGGCGGATGGTCCGGGACAGCGGTCCCCCTGCCTTCTTGTCAAAACGTGCCACTTCGGCCCGCGAGGCGGAGAAGGTGGCGTTGATGCCGACGATCAGGCCGGACAACACGCCCGGCAGCATGCGCAAGGGCTGGCTGTAGGCCAATTCGATGCCACGCACCCGGGCCGTGTCGCCATTGGCAAAGCTGGTGGCCGTCGTGTAGGAGGCCCAGGCACCACTGCCTGCGAGGTTGGTGGTGTAGGTGAAGTCACGAATCGCCTTGTCAAACAGGTAGGCCGACAACACCCCTTCGTTGCCCAGGATCCGTTCGACGCCGAGATCCAGGTTGCGGGAACGCAGCGGGTTCAAGTCCGGATTGCCGATGCTGGCCTCCGTCGCGCTGGCCAGGCTGATGCCAGGGGCCAACTGGCCGAAGTTGGCACGGACCACGGAATTCCACCAGGCGCCGCGCACTGAAGTCCTTGCGTCGACCTCATAGCGGGCATGCAGGCCTGGCAGCCAATGTCCATAGCGGCGCTCGCTGTTGCGTTCGCTGAGCACGTTGCTGATGCTGACCTGGTGACCGCGCGCTTCGAAGCGGGTTTCCTCTCGCCGCAGGCCTCCCAGCAGCTGGAGGCGGTCGTTGAGCTCGTGGCTGAACTGCAGGTAGCCTGCGGTGACGTCCTCGCTCATGTGGTAGTCGTTCAGTGCAGATTCGCGTGCCAACCGAGCCGGGTCGCGAGCCAGCTCGGCTACACGGGTGCGAACCCGCTGGGGATCAATGGCTTTGCCAATGCGCCCGTACGGAAAGTCCAGCTCCTGCTCGGAAGCGAAGGCGGCGAGCGTCGTGGGACCGGCGCCCCAGTGGTTCGGGCTGCTGGCACTGCTGCTGGTGTAGGCCCATTGCTCGGTGTCGTTGCGCTTGTCGCGCTGGCTCTGCTTGAGACCGAACTTGATCGACGCGGCTTGTCCCGCCAGGGTCAGCCGCCGTTCGAGGTCGAGCTTGGCGTGGCTTTCCTTGTCTGCACTCCAGCGCGCCTGCAGCGTGATGCCGTTGAGCGCGTAGGACGCCGTGTTGTAGAGCGCCGCCGGGCCCGCCAGCAGCGGCCGCTGGCTGTCAGTGAAGGACACGCCCGCGACGTTGTTCTGGCGGAAACGCGCGTCGTTGATCGACTCCGGCGTGTCTTCGCTGGCGCGGCCCAGGCCGGCAGAGGCCTGCAGGGTCCAGTCCTCCATCTGGTGCTCGGTGCCGACACTGAAAGCGCTGATCCCCTGCGTGTACTTGCGCTGGCGCAAGCGGCGTTCCGCACGGGCAGTCACGACCTGACCCTCGGCGAACAAGCCCCCCGGTGTGGCTGCGCTGCTCGCCACATTGCCCAGGGTCAGGCGGTCGCGGACCTCGTCGTCGCTGAAGCGGCTGGCGAAGGCACGCAGGTAGTAGCTCTCGCCTTCCTGCGGACGGTAGTCCAGGTTGACCGAAAAGGCCTTGCGCTCACGCACGGGGAGGTAGTCGCGCAACTCGAAGCCGCTGAGGCGTCCTTCCGTCCAGGCACCGCCAGTCTCCACGTCGTCGGAGCCAAAGCGGCGCTTCTCCGTGCTCAGTCCCACGGCAAGGCCCAGGCGCCGCGATTCACCGAATCGGCGGGCCCACAGCAGGTTGGCGTTGGCATCGCTCCGGGAACTCAGTTGGTCATGCGTGACACCAAGCCCGAGATTGAGGATGGACTGCGGCAGATCGAAGGCTGACAAGGTCTTGACGGCAATGCTGCCGCCCATGGAGTCAGCATCCTGGTCCGGTGCCAGGGTCTTGCTGACCTCAAGGGAGCGCACCATACCGGCGGGCAGCGTGTCCAGTGCCACGCCGCGGCGGCCAGACTCGGGTGAAGGCACCAGCGAGCCGTTGATCGAGACCGAGTTCAGGTCTGGCCCCAGGCCGCGGATCACCACGTAGCGGCCCTCCCCTTGGTCACGCTGCAAGGAAACGCCCGGCATGCGTGCCAGCGCTTCGGCCGCATTCTTGTCGGGCAGCGCGCCGATGTCGTCGGCGCTGATCACGCTCAGCACATGGTTGGCCTTTTCCTGGGCGGCCAGAGCCTTGCGCATGCTGGCGGCCTGGCCGGTCACGGTGACGGCATCCAGCGTGGCGGGCGTCCCGGAGGCCTGGGCCCCGAAGGCGGCGGCAAGGCCCAGGCTCAGGAGGCTGAGGCGGCAGCAAGTGGGTCGGCAGGACGGCTTCATGGGTGGTTCGACTGGGTTGGCGCCCGGCGGGCAATGGGGGCGCACTGTCCCGAACCGAGATGGCAGTCGCGTGACACCGACCGATGAGCGCAGCCCAGGCTGCCGACCTGAGCCGATCCGACCCCCACCCTTGCTCGCATCGGCCACTGTCACAAAGCTTTCCTAGCATGGCGCCCCCATGAACGTTCGCTTTATGCACCGCCGGTTTGCATCGTCTCCGCTCCCGGCCTTGGCGCCCGTCCTGGGACTGACCGGCTTCGGCCGCCTCGTTCTGCTGGCGATGGCGCTGATCCTCTATCTTTTCCAGGACGAATCCATCGCCAGGCCGCTGACGCGCTGGAACTGGATGGACATCGTGGGCGAAGGCGGCATGGTGGTGATGGCGGGGGTATGGCTGATGCAGCTGCGGGCCAGCCGGCCCGCAGGGCGGGTGACCGACCTCCTGTGCCTGGGGCTTGCCGCCATGCTGCTGGGCGAATGGGTGGATGCGCTGGACGAGTTCATGCTGCTGCCCAAGGCCGTGCTCTGGGACAACTGGCTAGAGTCCTGCCTGGTGCCCCTGGGCATGTTGCTCGTGACGCTGGGCCTGCACCACTGGCGGGAGGAGCATCGCGTGATGACGGAACAGCTGCTGCGCCGTGAGCGGCTCTTTCGCGAGCACCGCAGCCTGGACGGCATCACGCAACTGGGTGATGCAGGCTACATGGCGGCGCAGGTCAGCCTGGAGCAGCGCATGCAACGCACGGCCGCGCTGGTGATGCTGGGCTTTCAGGACTTCGAGAGGGTCGCCCGTGAGCACGGTCTGTCAGAGGCTGACCGCCTGCTGCAGGCCGCCAGCCACCTGCTGCTGCTGAACCTGCCGCCTGATGCACTGCTGTGCCGCTATGCGGCTGACCGCTTCTGTGTGCTGCTGCCCGGGACTGAGGCTGCCTCCGCGCAGGGGCTGGCGCTGCAGCTGCAGGCGGCACTGAACCACCTGGGGCACCATACGCGGGCGGGCCTTCGCCTGCAGTTGGCGGCACGCAGTGCCTGGGCCCTGATGCAGGCGCAGCAGCCAGCCGACGAGCAGCTCCTAGCCCTGGCCCGGAGGCTGGCATGATGCCCACGCTCAGCCGGGAGCTGTGCGCGCCGCCTGGTGCGCCGGTCTTTGAGCTGGGCACCCGCTGCCTGCCTTGGGAGCAGCAGGCGGCCTGCGTGCTGGAATTTGCGCGCAGCCGGGAGGTTGATCCGGAGTGCCTGCTGAGCCATTGCAGGCTGACGCGCGGTGCGCTGATCAGTCCGCAGCAACTCCTGGCCTTGCTGGCCGCGGTGCAGTTGCTGCTGCCAGCGTCCGACACCCCCTTTGTGCTGGGCCAACTGAGCCTGCCCGGCCAGGGTGGCCTGGCCAGCCATGCGCTGCTGCAGGCCTCCACGCTGGGCGAGGCCCTCTCCCTGTTGTGCCGCTATGCCGGCCGCCTGTCTCCCTTGCTGACTCCGCGGCTGCTGCGCCATGGTGACGAAGTGCTGCTGCTGTGGACCGAGTCCTGCGGCGTCAGCGCAGCTCAGCGAGCCTTCGTGGTCGACATGCACATGAGCGCGCTGAAGTCCCTGTGCCAATGGCAGGGCGGAACAGCCCTTCCCTGGCGCTTCTGCTTCAACCGCACCCGGCCTCGGGACCTGTCGCAGCATGCGGTCTTCCTGGGGGCCGAGCTCAGCTTCGGCTGCCAGTTCGATGCCATGCGGCTGCCTGCGGAACTGCTGTCGCAGGCCTGGCCTCGCGCCGTGGTGCCCAATCTGGCAGCGGCTGCGCTGGCACAGCAGGCAGACCCGACCGCATCGGGGCGAGGACTGCTGGCCGCGCTCTATGACTGGCTGCTGCCACGCTATCGCGAGGCCCCGTCCCTCGATCAGGCGGCCCAGGCCTTCGGTGTCAGCCCCGCGACGCTCAAGCGGCGGCTGGCCCAGCACGGCAGCCACTACCAGGCCCAACTGGACCAGGCGCGCAGCCATGTCGCCCTGTACCTCATGCTGCTGCAAGGGCGCAGCAGCGAGGCCGTTGCCGGCGAACTGGGTTTCAACGACCGCAGCAACTTCAGGCGCTCGTTCAAGCGCTGGACGGGCTTGACACCGGGTGTGGCTGCGTCGGGGTGAGCCTGAACGCTGCTCACGGGTGCTGGATCTCGCTGATGCCCGCCTGCATCAGCGACTGGCGCAAGGTGTCCGGCAGCGGCTGGTCGCAGACGAGCACATCGACCAGGCTCAGCGCGCACACCTGCACACGGCTTGCCTGCCCCAGCTTGGCGATGTGTGCGAGCAGGACCTTGGACTGGGCATGCTGGAGCATGGCTCTGGCTACCGCCGCCTCATGCCAGGCGTAGTCCATCGCACCTAGTCGGGGGTCGACGGCAACGGGTGAGACAAAGGCGAAGTCGACCCGATGCCGCGCGATCTCCTCAATGGTCTGCTCGCCGTACGTGGCCGGCACGTCGCTCTCGAAACGACCTCCCAGCAGCATGACGTCGATGCTGGCGTTGCGCCGCAAGGTGGATGCCACCTCCACGGCGTTGGTCACCACCCGGATGTGATCCAGCCGGATCAGGTGCTGAGCCAGGGCCAGCGTCGTGGACCCTGCGTCGATAAAGCAGCTCTGCCCACTGCGCATCAGGCTCGCCGCCAACTGGCCTATTCTCAACTTCTCGGCTTGATGCGAATGGGCGCGCTCCGAGTAGCTGGGCTCCGGCGAGAAGCGCCCATGGCTGTTCACTGCGCCACCATGGATTCGGGACAGGCGCCCTCCCTGCTCCAACTCGATCAAATCTCTCCTGATGGTCTCCCTGGAAACGCCCATGTCCTGCGCCAGTTCCTCTGTGCTGACCTGCTGCTGCTGTTGAAGCAGGGTCAGGATGCGCTTGTGTCTGTCCGGGGTCCACATGGTTGCTTGTTCGCTGATTGGCAAAGGTCCAGGCATTGCAAGACTTCCGCTTGGCCCGTGTGTGACGCGTCTTGGAAATTTCTGTGAAGTTGTGGAATTGAGTCGCACATCCAGGGAGTTGCCCCAAATACTTGGGCCTGTCGTTGATTTGTCGTGGATTTTTGTGACATTGCGCAGGCGCTCCCGGCACCGCCGGCCTGCAACATCAACACAGCAATACATACCATGCGACATCTGCCTGCCCCCACCCTTCTGGCTGCCGCTTTGCTGGCCGGTTTTGCCGCCCACAGTGCTCATGCACAGTCTGCAAGCACCTCGGAGACCCAAGAGCTAGATCGCGTAACGATCAACATCGGCCGGGGGCAACTGCGTTCAGTCCAGGGCCTGACCAAGGCCGACTTCGAGGGCGCGGTGGCCGGCCTGAGTCCCCTGGCGACGGTGTCTCGCCTCCCTGGCGTGAACTTCCAGTCGGCAGACCCCCTGGGCAACTATGAATGGTCCACCCGCTTCACCTTGCGCGCGTTTTCCCAGAACCAGCTGGGTTTCACGCTCGACGATGTGCCGCTGGGCGATATGAGCTACGGCAACCTCAACGGCCTGCACATCAGCCGCGCCATCTCCAGCGAGAACGTCGCTCGAGCCTACCTGTCGCAGGGCTCCGGCGCCTTGGAAACGGCTTCCTCCAGCAACCTCGGAGGCACGCTGCAGTTCTACTCCAGCATGCCTCTGGAGAAGTTCGGCTTCCAGGCCGCGCAGACCCTGGGTAGCAGCAGCAACCGTCGCACCTTCCTGCGCCTGGACACGGGCAGCTCGCAGATCGGCGAGTTCTACGTCAGCTACACGCGCCAGAACGCCGACAAGTGGAAGGGCTCGGGCGAACAGCGCCAGGAGCAGTGGAACCTCAAGTACGCCAAGCAGTTGGGCGAGCATCAGCTGACGGCCTTCGTCAACACCTCCAAGCGTCGGGAGATCGACTACCAGGACGTGTCCCTGGAGATGGTCAATCGCCTGGGCTACAACTGGGACAACTTCTACCCTGACATCCAGGCCGCACTGAAAGCATCAACGACTCACTGCGGCAATGCCGGCAGCACCTACGATGCCACCTGTGACGATGCCTACTACGCAGGCGCTGGCCTGCGTGACGACACGCTGGGTGGTGTCACCCTCGACGCCAAGCTGTCCGAGCATGCGCGCCTGAAGACCACGGGCTACTGGCATCGCAACGATGGCCGTGGCCTCTGGTACACGCCCTACACCGCCTCACCGGACGGCACGCCGCTTGCGCTGCGCACGACCGAATATGCAATCCGTCGACAGGGCGTCGTCTCCGTGCTCGACTTCGACTTCGGCGCACACCAGATCAAGGCGTCGCTCTGGCACGAGAACAATGACTTCGACCAGTCGCGACGCTTCTATGCGGTGTCCCCCACCCAGGTTCCCAGCCCCTACGACTTCCCCAGCAATCCCTTCCTGACCCAGTGGCAGTACGCCTTCAGCACCAAGACCGACCAGTTCTCCCTGTCCGACACCGTGGCGCTGAGCCGTGACCTCACCCTGGGCGCCGGGTTCAAGTCGCTGCGTGCCCGCATCGATGGTCAGCTGGAAGTCGGCACGGGCAAGCCCAGCGGCAGCATCACCGCCAGCAAGGGCTTCCTGCCCCAGGCCGGCCTGAATCTCCAACTCAGCAAGGAAGACGAACTGTTCGTCGGCGCATCCCGCAACATGCGCGTCTACCAGGGAGCCGCCACCGGCACCACGCCCTACGCCACGACGGACGCAGGCTTCGCGGCCATCAAGGGTTCGCTCAAGCCTGAGACCTCTGACAACTTCGAAGCCGGCTGGCGCACGCAGGGTCGTCTCTACGAGGGCAACGTCACGGCCTACGTGGTCAACTTCAAGGACCGCCTGCTCGGCGTCACGCAGGGCGCTGGCATCCAAGGCAACCCGACGGTGCTGTCCAATGTGGGCGGCGTCCGTACGCAAGGACTGGAGGCCGCCCTCTCCTTCCGCCTGGCGCCGGGCTTCAGCTGGTACAACAGCGTGAGCCTGAGCAAGTCCACCTACCGCGATGACGTGGTGAGCAAGGACGCGAACAACAAGGACATCGTGGTCGCCACCAAGGGCAAGCATGTGGTCGATGCGCCCGACACCATGTTCAAGTCCATCCTCGGCTACGACAGCGGTGCGCTGTTCGGCAGCCTCGGCCTCGACTACATGTCCAAGCGCTACTACACCTACCTCAATGACGGCAGCGTCGACGGTCGCACATTGCTGAACCTGAGCGCCGGCTATCGCAGCAAGTCCCTGGGCTTCGTGTCGGAAGGCACTTTCACCGTCGGCGTGAGCAACCTGACGGACAAGAAGTACATCTCGACGGTGGGCAGCAACGGCTTCACCAACGACGATCCCAAGGGAACGGGCCAGACCCTGCTGACCGGCGCCCCGCGCCAGTTCTTCGTCAGCTTCTCGGCCAAGCTCTGACCCGCGTTGGCAGTGGCGCCCAGGATGAACCTGGGCGCGCCACACCCTTTGCCCGAAGCCCTTGGCCATGCCCTCCATTCCTGCCAATCCTTCCCGCCGACGCTGGCTCGCGGCCTCCGCCGTGGCTGCCGCTTCCGCAGGCTCAGTCTCAGCCCTCGACGCTCCATCCCTCACCGGCCCTGCTGAGGGGCCGCCGGCTGCAGGTGAACGCCAGCGCCTGCGCATCGCCTTCGGCTCCTGCGCCCAGCAGTCCAAGCCCCAACCCATCTGGCAATCGATCCGCAAGAGCCGCCCGGACTTGTTCATCTTTCTGGGCGACAACTTCTATGGCGATGCCCAGGACGAAGCCACCCTGCGCCTGCGCTATCGTGAGTTCGCCGCCGTGGAGCCGCTGCAGGCCTTCCGTCGCGACGTTCCTCACCTCGCGATCTGGGATGACCATGACTACGGCACCGACGACGCCGGCGGCGACTACCCGCTGAAACGGCTCTCGCAGCAGCTGTTCTGCGATGCCTGGGGCGAGGCACCCGATTCACCGCGTCGTCGTCGCAGCGGCATCTATGACGCCCACCATGTCCAGGTGGGGGCTCGTCGGGTCCAGATCATCCTGCCCGACCTGCGCTTCAACCGAAGCCCGCTGCATGCCGACCAGACGCAGAAGCAGAGCTACGCTGCGCTCGTCATGAAGGCCCGGATGTCCGGCCAGCCCATGGCGGGCTGGTACCAGCCCGAGACGGATCCCGCCGCGACCCTGCTCGGGGAGGAGCAATGGGCCTGGCTGGCGCAGACGCTGGAGCAGCCTGCCGACGTGCGCATCATTGCCTCGAGCATCCAGTTCGCTGCGCAAGGCACGGGCTGGGAAGGCTGGGCCAACTTCCCCCGCGAGCAGCAGCGGCTGGTGAAGCTCCTGCGCGACAAGCGAGCGGAGGGCACCGTCTTCATCAGCGGCGACATGCACTACGGCGACATCAGCTGCCGCGACGAGCCGGATCTATACCCCTTGTGGGACGCCACCTCTTCGGGTCTGACGGAAGTCTGGGATGTCCCTACACCCAACCAGCGTCGGCGCTCTGAAGTCCTGGCGGCCGAAAACTTCGGCTTGCTGGATCTGCGCTGGGACCTCGACCAGCCGCTGCTGGAGTTCAGCATCTGCGACATCCAGGGCCGTGTGCGCCTGCGCCAGCAAGTGCCGCTGGCCGAGTTGCAGCTCAAGAAGGAGCGCCGACCATGAAACTGAGCACTACCGATACCGCCATGACGCCTTGGCCCCTCGCCTGCACGCTGGGGACGGCGTTCAGGACTCTGATGATGATGGGCATGCTCAGTGCTGCGACCTTCGCTGTTGCCAGCGGCCCGGCCCAGCAGCCCTACCCGCATGAGGGGCGGCTTCAGACGGTCGGCATGCCTGACGATTGGGCGAACTGGCGCCAGACCTGGCAAGACCTGGCACGCCAGCATGGCCTGCAGCACGTCGATACAGACATGAGCAGTGCGGAGCAGATCGCCAAGATCGAAGCCGAACGCTCGCAGGCCACGGTGGACCTCGGTGACGTGGGCTTCGAGTTCGGCGCCATTGCCAAGGCCCGTGGCATCACCGCGCCCTTCAAGCCCAGCACATGGCAGCAGATTCCCGAATGGGCGAAGGATCCGGAGGGGCACTGGGTGCTGGCCTACACCGGCACCATTGCCTTCGCGGTGAACACCCGCAAGGTCAGTGCCATTCCCCGCAGCTGGGCGGAGCTCTTCAAAGGCAAGTACCGCGTCATGATCGGCGAAGTCGGCCGCGCTTCCCAAGCCAATGCAGCCGTCCTGGCCGCGGCAGTGGCGCTGGGCGGTGACGAGCAGAAGCTCCAGCCGGCCCTTCAGGCCTTTTCCACCCTTGCACAGCGCAGGGACCTGCTGCTGGTCAACCCGTCTCCGGCGCTGATGGAGCGCGCCGAGGCCGATGTCTTCCTGCTGTGGGACTTCAATGCTCTCTCCTTCCGCGCCAAGCTGCCCAACAAGGCGGACTACGAGGTGTTGATCCCTGCGGACGGGTCCATTACCAGCGGCTACACGACCCTGATCAACAAGAACGCACCCCACCCACAAGCCGCCCGGCTTGCGCGGGAGTTCATCCTCAGCGATGCAGGCCAGCTCAATCTGGCACGCGGCCACGCACGCCCGATCCGGATCGAGGCCCTGAAGCTGCCCGTTGAGCTGCAGGGACTGCTCCTCGACGGCAGGCAGTACGCCAAGGCCCGTGCCGTGCGGCCGACACTGTGGACCGAGGAAGTCAAGAAACTGGGCCGCAGCTGGCAGCGCGACGTCATGGGAAGCGCCCGGTGAACGAACGCAGAAAGTTGGTCTGGCTCCTGGCGGACGGCTTGCGCGATGACAGTGCCCGCCAGTACATGGGCTATCTGGCGGCCCTCCTCGAGCAAGGCCGGGCGGTGGCCTCGACGCTCCGAAGCGAGCTTCCCAGCCTGTCCCGGCCGCTGTACGCGACCTTGATCCAGGGGCAGATTCCGCTTGTGCACGGCATCCTGAGCAACCAGCAGGCCGGGCGCCGCCTGGAGCGAACGGTGTTTGACGCCCTGGATGGCAGTGGGCGCACCGCCTGCATGGCCGCCTACCACTGGTTCTTCGAGTTGTTGTCCGGCCGAACTTTCGATCCCCTGACCGACCGGGCAGCACGACCGGCCCCAGCCTCCGTGCAGGCCGCTCGCTGGTACTGGGAGGATGACTATCCGGACTCCCATCTCTTCGCAGACGCCGACGAGCTGCTCCGCCAGCATGCCCCGGATCTGCTGTTCCTGCATCCGATGGGGCCTGACCATGCCGGCCATGTGCATGGCGCCGACACGGCCGGCTATGCGCTGGCGGCACGGCGCCTGGATCACCTGCTGTCCCTGTGGTTGCCGCGCTGGCAGGCCGCCGGGTATGAGCTGCTGCTCTGCAGTGATCACGGCATGAACAGCGATCGCATGCACGGGGGGCCGCTGGATGTGGAGCGCCTGGTGCCTCTCCTTTGGGTACCGCTGCCTTCAGAAGAGGCGCTGACGCCACCCGGATGGCCCCAGTCTCAGCCCGAGGTGCCCCGCTTCGTGCTGAACCGGCTGGGCCTTGGCGATTGACATGCAAGCGTCACTGAACCGACGTGGTGCGGCCATCGCCTGGCTGCTGGCAGCGCCTGCGCTGGGCCTGCTGTTGCTGGGGGTGCTGCTCCCCTTTGCTGTGCGGACCGGCGACTTCCTGCTGGAGGTGCTTCGCCAGGGCCAGTGGCCGGCAGGCAGCCCTTTCAGTGAACGCTACTACCTTGATGCACTGCTCGACACCGCCTGGATGTCGGGGATGTCCACTGCATTGGGACTGAGCCTTGGCACGCTGGCGGCCATCGCGCTGCGGCACCAGAAAGGCTGGCGCCGACTCATGAATCTCATGGGAAGTCTGGGCGCCAACTTCGCGGGCGTTCCCCTGGCCAGTGCCCTCATCCTGCTGCTCGGATCGCAGGGATGGCTGCCCGGCCTTCTTCGGCCGATGGGGCTTGAGCCGCCACTGGACCTGTATGGACGATCCGGCCTGATGCTGGCGTATCTGCTGTTCCAGCTGCCCTTGGCCATGATGATGGTCACCGCACCGGTCGCGCAGCTTGACATGCACATCGAGGAGGCGGCCTGGACGCTGGGCGCCGGCCCGGTGCGCTTCTGGTGGCGCGTCGGGCTGCCCGTGCTCGCGCCCAGCCTGATCGAGGCGGCCAGCCTCCTGTTCGCCAATGCGGCAGCCGCCTATGCCACGCCATTCGCTCTGAGCGGGACCTCGGCCAACGTGCTCGCAGTCCGCATCGCAGCGGCGGTCAGCGGCGACATCTTCGAGGACCCAAACCTGCCACAACAACTGTCGCTGATGCTGCTGCTCCTGCTGCTGGGGGTCCTCGGACTCGGGCGATGGGCCAGCCGCGCCGCCCGGCGGGGGCTTGATGGCGGGAGGCAGCAATGAAGCAGCGGGGCCTTGCGCTGGGCCGCCTGTACCTGGCCCTGGTGTTGCTGACGCTGCTGCTGCCCTGGCTCGCCACCCTTGCCTATGGCTTCAGTGAGCGCTGGGACCGGAGCGTCTGGCCGGAAGGCCTGACGCTGCGCTGGTTCGCCATGCTGGCGGGGGACGCCCGCACTGTCGACGCCATCCTGCGCACACTGCTGCTCGCATGCGTCTGCGCAACGCTGGCCTTGGTAGCCGGCACTGCAGCTGCCGTGGGGGCCCTCGTGGGCTCGCCCCGGCTGGCACGGATGCTCAGCGTGCTCGACCTCCTGCCCTACGCCCTCCCCGCCGTCGTGATCGCCGTGGGAGCGCTGGACGTGTACATCGGGCGCGGCTGGTCCGCCGGTGCGCCGCTGTGGTCGGTCTATGTCCTGTGCGCAACGCCCCTGCTGCTGCCCGTGGTGCACAAGGCCATTGCTGTGGCCTGGTCGCAGCTGGACGTGGGGCCGCTGCTGGAAGCCGCTCGCACCCTCGGTGCCAGCGATGCACGCTTCCTGCGCCAGGTTACGCTGCCGCTTCTGGCGCCGCAGCTGCTGGCGGCCTGGCTGCTGACCTGGGTCATGGCCACGATGGAGTTCGCCATCGCGAATCTGCTGCTGGGCGCACAGATGGAGCTGCTGCAGCCCTTGATGAACAGCATGCGCAATACCAATGGCCATCAAGTGGCCGCGCTGGTGGCTGTCAGCTTCATTCTCGTGGCCGTCGTTGCCACACTCGTTCAAGGATTGATGTCATGGAACGCACGCCGCTCCTGAGTCTTCATGGGGCCCATGTGCGCCTGGGAACGCGCCAGGTCCTGCGCGGGGTGGACCTGTCCCTTCAACGCGGCGAGGTCCTTGCCCTGCTCGGCGCTTCCGGCTGCGGCAAGACGACCCTCCTGCGCTGCATCGCCGGCCTTGCCCCCATCGACAGCGGCCGCATCCTCCTGGAGGGGCGCGATCTGTCAGCACTCCCTGTGCAGGCGCGCGGCCTTGGCTTCGTGTTCCAGCACTACGCGCTCTTCCCCAACCTCACCGTGCGAGGCAATGTCGAGTTCGGCCCCTTGGCAGATGGACTGGCGCCGCCTGCCGCAGCAGAACGGGCCCAGACCTTGTTGGAGATGGTGGGCATGGGTGACTGGGCTGGGCACCGCCCTGCACAGCTCTCAGGAGGCCAGCGCCAGCGAGTGGCCCTGGCCCGCGCCCTGGCACGGCATCCGGCCCTCCTCTTGATGGACGAACCGTTCTCTGCGCTGGACGAGCACTTCCGTGCCCCCTTGAGACGATCTTTCCGCCAACTGCAGAGGGACTTGCAGCAGAGCTGCCTCATCGTGACGCATGACCGCGACGAGGCCTATGAGCTGGCGGACCGAGTGGCAGTCATGATCGATGGTGAGATTGCACAGTGCGCTGCGCCTGCCGACTTGTGGACACGCCCGGCCAGCTCGGCAGTCGCCAAGTTCCTGGGCGCATTCAACCTCATGCCCGCAATGCAGCGATCTGGCGGGCCGCAAACCGGGTGGTGGTCGGTGCCGGTGGCGCGATCCCGCCTCGGGGCCGGCCAGCAGGGCCAGCAGGGCCAGGACTGGCGCGTCAGCGTGCGCGTAACTGATGTGGCGCGCAACTCTGCCCGCCAACTGCTGACCGGGACCACCGCCGATGGCCATCCGCTGAGGGTCTGGCTGGAATTGGGCGACGAGCCCCCCGCACTGGGGCAGTCAGTAGAGGTCGTGCTGCCTCATGCCCACCTGCACCACCTCGAACACTGACCGACGGCTGGCAAGGCCAACCGTCTTGCCTTCCGCCATGCCAAGCCGAGGTCGAACCTCCTGCCGTCACTCAGAGCAGACGACGGAATGCCAGATGCGTGATCAATGGCTCCCCCTGGACTTGCTGCACCTGACGTGCAATCACCTCCACCTTGCCGGACTTCTCCAAGGCACAGATGTCCTCGGCGACCCCGTCATAGACCCAAGGTAGCTCAAGGGCGGTACCGCAGCGCGGAAGTTCGACCAGCTCGCCGATCCGAGAATCAAGGAACAGCTCTTTGGAAATGGTGCCCATGACTTGCGCCTCCACACGCTTCAACACTTGGGTGTCATGTTGATGCTGCACTGCAGCGACCGCAAGCAGAGTCCTGCAATCCGCTGATCCAAGGCAAAGGCATTGCTGAAGAGGCCAGGCAGCAGGCCTCCACCACAGCCAGGTCCCGGGCTGCTGAAGCGCCCCTGGGCCGCCGGGATCGGCCTGACCTCAGTCGCTGCGCGTCAAAGGGCCAGGAAGGCGAGAGCCGCCAGGGCCGTCGGCAGCAGGGCGCCGAGCAGCAACTCGGCGGCACCGACCGACTCGTCGGCAAAGCCACGCTTGAGCAGCGCCACGCCCGCGGGATTGGGCGCATTGGCAATCACCGTCAGCCCGCCCCCTGCTACCGCACCGGCGACCAATGCATGCTTGGCCTCCACAGAGATGCCGGCGATGAGCGACCCCAGATAGGTCAGCGCCGCATTGTCGGTGATGGCCGTCAGACCGATGGCGCCGAAGAACAGCGCCAGCGGCTCCAGGCTGGAGACGATGGGCTGAAGCCACCAGGCCTGCATGCCTCCCAGCACCACCAGTCCGGCAAGGAAGAACGCCACCAGGAGGGCCTCCTTCAGGATCAACGGGTTCTGATAGCGCTCGTAGGCCTGGCTGAAGCCCAGGAACATCAGGAACAGGCCCAGGAAGGCCACGGGATGGTGGGCCAGCAGCACAACGCCCGCCAGCAGCCCCACATGCACCAGCGCGATGGCCAGCGGCACGGCGGGGGCTTCGGCACTGACTTTCGTGTCCAGGCCGGTCAGGTGCCGGCGTATCACCCAGGTCGCCAGGCTCGCGTTCAGCAGCACGGCGATGGCAGCCTTCCAGCCGAAATGGGTCAGCATGTAGGCGCTGTCCCATTGCCAGGTCGATGCCACCATCAGGACAGGCGGCGCGGCGTAGGCCGTCAAGGTCCCGCCAATGGACACGTTGACGAAGAGCACCCCGAGCGCGAAGTATTTGGGCCGCTCGGGCACGTCCGCGCGGAAGACCAGCGGCGCCAGCATCAAGGCGGCAATCGTCATGGCGGCAGGCTCGGTGATGAGCGAACCGAGCAGCGGCACCGCAGCCAGTCCCAGCCAGGTGCTGGACACGGGCCGAGGCAGCGGTATCAGGCGCGATATGAGGGCGATGGTGCGCTGCACGAGGTCCAGCACAGGACGCGACGCTGCCACCACCATCACCACGAAGACGAACAGTGGCTCGGTGTAGTTGCGGGACTCGGCGTAGCGCAAGGCGCTGTGCCCGTTCTCCAGCAGCGCCATCGCGAGAATCAGGATGATGGCCCAGAAGCCGAAGACCACTTCGACCTCGCCCAGCAGGTGGAAAAGCCCGGCATGCCTTGGGTAGCGATGGGAGAGCCGCTCGAACTGCTTGGCAGCAAAGGTGTGCGCCAGGGCAAGCACGAAGAGCGCGAGCGCAAGATAGGGAACGGCGTGATCAGCTTGCATGGTCGTGTGAACTCTGCGCGGCGGCCCGACCTACGCTCAACCTGCCACGCCCCCTGGCGTGGCACCCGCTGCGCAATCTACCAGAAAGCCCCAGGCATGCCCGGTCTCTGGCCCCAGCCAGGCCCATGCGAGCGCGTCCCGCTACCGGCACGCGCTCGCACTCCGCCGCAGCCCTCTCTCGTCTCCTCTTGCTGCGGCGGAGTCAACAGGCTTCAGCGCAGTCGCAGCGTGTGCGTCCAGGCATGGTCGCTGGCAGAGACCATCCAGTTGTAGCTGTCCTCGGAATTGCCTTCGCCTGGCCACGGGTTCATGTAGAGCACGTAGTAGCCGCCATTCCAGACCTCATAGCCGGTGCCGACCATGATGTGGCCGCCCCCGGACGTCCAGCCGAAGCGGATCATGAAGGGGCGGTTGGTGTTGATGTCAGAGACGACGGAATTCCAGGAGGACGCATAGGCGTAGGCATTGCTGCCTATGCCCCAGTTGGCCAGCACGCCCTGGGCGCTGCCGCCCGAACCGTACAACGCATTGGGCTGGTTGGCATAGCTGCTCCAGTTGAAGGTTCTGTTGCCGCAGGCATAGTTGATGCCAAAGGCCCAGTTGACGATGCTGCACTGGCTGGGCGGAGTCTTGTAATAGCTGATGATGGCCTTGCTTGAAGCCGACCAGCACCACTGGCTGTGCTCCTGGATGGTCTGCGGAACGTTCAGCGCTTTGTACTGGGCAAAGGCCAGGGGCATGAGCAGACTGAGGCCCAGGCCAGCGAGCGTTTTCTTCAGATTCGCGTTCATGCGATCTCCATTCGATTTTTTAGGGGATGTGCGTCAGGCTGCGGCGACTCAGCGCAGCGCGTCCATGTTCTTGGCGACGGCCGTGCGCAATGGCTCCAGCAACTGCGGCGCCTCCAGCAGGCCGGCATGCGCGTCGGGCTGTCCATGGGCCAGGCCATGGCGCAGCAAGGCCTCACGTGCGGACTGCAGCGTTGCATAGCGGGCCTTGCCGTCCTTGCCCGACACGACCTCCAGCAGATCGGACTGCGCCTGATAGACGCGGATGAAGCGCAGATTGCTGCCATCGGCATTGCCATGGACCTGGCGCAATGCGTCCAGCTCGCGGGCCAGGCCCGCACCGCCGAAGGACACCGCCTGCCAGCGCCCTTCCGTCTTTTGCACGGTCACCAGGCCGACCGGCTTGTCGCCGACCTGCACGACGAAACGCCAGCTGCCCGTAGGCGTGGCCATGGCGCTGAGATCGGTACGGCCAGCAGCGAGTTCCTGTGGGCTGACCGTATGCATCTCGAAGCCCTGCCCGATGCGAGCTTGAGACAGCTCCTGCACGTCGGACACGTCCAGTGCCATATGGCTGGGCGACAGGCCAGCGTAGTACTGCTGCTTGCGCTGCTGGTACTCCCCCAGGCCGCGCTGGGCGGCCATCAGGGCCTGACTCCGGTCGGACTGCCGTTGCGCGGTGTTGACGCGCTCGCCCGCTGCGGGCAGCGCCGACGCCGGCTGGGCCGCCAGGGCAATGGCGCACAGCAGCGCGCCCGGCAGGACCAATGTTTTCTTCTTGAACATGAATGTCTCCTTCGGTTGCGATGGGTACTGCATGAAATCCCGCAAGGCCGGCGGCCTGCACCACCGCCCCTGCGGTTCGAGGAAATCCGCCCCTGAGGTGGCGGCGGCATTTCGACGTCCTGGCGGAGCTGCCTCATCGAAAAGAGGCGCTTACTTTGCGTGTTATTTGAATTGCAGATCAAGAACTGCTGCTGCCGCCGCGTCGATGGGGCGTTTGCTCGCGCAGACACACGGCTGCACTGCCCATCAGCAGCACAGGGGACTTGCGGGCGATGGAGCCGGAACTGAGCCGCGCGCAAGAGCTTCAGGCGAAGCGACTCACACCAGTCGACGTTGCGGTGAGCGTGGAGATGGCATCAACGCCATCGGTGGTGGTGACGGCCTAGGGGTGGTCCCTGAACAGGCTGGACGTGAACGGCATCGGGGCCGTGGGCGACTCGTGCCAGAGGCAGCGGCGCCAGGTGCGGGCAAATCGCAAGGAGGACTGCCGACGACATATCAGACACTCCGGATCGGTGGTTGCATCACAAAGCCCGCACCAGCGCCGGGTCGAGCGTCCCGGGAATGCCTGTGCCTGCTTCGCCGCTCCCGCTGTCCTTGGTACCTGAGAGATTCGCAGAAGGCCTGAGCCCTGCTTGCTCCTTCGGTGGGGCCACCGGCCATGAGGATGGCCGCGTGATCCGCTCTCCAGTGTCGGCTGAATGCGAGTCCAGTACGGGGCCTGAGCGTGTATGGGAGATTGCGCCTTCGGCGTCCCGTGAGGCTTTTGGCCATCGCGGTCACTCTCCTGGATTCGCAGGGCGATGTTGCCAACAGTCATGCTGATGTCATGAGCGAACTTTCCCGCACGTAGATTCCCCTAGACAGCATTGACAGAACCTTTCCTGGGGACACGGCCAGGTGCAAGCGCCGATTGCCCGCTCACGAAGCCGCTTCGCGCGGCTTTGCAGCTGCTCATGCGTCCGATGCGCGGCAGCGACGCTAGCATTCGCGCATGAGCCGTACCCCTGCCCCACCCTGCCCTGATTTCGACGCTGCCCTGCAGGAGATTGCCGCGCGGGCGCAGCCCCTGCTGAGCCAAGGCCAGGTCGCCAGCTACATCCCCGAGCTGGCTCGTGTGCCGCGCGAGCAGTTCGGCATGGCCATCGTGGGCATTGATGGCAGGGTCTGGGAGACCGGACACTCGCGCCAGCGGTTTTCCATCCAGAGCATCTCCAAGCTTTTCGCGCTGTTGATGGCGCTGCAGCACGAGGGGGACACGCTGTGGGAGCGCGTGGGGCGCGAACCCTCGGGCACCCCCTTCAACTCGCTGGTGCAGCTGGAGCACGAGGGCGGGAAGCCCCGCAATCCCTTCATCAATGCCGGCGCCCTGGCCGTCACCGACGTGCTGTGCACCCGCCATGTCCAGCCCGAGACAGCCCTGGTCGACTTGCTCAGACGGCTCTCTGCCAGCCCCTCTGTCGACTACAGCCTGCGGGTCGCACAGTCCGAGCGCAAACACAGTGATCGCAACGCTGCGATGGCTCATTTCATGCGCAGTTTCGGGCGCTTGCAGAACCCGGTCGATCGCATCCTGGATGCCTACTGCAGCCACTGCGCCATCGAGATGAGCTGCGTCGAGCTGGCTCGCGCCATGCTGCTGCTGGCCAATCACGGCGAACTGCCTTGGAATGGCGAGCGCCTGTTGACGCCCAGCCTGTCCAAGCGCCTCAATGCCCTGATGCTGACCTGCGGCACCTACGACGCAGCAGGCGACTTCGCCTTCCGCGTCGGCCTGCCTGCAAAGAGCGGCGTGGGCGGAGGCATCGTGGCCCTCATCCCCAATCTGTGCGGCATCTGCGTCTGGTCGCCAGGACTGGACACCAACGGCAACTCGCTGGCCGGCGTGGCGGCACTGGAGTGGCTGACCACTCTGACGGGTCGTTCGATCTTCTGAGCAAACCCCGGTGGCCTGCAGGTGCGGATCCGGCGCCCGGCAGCCGCCTGATCACCGCGCTTCTGACATGGCGCAGAGTGCCCGGCGTCTCCATGCTGCACGCTCTTGCCCTCTGAAATCAGGCTGCAGCCCCGTCATGACCCACCACCGCGATCACCTGCCCCTGGTCTACAGCTGCTCTGGCTGCTCCAGTGCTGCCCAGTTGGCCAACCACCTCGCCATCAGGCTTGACCGAGCCGGCTTGGCCGAAATGAGCTGCATCGCCGGCGTAGGCGGCGGCGTATCCAGCCTGGTGCGCAAGGCACAGGAGGCCCAGGCCACGGGCAGGCCCATCATGGCCCTGGATGGCTGTGCTCTCGCCTGTGTCCAGGCCTGCCTGCGCAGCCGCGAGGTGAAGGCCACCGTGCACGTGCAGCTTCAGCGCTTGGGCGTCAGGAAGGTCTACCACGAGGGCTTCGTACCGGACCAGGCAGGGGCCTTGTTCGACAGGCTGGCCTCCCAGGCGCAAGCGCTGGTCGACCACCCCGCTGGCGAACAGGCCAAGGGGTGCAGCGGCTGTGGCGGCTGCGACTGCGCCAGCTGATTGCCGCGCCGCTGGCTCAGCCTCGGTGCTCGATCGCCGCCGTGACTGGCTGCCCGCCACCAGGCGCGACATCCACGCCGTGCGCCGCCAGGTATTCGCGGATCAGCTTGCGCACCACCTGCGACGGCGTCACGTCCTGGCTGGCGCACAAGGTCTCCAGGGCCTTCTTCTTGGCAGGGTCGATCAGCACCGTGAGACGCGCCGTCTTCATTTCCATGGCAGCTTCCTTATGTTAATCACATTATAATTGCACACGCATTGAAGGCGCATTAGATTAGCGTTTTCGCCGGCCATGCCGGACATCGCACTCTCATGGCCTTTCAGCACCTGCAGCGACTCACCTCGCGTCATCGCACCCGCACCAGCAACCGCCAGCTGGGCGCGCTGCTGGCTTTCGTGGCCGGTGCAGTGAATGCCGGCGGCTTTCTGGCCGTGCAGCGCTATACCTCGCACATGACCGGCATCATTTCCGGCGTCGCAGATGACCTGGCGATTGGCGAGTTCCGGCTGGCTCTGGCAGCCCTGGCCTCGTTGATCGCCTTTGTCAGCGGGGCGGCGTGCACGGCCTTGCTGATCAACTGGGCGCGCCGCCGTCAGCTGCATGGCAAGTACGCGCTGCCGCTGCTGGTGGAGGCCCTGCTGCTGCTGGGCTTCGGTCTGGTCGGCGCTCATCTCCACGGCCTGCCGCAGTTGCTCGTGCCCACGGCGGTGCTGCTGCTGTGCTTCATCATGGGCTTGCAGAACGCCATGGTGACCAAGATCTCGCAGGCAGAGATCCGCACGACCCACATGACCGGCGTGGTAACCGACATCGGCATCGAACTCGGCCGCCTGCTCTACTGGAATCGTTCCAGGGAGCGCAATGAGATCCACCGCGTGCAGGCCAACCGCGACAAGCTGGGCATCCACCTGCTGATCCTGGGCGTGTTCTTCGTCGGCGGATTGGCAGGGGCTTTGGCCTTCAAGCACCTGGGCTTCGCGGCCACCCTTCCTTTTGCACTTGCACTGATCCTCGTCGCTGCTCCACCGCTGTGGCAGGACCTTCGTGCAGCCTCCTGATGCCCTCCCCGACCATGAGCGACTCCTTTCTTGCCCTTGAAGACGCGGACCAGACCCAGCACGTCCGGCCCTACGTTCGAGAAACCCTGGACAGCAAGTCCCTGCACTTCTGCATGGACGAGATCCAGAGCACCATGGACCTGACGGCACCCGACGCCCTCGCCCTGGCCTACACGCGCACGATGATGGGCTTCCTGCTCTTCAAGCCGCGTCCCGCCAGCCTGGCCATGATCGGCCTGGGCGGGGGCTCCATCGCCAAGTTCTGCCACCGGCATCTGCCGTCCACCCGCATCAAGGTGCTGGAGATCAATCCGCACGTGCTCGCGCTGCGCCGAGAGTTCAAGGTGCCTGACGACGACGCTCGATTCAAGGTCTTGCTGGGAGACGGCGCGGACTTCGTTCGCTTCCCGCCCTATCAGCTGGACGTGCTGCTGGTGGACGGATTCGACTATCACGGCCAACCACCCGCCCTGTGCTCCCAGCGCTTCTATGACGACTGCCGGGACGCCCTCCAACCAGGCGGCCTGCTGTCGGTGAACCTGCACACGGCCCATGTGGACTTTGCCCTACACCTGGCGCGTCTGGAGCGCAGCTTTGATGGCGAGCTGCTGGTCATCAGCGATGAAGACTGCAGCAATACCATCGTCATCGCCTGCCGCGGTCGGCTGCCTCGCCTGCAGGGCCCGGCCGCCCTGCGTTGCCCCCCGGGCTTTGACGCCAGGACCTGGGCGGATCTGTTGCCGGCATTCGAGGAAGTGGCCAGGGCCAGCCGCACGGCTGATGCCGCATCGCAGGAGGCACAAGCCTGGCCTGCTGATGGCCGCAGGCGCTGATCCGCAGTGCCCCCGGCCATGGCGGGGGAGCGCAGGCTTCAATGAAAACCGCCACCGCGACATCAGGCAAGACCTGACCCCAACGGTGGCGGCTCCAACATTTCCGCGTGAGTTTGCCGGGTCAACTCCCCCGGCGGGGAGACTTAGCGCACGACCGCGATCTGCTCGCGGGCACCGCCCTTGTAGGTGTACAGGGTCAGGGCGCCGTTCTTGATGTCGCCCTTGCCGTCGAAGCTGATCGTGCCCGTCACGCCCTTGAAGCCTT
>NZ_JBPZGY010000023.1:0-50726 GCF_051857535.1 Roseateles sp. DB2 | reverse complement strand
GGCCAGCTACTTGGGCTGGTTCCGTGCTCTGGACCGGTCAGCTCAAACGCCTCGCCAGCCCGCGCCGTTCCTGGCTCTGGCAGTCGGGGCTTGAGGCGTCTCGAAGCAATGCGCAAAGAGCCATGAAAAAAGGGGGCCGGTTTTCGGCCCCCTTCTCTATTGCAGCGCCCGGGCGGTCACAGCACCGCCAGAAGCCCCGCCACGCCCAGGCCCAGGGCGGCAAGCGCATCGCCGGCGATCAGACCGCCGCCGACCAGCGAGGTCGAGCTCATGTCCGACGGCAACTCCTGCTCGCCAGGCGCAGGTTTGGGCCCGAAGGTATTGATCGCGCTGGAAATCACCCCGCCCGCTGCAAACCAGGCCGAGGTGTGCAGGTTCACGAAGCCGCCGAAGGACGAGGCATAGGGGCTGGGCAGCACCACGGCGTCCAGCATGAAGTCCGTGCCGAAGCCCAGGCGTGAGCCTGCCGCGAAGCGCTGGTAGGCGGCGTTGCCCTTGATCCACTTGCGCAGGAACTCGGTCACCAGGCCGATGGCGATGCCGATCAGGATGGCGTCGGTCTGGTAGGGCTTGGGATCGGTCAGGCTGCGCAAGGCCCCCACGAACTTGTAGGTCATGGCCGAGGTCCACTGGGCCGGGGCCTGATCCTTGCTCATCACCGTCTGGTCCAGGTTCAGCACCGGATAAGCCGTCATGAAGAGCTTGGCGATGGCCACGGCCATCACCGCGCCCAGCAGCAGACCCACGACCTGGAAACGGAACTGCAAGGCCCGGTTGGAGCCCAGGCGCCAACCGGTGGAGCGGTCCTGCTGCATATCGCCGGCCACGCTGGCCGAAACGAAGACCACCATGGCCGCCATCAGGCCCAGCATGGGGTCCTTGAGACCCAGGCTGGCCAGCACCAGCACCGTCACCACGAAGGACGAGGAGATGGGGTTGGAGTCCGTCAGGCCCAGGGAGATGCCGCAGACGATGACGAAGAGGTAGACCAGGGCCACGGCCAGCAGCATGAAGCCCAGGGGTTCGTTGAAGAACTGCACGCCACAGATCACCGTGGCCACGGTCCACACGCCCACCCAGGCCAGCAGACGCGGCAGGCTGGCGCGAGGGCCGGTGCGCTGTTCATCGGGCACCACCACGCGCTCGCCCGGCTGGGCCAGGCGGCGGGCGACGCGATAGAAGATCAGCGCCAGGTCGATGATGGCCGCCCCCAGAATCATGCCCAGCGCGATCAGGAAGGCGATCTTGCGGAATGGCTCGCCCTCCTGCAGCCAGCCTATGCTGATGAAGTAGGGCGACAAAGCCCAGAACACGCCGCCAGCCACGATGGCCGGGATGCCCACGCGTGCGCCCACGATCAGGCCGGCGCCGAAGGTGGAGGTCGAGAGTTCGATGGCACCCATCCAGGCCATCTTGGCAGCCGCGATACCGCCGGCCAGGCCCACGCCCATGCCGCCGAAAAGCCGGGACACCGACTGGCGCAGCAGCACCGGGTCGGTGAGCGCGCGCAGGATATTGGCCACGGCCAGCCCTGAGGGGAAGGTCAGCTGCATGCGCTCGACCAGGATGGGCGTGTAGAGCATGCCGATGCCGGCGGCCATCATGCTGATGCACAGCATGTACAGCACCAGTTGCCAGGCGGGGACCTCGGGCATGCCCATCCAGGTCATGGCCTGGATCAGCGTGCTCATGGCCATCATGCCGGCCACTGAAGCGGCGGTGGTCTGGATGTAGTTGGCGCCATGGCGGCCTTCGGGACCGTAGCCGTAGGTGATCACCGAGCCCAGGATGCCGGCCAGCACCTGGCCGCCGACGAAGAAGCCGATGGAGAAGTTCATGAAGGCGGCCGTGACGCCGCCCAGAGGGCCGAGGATGAACATGCCGACCACAGCCAGCAAGGTGTAGTAGCCCCAGCTGCCGACGGGCGGCAGCCAGGCCCAGCGTCGGGTGTCCGGCTGGGTGAGGGAGGGGTTGGACATGGTGCTTCCAAAGTGAGGAATGGGCGCGACTGTAATCGCCGCGTAAGCCCGCCACCACGGGTCTTTCACCCCCTGCCCTGGCCAGGGGCGCCGCCCTGATCTGACGCAAGAACCCGCCTGCAGGATACGCAGGCGGGCGGTCTGCATCCGCTCAGGGGTAGCTCAGCGTCAGCGTGTAGCGCTGCGTGGTGCTGCTGCCCGAGTAGGCCACCACCTTGATGTAGACCGTCTGGGCGCTGCTGCCGTTGGTGTAGCTCACGCTCTCGCTGCTGGTGCTGCCCTCGGAGGCCACCAGCGTCGTGCCGCTGCCGTTGACGATGTAGAGGTCGTAGTCGGTCGTGCTGGGGCCGACCATGTCCACGCGCAGCTTCCTGCCGGCCGGCAGGCTCACCTTGAAGAAGTCCTTGTCGCTGCTGCTGCCCATGGTGCCGCTGATCGTGGTCTGCGTGCCGACCACATTGGCGCTGGCGATGGTGCCGTTTGACTCGGTCTCATTGAGCGTGGCGCCGGCATTGCTGACGTTGAAACTCACGCTGGAGGAAGCCCCCACGTTGCCGGCGGCGTCATAGGCCCGCGCCACCAGGGTGTGGCTGCCGTTGCTGAGCGTGTTGGAGTCCAGGGCCAGGCTGTAGGGCGCGCTGGTGTCACTGCCCTTGACGTTGCCGTCCACCACGAAGTCCACCCGGCTCACGCCCACGTTGTCGCTGGCCGTGGCCGAGAGGGTGATGCTGCCCGCCGTGCCGCTCGCTGTCGCGCTGACCGTGGGCGGCGTGCTGTCCGAGCCGCCGCCAGAAGTCTGGGTGACCCACACCGGCGCGGACCACAGGATCTTGCCGTCGTCCTGCGTGACCTTGGCGTAGTAGAAGTGCTCGCCCACGGCCGGCGTGACGGTGGTGGTGGCCGTGGTCGCCAGCGTGCTCACCGTGCCGCTGCGCCGGGGCACACCCTCGATGATCTGCACGGAGGCCACGCTGCGCCCGGCGCTGTTGGCATAGCCCACGCTCAGGTTGAGCGGCCCGCTGTTGCTGAAGCGCTCCCCCATCAGGTGGCCGTTGGCCTGGAGCACCAGCTGCGAGTTCTTGTCCATGGTGGCGAACACGCGACGTGCCTTGAGCGCATCCAGAAAGGCCGTGCGGCCCAGGGGCGTGCCGTTGGGGATGAGCACCCCGGTGCGGTTGGTGTAGGACTTGCCCCAGTTCGCGCAGTGATTGTCCTGGTTGCTGGCCGGGGCGATGTGGAAGCCCCGCTCCAGCAGCTTGTTGTAGGCGTCCTCGTAGCTGCTGCGTCCGGTCTCGGTTTCGCTGGTGTTGCTGGAGAAGGCCGAGGTATTGAGGATCTCGGCCAGCACCATGACCTCGTCGCCATCGGCGCTGTAGGCCAACTCTGTGCCGTTGATGGCGAACTGGCCCGTGGTCTCGGGATGGTTGAACTGCCCGATCAAGCCCTGGCTGCGCATCACGCCATAGAGCGCCGCGTAGTCGCTCTTGGCCACGTAGCGGTCCCCGAAGAGTTCGTTGCTGCCGTTGTACTCCCAGGCCAGGAGCTCGTTGCTGTTGAAGATGTTGAGGTGTCCGCCGTTGTTGATGACGCCCCATTCCAGGCCGTACAGCGCCAGGAAGCCCGGATTGGCCGTATTGAAGCTGCTCGCTGCCGTGAGCCCAGCCTGGTAGCGGCTGCGCGCCGCGCTGGCGCTGCCGCCGGTGTTGGTGCCGGAGGAGCCGTCGAAGTAGTGGTTGTGCTCCGAGGTCATCAGGGCATCCAGGCCCGCACCGCGGCCGTAGGCGAAGGCATCGGCGGGACCGTAGGCGCCGGTCTGAGCCGCCTGGGATGAAGTGCAGTTGCTCACCGCGCCGCCGCCGTCGGAGTCATTGGTCTGGCTGTGCAGATTGGCGTAGTAGACGGTATAGGGCAAGGCGCCGGTCGCCGCTGCCGACTGGATGCGGGCACGCTGCGGCCCGTTGGCCTCCAGCGCGGTGCGCATCGGCGCAAAAGCCGGCATCTGCGGGCTGCTCGGTCGGCCGACCTGGAAGGCCCAGCGCTGTTGCACCTCATGCCCCTGTGCTTGGGCCCAGAGCGCGCTGCGGCGCGCTTCACCGCTGGCCGGCGACGACACGGCCACCGATCCGGGCACCGTGATGGCCGTCAGGCGCGCTTCGTAGCGCCCCTCAGGCAAGACCTGACCCTGTGCATCCAGGCCGTCCCAGGCCTGCACCACGGTCAGGGGACGCCCGCCCCAGACCGCCTCGCCGTCCAGCACGCGCCGCTGCTG
Source organism: Roseateles sp. DB2 (assembly GCF_051857535.1). NCBI lineage: Bacteria > Pseudomonadati > Pseudomonadota > Betaproteobacteria > Burkholderiales > Sphaerotilaceae > Roseateles > Roseateles sp. DB2. The sequence continues at coordinate 46,478 of NZ_JBPZGY010000023.1, read as the reverse complement.
CTGGCGCTCGTCCACCAGGGCCACCTGCCAGGCGAACACCTGCCCAGCCGGCATGCCCGGATAGCTGAAGGTCAGCGCCAGATCGCGCGCCGCCTGGCCCTTGGCCGTGCGGAAGGGCAGGTAGAGACTGGCGTCGAACTCGTGGTGATCCGGGAACTTGGCAGCCGGATTGACCAGGCCCTGGGCCTGCTCCGGCAGGGCCTGCACAGGCATCTGGGTGCCGGGCGTCTCGCCCGAACAGGCCGCCAGCAGACCGGTGGCCAGCGCCAGCGGCAGCAGGCCGGCAGCGCGGAATTGGGGGAGCAAAGGTTTGCGCATACGTTTGCGCCCTGAAGCGAGTGAATTCGCGGAGACGGATTTCATGGGGACCAGGCCTTCCGTGTTTGTCGTTGAGGGGGGGCCGGCGTCCTCGGCGCCGGCCGGCGGGACTGTCCGGCGAGCGCAAGCCTGGGTCAATGCGGGTTTGCAGAGCCGGGCTTTTCACCAATTCGTCAGATGGTGGCTGGCGTGCATGCCTTTCCCCGGCAGGGCAGAGCCGGCGCTTGATCAAGCTCAAGTGGCGCCCTCCGGATTGCCCCGATGCTGAAGAAGTGGCCAGGGCCCGAGGCCGGGCTGGTGAACTGCCCCCAGGCAGACGGAGTACCACCATGCGAATGAATGAACCCGTGACCCAGCGCGAGTACCTGTTCCATGACGCGCTGCTGGTGTCGACCACCGACCCCCAGGGCCGGATCACCCACTGCAACGCCGCCTTCTGCAAGGTCAGCGGCTACAGCGACCAGGAACTGATAGGGCAGCCGCACAACCTCGTGCGCCATCCCGACATGCCGGAGCTGGCGTTCAAGGACATGTGGTCCACCATCGGCCGGGGCCGCCCCTGGACGGGCATCGTCAAGAACCGACGCAAGAACGGCGACCACTACTGGGTGCGCGCCAACGTGACGCCCATCCTGGAGCGCGGCAAGCCGGTGGGCTATATGTCGGTGCGCGAGGCACCGACGCGCGAGGAGGTCCAGGAGGCCGAGCAGCTCTACGCCCGCTTGCGCGAGCAGCAACGCAGTGGGGTGCAGCGCATCAGGCTGCATGCTGGGCGGGTGCGCCAGGTCGGCCTGCGTGACCTGCCGGCGCGGCTGCACCGGCTCAACGTGACCCAGCGCCTGGCAGCCGGCCTGACGGGCACAGGGTTGAGCGCCGCGGCAGCGGCCTGGCTGCTGCCCAGCTGGGGCGGCTGGGCGCCAGTGGGCGTGGCGGTGCTGGGCAGCGTGTGGCTGGTGACCTGGTTCCAGCACGACATCCAGCGGCGCCTGGATGACGCCGAGGATGCCGCCAACCGCATCGCCAGCTGCAATCTGATTGACCGCGTCGATAACAAGCACCCGCACCCCTTGAGTGCCATCACCCGGGCGCTGAGCCAGATCCAGATCAACCTGCGCGCCGTGATCGGCGACACCCGCGCGGAAGTGCAAGGCACGGTGGAGACCACGACCGAGCTGGCGCGGGCCGGCCAGGACCTGTCCCAGCGCACCGAGAACCAGGCCAGCGCCGTGCAACGCTCGGCCGCGAGCATGGAGCAGATCGCCACCACCGTGCGCCAGACCGCGGACACGGCCAGCCAGGTGGCTGCGCAGTCAGCCTCGGCCGCCGGTGCCGCCCAGCACAGCGGCGCAGCCGTGGAGCGCGTCAACAGCGCCTTCGCAGCCATCGAGGCCTCGTCCAAGCGCATTGGCGACATCGTCCAGGTCATCGAGGGCATCGCCTTCCAGACCAATATCCTGGCGCTCAATGCCGCGGTGGAGGCGGCACGTGCCGGCGAGGCGGGCCGCGGTTTCGCGGTGGTCGCCAGCGAGGTCCGCGCCCTGGCCCAGCGCAGCGCGAGTGCGGCCAAGGAGGTGCGGCAGGTGATACAGGCCTCGGTCGAGCAAGTTGCACAGAGCGCCCGGGAGATGGACGAGGTCAACGAGACCATACGCCGCACCGTCGGCGAGGTGGACCGCGTGGGCGCGATGATGAACGAGATCCAGCGCGCCACCACCGAGCAGTCCAGCGGCATTGCCGAGGTCAACACGGCGGTGTCCACGCTGGACCGCATGACCCAGGAGAACTCCGCCATGGTCGAGCAGACAACGGCCGCGGTGGAGGCCCTGCTGCAGCGCGCGGATACGCTCAAGCGCTCGCTGGACGTGTTCAGGGCCTGAGCCGCCCGCCCCTGTCGCCGACATCTAGCACTGACACTGGCTGAGGACAAGCCTTGTGCCCGGCCGCAGGTTGATGGCGCCCCTGCTGTGGTTTTGGGCGCACAGCGCCCACTGGCGCTCTAGAGCGCCCTGCTGGCATCATGGTTTCACCAAGCTCATGCAAGGAGTGCGTCATGGGACCAAGGATCACCGCAAGGCCGCTGGCCTTGTCATCACTGCTCCTGGGGCTGCTGTGCAGCGGGGCGCAGGCGGATGACCGGCTCAACATCACCGGCTTCGCCACGGTGGGGCTGGGCAAGGCCATTTCCGGGGCGGACCAGTCCAACTACGAGTTCCGCTGCCCCTGCTACATCGCCAACTACCCTGACGTGGGCGTGTACCGCAGCAGTTGGTCCCTGAAGCCCGACACCCGCGCCGGCGTACAAGCCACCTACAAGTTCGCAAATCAGCTCTCGCTGACCGGCCAGGTGACCGCCAATGCCTCGGCCGACAAGCCGGCGGTGGACTGGCTCTATGCCTCCTGGAATCTCAGCGACAGCCTGACCCTGCAGGCCGGCCGCAAGCGCCTGCCTCTGTTCGGCTACTCCGATTTCTTCCAGGTGGGCTATGCCTACCCCTGGGTGCGCCCGCCGGGTGACCTCTACGGCTGGCAGATCGTGGCCTACAACGGCGCCAACCTGCTGTATCGCAAGAACTTCAGCGGCCTGGCCGTGACGGCCAATATCTGGGCCGGCCGCGAGACCGACAAGGACAACCAGATGCTGGGCCGCGTCTACTACGGTGACCGGGTCGACGAGACCTGGAAGAGCATCCTGGGCGGCTATGTCGAGCTGGGCACGGACTGGGGCACGGCCCGCTTCGTGATGATGACGAACAAGGTCGACCGCTGGGTGGGCAGCGGCGCCGGGCGCACCGTCAACAAGGACGGCGTCAAGCAGCAGTTCTACGGCCTGACCTTCAACGTGGATCACAAGGATGTGGTGCTGCGCACCGAGTTCAACCGCTTCGTGCGGCCCGATGCGCCCAAGGACATCTACAACGTCTTCTTCGTGGGCGCTGGCTACCGCATCGGCGACTGGCTGCCCATGCTGACCTACTCGCGCTTCACCGAGGACTACAAGGACGACCCCACCGCCAACGAGAAGCACAACACCTGGGCCGCGACCCTGCGCTGGGACTTCCGCGAGGACATGGCCCTGAAGCTCGAGTACGACGTCTTCAAGGACCGCTCGGCCTTTCCCTTCGTGGGCAACTCCAAGGCGATCACCGTGTCGCTGGACTACGTGTTCTGAGGAGGCGGTATGAAGCTCAGACTGCTCGCATGCATCCCGGTCACGGCCGGCCTGCTGATCGGAACCTCGGCCCAGGCCGAGCCGGTGGTCGTGGCCAATCCTGCGCTGGCGGCCAAGCCTTCCGTGGATGAGGTGAAGGCCGTGTTCCTCGGCCAGACCAACAGCCTGGCCGGCGGCGGCAATGTCCAGGTGGGTATGCCCAAGTCCGGCAAGCTGCGCGAGGACTTCGTGCTCGGCTACGTCGGCAAGAACGAGAAACAGTACAAGGCCATCTGGACCCAGCTGATCTTCACCGGGCGCGCCCAGGAACCCAAGCAGTTCGACAACGAGGACGAACTCAAGAAGTGGGTGGCCAGCACCCCCAATGCAGTGGGCATCCTGGACAGCACCAAGGTGGATGCAAGCGTGAAGGTGATCGGAGCGAAGTGACGCCTGCGGCCGACGGGGCGGGCCTGCGATAATCGCCGGCTTTCCCGTCCAGGCCCACAAGCGCGCTTCTCAGCGTGGCGGCCTCACCACCCATGTCCACCGAGCTGTCCACCCGCATCGAGACGGAAGTGCGCCGCCGCCGCACCTTCGCCATCATTTCCCACCCTGACGCGGGCAAGACCACGCTGACGGAAAAGCTGCTGCTGTTCTCGGGCGCGATCCAGATCGCCGGCTCGGTGAAGGCGCGCAAGGCCAGCCGCCACGCGACCTCGGACTGGATGGAGATCGAGAAGCAGCGCGGCATCTCGGTGGCCTCCTCGGTCATGCAGATGGAGTACCGCGACTGCGTGATCAATCTGCTGGACACCCCGGGCCACCAGGACTTCTCGGAAGACACCTACCGCGTGCTGACCGCCGTGGACGCGGCGCTGATGGTCATCGACGCGGCCAACGGCGTCGAGCCCCAGACCCGCCGCCTGCTGCAGGTCTGCCGCGCCCGCAACACGCCCATCCTCACCTTCGTCAACAAGATGGACCGCGAGGTCCAGGAGCCGTTGGCCCTGCTGGACGAGATCGAGCGCGAGCTGGGCATGGCCGTGGTGCCCTTCACCTGGCCGGTGGGCATGGGCAAGCAGTTCCATGGCGTGATGGACCTGCGCCAGCAGCGCATGCGCGTCTTCGCCCCTGGCGAGGACCGCGTGGCGGGCGACGAGGAAGTGCTGGCAGGCCTGGACAACCCCGCCTACGCCGAGCGCTTCGGCATGCAGTACGACAACGCCAAGGGCGAGATCGAGCTGGTCAACGAGGCCGCACCGGCCTTCGACCTGGAGCAGTTCCTCACCGGCCGGCAGACGCCCATGTTTTTCGGTTCCGCCGTCAACAACTTCGGCGTGCAGGAGGTGCTGGACGCACTCGTGGAGCTGGCCCCGGCCCCCGGCGAGCGCGGCGCCATGCAGCGCGTGGTCAAGCCCGAGGAGCCCAAGTTCAGCGGCGTGGTCTTCAAGATCCAGGCCAATATGGACCCCGCCCACCGCGACCGCATCGCCTTCCTGCGCGTGGCCTCGGGCCACTTCGAGCGCGGCATGCGGCTCAAGGTCGTGCGATCGGGCAAGGAGCTGCGCCCCAATACCGTGGTGAGCTTCCTCTCGCAGCGCCGCGAGCTGCTGGACGAGGCCTTTGCCGGCGACATCATCGGCATCCCCAACCACGGCGTGCTGCAGCTGGGCGACACCATCACCGAGGGCGAGGCCCTGCAGTTCACCGGCCTGCCCTTCTTCGCGCCGGAAATGTTCCGCTCCGTGGAAGTGGCTGACCCGCTCAAGACCAAGCAGCTCAAGGCCGGCCTGCAGCAACTGGGCGAGGAAGGCGCGATCCAGGTCTTCCGCCCGGTGGCTGGCAGCGTGCTGCTGCTGGGCGCCGTGGGCCAGCTGCAGTTCGAAGTGGTGGCCCACCGCCTGGAACACGAATACGGCGTCAAGGCCCGCATCACGCCCAGCCGCTTCCAGGTGGCACGCTGGGTCACCTGCGACGATGAAGCCGAGCTCAAGCGCTTCATCAACGCCAACGACTTCCGCATGGCCTATGACGCCGTCGATGCACCCACGGTGCTGGTGGAGTACGCCCCGGAGCTGCGTGCCATCGAGGCCAACTGGCCCAAGATCAAGTTCCACGCCCTGCGCGAGCACGCCGGCCTGGTCTTCCAGCAGCGGCTGGACGGCTGAGCGCCGGAAGGCGCCGGGAACAGCGGCTCAGTCCGCCTTCCAGTCCTGCTGGCCATAGCGGGCCAGGATGCGCGCCAGGCGCTTGCTGCGGCGCAGCTCGGCGATGCCCTGGTCGAAATGCTCGACCAACTGCGCAGCATTGGGCAGGCGCGGGCTGAAGCCCACGTAGACGGGCGAGGCCTGCTGGCAGCCGGCCTCCCGGATCTTGTCCTGCAGGCGCAACTGCTGGACCAGCATGTGCATCACCGCTGCGCTCTCGATGACGCCGTCCAGCCGCCCGCGGGCCAGGTTGCGGGCATTGACCTCGGCGGGGTTGGCGCCACGCGTCATCACGACGCGGGCCTTGTTCTCCGGTCGGTTGATCCATTCGCCAAGGGCGTACTCGTACTCATAGCCCGACACCACAGCCACCTGCTTGAGCCCGTCCAGATCCGAGGCCTGGCTGAAGCGCAGCGGGTTGCTGGCGGCCACGTAAAGGCAGTCGGCCGGCTCGCCCACCGGCTCGTGCCCGATCAGCAGACCCAGGCGCTGCGCCTGCTCGCGTGTCAGCTCCAGCGCGATGGCGGCCTGACCTTCGCGCACCTGCTGCAGGGCGCGGTCCCAGGGCACGATCTGGTACTTCAGCTGCCAGGCCGGCGGCGCGAAGATCTCGCGCAGCATCTCCACCACATAGCCCGGCTTGTCGCTGTCGGGCTGGCAGTTGTAGGGGCACCAGGGATCTGACAGAGCCAGCAAGACCTGGCCCCCAGCGTTCGATGCTCCGGCAGGCGCCCCCGACTGGGTGACCGCACCCGTGGGCACGGCCTGCGCCCAGGCGCCCGAGCTTCCAGCCAGCAGAGCCCCCAGCACCCACACCCAACGCCCGACAGCACGCAGGTCCAAACGCATCTCCTTGGTCGGCCAGGGCCGACGCAGCCGCCCCATTCTTGATGAGTCGTCCTGCGCAGGCAAGCGCAGGGAGGCTTTGGGCGGGCACTTTCCCGGGCGTTCGTGAACACGGCCATGAACACAACCGTTTGCAGGCGTGCCGGGGCGAGGCCGGCGTGGCCGCGTTCAGAACCTGGTGCTGTAGTTCGCCGGCAACCAGGTATAGCCCTTGCCGTCGGCGCGCAGCTTGCCGATGCCTGGGAAGCTCACATGGGCCACGGCCACGTAGTAGCCCTTGGCGGCAGCCTCGGCATAGGCCTTCTTGCGCTGAGGCGCGGCGGCCTTGGGATCGCTGTCGAACTGGATGGTCACGCTGGGGTCGGGGAACTGCACGGCGGCCACGTGCATCAGGTCGCCCCAGAAGGCCATCTGCTGTCCCTGGCTTTCGATCACGTAGATGCTGTGGCCGGGCGTGTGGCCGGGCGTCGGCACGGCGCGAATGCCCGGCAGCAGCTCGGTCGGGCCGCTGAAGGGCTTGAAGCGGCCAGCGTCCACATAGGGCTTCAGGGACATCTGGGCGCCTTGGAAGCCGCCCTTGGCCGCAGCGGGAGCCTTGTCCATCTCTTCCTTGCTGAGCCAGTAGTCGGATTCATGCTGCTCGGCTCGCACAATGGCATTGGGAAAGGCTGCCTTGCCCTCTGCCGCGAGACCACCGACATGGTCGCCGTGGAAATGGGTGATGTAGATCTCGTCAACCTGCTCCGGCTGGTAGCCGGCCGCCTTGAGCTGGGCCATCAGGCGTCCCAGGGTGGGGCCGAAGAGACCGGCGGCACCGGTGTCGATCAGCACCAGCTTGGAGCCCGTGTTGACGAGAAAGGCGTTCACCGAGGTCTCCACCGGCGCCTTCAGGTAGGCGCGGCTGAGGGCCTTCTCGACCTGGCCAGGCTTGGCGCCGGTCAGCAGCTTGTCCACCGGCAGGTCCACGGTGCCGTCGTTGAGCGCGGTGACCTCGAAGTCGCCCAGCGCGAGCCGGTAGTAACCCGGCGCCTGACTCTTTTGCTGAGGGGCCGCCGCCAAGGCAGGCAGCGTGACGGCCAGGGCCAGGCCCAGGCTCGTGCAGAGGCGGGACAGTTGCAGGATGGTTGCGCGTGCGCTCATGAAGTCCTCCGGAATGGATGCGGCCCGGGCCACTCGCCGTGGCGACAGGCCCGCGTAGGGGGCGCAGGACGCCGCAGGGATGCCCCGCAGGTCCTTGCGCGAGGGCAGCATAGCGGCGCCGGCCATGGCTCGCCACGCCAGGGACATTGCCCGTCACCAGACCGGGTGACAATGCCCGCATGAGTGCCGCCGTCCCCTCCCGATTGAGTCTCTACCTGAACCTGATCCGCTGGGACCGGCCGGCCGGCTGGCTGCTGCTGCTGTGGCCCACGCTGGCGGCCCTGTGGATGGCGGCGGACGGCTTTCCGGGCTGGCATCTGCTGGCCGTGTTCACCGCTGGGACGGTGCTGATGCGCTCGGCCGGCTGCTGCGTCAACGACGTGGCCGACCGCGACTTCGACAAGCACGTCAAGCGCACCGCCCAGCGTCCCGTGACCAGCGGCGCAGTCTCGGTGAAGGAAGCGCTGACCGTGGGCGCCGTGCTGGCCCTGCTGGCCTTCGGTCTGGTGCTCACGACCAATGCGCCCACCATCCTGCTGTCCTTCGCCGCCCTGGCCGTGACCCTGCTCTACCCCTACGCCAAGCGCGTGGTGAACATGCCCCAGGCCGTGCTGGGCGTGGCCTTCAGCTTCGGCATCCCCATGGCGTTCTCGGCGGCCCTGGGCGGCAGCGAGTGGAGCCTGGCCGCCATCAACGCGGCCGTGCCCAGGTCGGCCTGGGCGCTGCTGGTGGCCAATCTGTTCTGGGTGCTGGCCTACGACACCGAATACGCCATGGTCGACCGCGACGACGACCTCAAGATCGGCATCAAGACCAGCGCCATCACCCTGGGCCGCTTCGACGTGGCGGGCGTGATGGCCTTCTATGGCATCTTCCTGGCGGCCTGGGCCTTCCTGGGCCTGCGCCTGGGGCTGGGCAAGCCCTTCCTGACGGGACTGGCCGTAGCCGCTGCCCAGGTGGCCTGGCACTACACGCTGATCCGTGACCGCAGTCGCGAGGGCTGCTTCCGCGCATTCCGTGCCAACCACTGGGTGGGTTTCGCGATCTTCGCCGGCACCGTGGCCGACCTCAGCCTGCGTTGAGGCACCGCGCCTCAGTCGAACACGGAACTCAGCACCGCGGCCACCACGAGGGTGGTCACGGCCACCAGCACCAAGTCCTTGCCGCAGACCTGCCATTCGTAGCCGGGATACTGCGGCAGCCGCTGCCGCAGGGCCGGCGGCGGCAGGCGCTTGGCGATGCCCGGCGGCAGGGGCTTGCCGCGGGCCAGGTTCTTGCGGATGCCCGGCGGCAGGTCGGCATAGCGCTCGCGCACCCCGGCCTCGCGCACCCACAGGCGGGCATCGCCGACACTGATGCTGACACTGACCAGGCCGCCCGCGTCGCCGCGTACGCTCAGGTTGGCGTCGTCCGAGCGATCGTCACGCTCCTCGCGCTTGTGGTGTCCTTTGCCATGGCCGCGACCCTCGGGCGGATTGGCGAGGGCGGGCAGGGCCAAGGCTGGCAGCAGCAGGGGCAGCAGTCGGCGACGTTGCATGGCGACATCCTTTCTTTTGAAGCAACAGACCGGAGGTAGAGAACGCCGGATGTGCGCATTGTGGACTCCTGCACGAGCGCCGAAGGCCGAATGCCGCCTCGGTACCCAGCCTCAGGACTGGGGCGGGCCGGCAGGAATCGGCGAAGCAGGCCGCCTCCGTCATGGTCAGGCAAGACCCTTGTGGCACCATGGACTGCCCATGTCCGCCTCCCCCACCCGCCCCTGCCCGCCCCTGCGTCGCCGCAGGGGCGGCCGGTTTGCCAGCGTCCTGGCCTGGCTGGCGCTGGCGGCCGCCCTGCCCGTGCAGGCGGAGCGCGCAGAGCCCCCCCTGCCCCCCAGCACCGTCCGCATCTGCGACGACGCCAACGAGTGGCCCCCCTACACCTTCGCAGAACGCCGCGACGGGCAGCTCACGGGTCAGCTCATGGGCTACTCCGTCGAGCTGATCCGGCTGATCCTGCAAAGGCGCGGCGTCAGCTTCGCCATCGAGCTGCTGCCCTGGAAGCGCTGCCTGATGGAAGTCCGGGACGGCACGCGCTACCAGATGCTGCTCAACGCCTCCGCCACTCCCGAACGCGAGCGCGACTACCTCCTCTCCACCGCCTACCACCAGACGCACAGCTATGTGTTCTACGACCGCAAGCGCTACCCCCGCGGGCTCAGCCTGAAGTCCACCGGAGACCTGCAGCCCTACACGCTGGGCGGCATCCGCGGCTATGCCTACCCCATGCTCAGCGAGGCCCTGCGCGACCGCATGCTGCGCACGGGCAGCTACCCGGCGCTGTTCCGCATGCTGCAGCTGGGGCGGGTGGATGTGCTGGTGGAGGACTACGAAGCCATGCGCGGCCTGGAGCGCACCGGCGCCCTGGGCTCGCTGGACGCCGCCGGCATTGAGGCGCAGCCCCTGCCCGGCACGCTGCCGCTGCAATACCACATGATGTTCAGCCGCGATCCACGCGGCAGCGCGCTGCGCCAGCTCGTCAACGAGGAGCTGGCCCGCCTGCAGCAGAGCGGCGAGCTGCAGAGGCTGCAGCAGCGCTATCTGCCCAAGGTGCCGTGAGCGCCCTTGCTCAGCGGGGTCGCTTCCCCGGCTTGTAGCCGGCGACTCCCGGCACGAACAGCTCCATCACCCGCAGCGGCGCTCCGCCCCGGCGAAAGACGGAATTGCGGGACCAGAGCATCTGCGCGGGCGGCAGCTCGCCCGTCGCGGCCAGCCACTGGCGCTGCATCTGCCGGCGGGTATGGCCGAAGCGGGCCAGGCGCCGGGGTTGCAGCTCGCTGCGCTGGATACGCGGATCGTCGTAGAGCAGATGGGCCAGAGGCCGCGAACCCAGGCCCTTGAGCGCCTTCCACGGGCCGGCCAGCGAGGACTGGTGCAGGGCCGATCGCGCCCAGACCAGGGGCTGGCCATCAACGCGCAGCAGCACCTCGCGCACCACCGTGCAGCCGCGCCGGGGCAGTCCCAGAGCCTGGCGCTCAGCCGCCCGCAGCGGGGTCACGCCCTGGTGCAGCACCTGCACCTCGAAGCGCTGGCCCAGCCGGGCCAGGCGGCGGCTGAGGCTGCCGGGTGCGCGCAGCCAGTCGCGCAGGGAGTGGCGGGAAGCAATGCCCATGTCAGACGGCAACAGGGTGACGGGCAGGATAGGCCGCCCGGCGGGAGAGTTCGGGATTGGAGCTCACGGCGCGTGAGTGTAGGGCCGTGGCCGGCAGGCTCAGACGCGCTGACGCGCGGGATGGGCTCAGCGCCGGGCTGAGCACCAGGCCATTGACCGCTGCATCGCCCCTGAGGCGCCCAGTGCCTCAGCCACCGAACTCGTCGCCCAGTTCCCGGGCCCGCTGCTGGGCGGCCTTCACGGCCTGTACGATGGCCGGGCCGACGCCGGCCGCCTGCATCGAGCTCAATGCCGCGTAGGTGGTGCCGCCCTTGGAAGTCACGCGTTCACGCAGCACGCTGGGCGATTCTCCCGACTGCAGGGCCAGGGCGGCAGCGCCGGCACAGGTGGCCAGAGCCAGGTCGCGGCCCTGGGCCTCGCTCAGGCCCATCTCCTGCGCGGCCTGCACCATGGCCTCGACCACGTAAAAGAAGTAGGCCGGGCCGGAGCCGGACAGGGCCGTCACCGCGTCCAGGTCGGACTCCTGCGCCACCCACACCACCCGGCCCGTGGGCGCCAGCACGGCCTCCACCTGCTGGCGGTCCTTGGCCGTCACCGCCGGCCGGGCAAAGAGACCGGCCATGCCCTGGCCGATCAGGGCCGGCGTGTTGGGCATGCTGCGCACCACGCGCTCGCTGCCGGTGGCGCGGGCGATGGCGTCCGAGCGGATGCCCGCCATCACCGAAAGATGCAGGGCCTGGCCCAGCAGACCGGAGCAGGGCGCGGCAGCCTCGGCGAAGAGCTGGGGCTTGACCGCCCAGACCACCAGGCTGGCGCGGGCCAGCGAGGCGTCCGGCGCCGCCAGGGCCTGCAGGCCCAGCTCCGCGGCCAGCTTCTGCCGCTGGGGCTCGTAGGGCTCGACGACGAGGAGAGACTCCGGCGTGCGCCCAGCACGCAACAGGCCGCCCAGGATGGCGCTGGCCATGTTGCCGCCGCCGATGAAGGCCAGGGTGTTGTTCATGGATGCGGTTTCAGGAGGTGAGGAAGGAATGCCTGGCGGCGCCCTGCGGCGCTGCACCGGACCAGTGTAAGAGGGGCGCGGCGCAGCCCATGCAGGCCGTCGCGGGCGGCTGGCGCAAGCTTCGGGATAACGTCGGCTTGGCAGGGGAAGCCCAGATGCTTAAGCTCGCGCCCGGAGTCACGAGAGGAGACCACATGCAGACCAATCAAACCCATCAGACCCATCCCCTGCCCCCCATGGAGGCCCTGGTGCACTACCGGGAACTGCCGGCGGACGAGATGAAGGCCCGCGCCCTGGCGCACTACGAGCAGCAGAAGCGCCGCCGCACGGTGCGCGACTTCGACAGCCGCGCCGTGCCCCGCGAGGTCATCGAGCATTGCCTGCTGGCCGCCGGCACCGCCCCCTCGGGCGCCAACCAGCAGCCCTGGCATTTCACGGTGATCAGCGACCCGGCGCTCAAGCGCCAGATCCGCGAGGCGGCCGAGGAAGAGGAGCGCGCCTTCTACAGCGGCCGCGCCCCTGAGGAATGGCTGCGCGCCCTCGCCCCGCTGGGCACGGACCCGAACAAGCCCTTCCTGGAAGAGGCGCCCCTGCTGATCGCCATCTTTGCGCAGAAGTACGGCATCGATGAACAGGGCGAACGCTTCAGCCATTACTACGTGCCGGAATCAGTGGGCATCGCCACCGGCTTCCTGATCAGCGCCCTGCATGACGCCGGCCTGGCCACGCTGACGCACACCCCCAGCCCCATGGGCTTCCTCAATGGCCTGTGCCGGCGCCCGGACAACGAGAAGCCGGTGATCCTGCTGGTGGTGGGCTACCCCAAGCCAGGCTGCCAGGTGCCGGTGCACGGCGGCCTCAAGAAGCCGCTGGCGCAGATCAGCACCTGGCTCTGAGCTGCGCCGGCCCGCCAGGGGCGGTGCCCCCGGCGAGCACTGGCAAGACCTGACCCCAGCGGGCAGCGCCTCAGTGCATGCCCGCCAGCAGCGCCGCGTTGCCGCCTGCGGCCGCGGTGTTGATGGTCAGGGTCTGCTCGGCCGCGAAGCGGTACTGCTGGCGCGGATTGGCGGCATCGGCGGCGGTGACCAGCGGCAGGATGGCGCCCTGGCGCTCGGCCAGACGGCGCAGCACGGCGCGGGCCAGGGCGATGTCGTTGGCCGCCACCACCACGCCGGCCAGGGCGGGTGCGCCCAGCAGGCCATGGGCCAGGTCCACGGGCAGCACGGCCACGGCAGTGCCAGGCACGCCGGCCTGCACCAGGCGCTGGCGCAGAGCCTCGCAGCGGCCGTTGCCGACCAGGGCCACGGCGTTGCCGGCCACCAGGGCGCCGCCCAGGGCGGCGGCGATCTGGGCGTCGTCAGCGCCCTCGCTGAGCACGGCGAACACGCCGCGGCCATGCAGACGCAGCTCGTTGCTCTCCCCCGTGGGGCCGGGCAGGACCTGGTCCTGCAGGCCATGCTCGGCCTGCTGGGCATGGGCGCGCAGCACGGCGGCCACCGGGCCTTCGGCGCCCTCGGCGGCACGGCGCAGCACGGCCACGCGCTGGGCCAGGTCCACCGAAGCCCAGGTGGCCTGCGCGGCCTGCAGAGCGGCCAGGCGGCTGCTCAGCTGGCCGGCATCGGCACTGCCGGAGATCAGGCCGCCGCCCACGGCCGGCGCCGCGCCGGCCTCGGCACAGAAACGGTGCAGGTAGTGCCGGCCGCCGGCCTTGGGCCCCGTGCCCGACATGCCTTCGCCGCCGAAGGGCTGCACGCCCACCACCGCGCCGATGATGTTGCGGTTGACGTAGATATTGCCCACGCGGGCCTTCTCGGCCAGGCGCAGGGCGCGGCTGTCGATGCGGGTCTGGATGCCCATGGTCAGGCCATAGCCCAGGGCGTTGATCTGCTCCAGCACGGCATCGACCTCGCCGTTCCAGCGCAGCACGTGCAGCACCGGGCCGAAGATCTCCTGGCCCAGGTCCGAGACCTTGGCGATCTCGAAGGCCACCGGGCGGATGATGCGCGGCAGCTTGTCATGCACCGGGGCCTCGGCAATGAGGCGCGCCTCACGCTTGAGGCGCTCGACGTGGCGGGCGATGTTGACATAGGCCTCGTCGTCGATGACCGGGCCCACGTCGGTGGCCAGGTCGGCCGGCTGGCCCACCCACAGCTCCTGCACGGCGCCCTTGATCATCTCGATCACGCCGTCGGCAATGCTCTCGTGCACGCACAGCAGGCGCAGGGCCGAGCAGCGCTGGCCGGCGGAGCGGAAGGCGCTCTGCACCACGGCATCGACCACCTGCTCGGGCAGAGCGGTGGAGTCCACCAGCATGGCGTTGAGGCCGCCGGTCTCGGCGATCAGGGGGACGATCTCGCTGCCGTCCTTGGCCGCCAGGGTCTTGTTGATGATCTGCGCCACGACGGTCGATCCCGTGAAGCACACGCCCGCGGTCAGCGGATGGGCCACCAGGCCCGCGCCCACGGTCTCGCCAGCGCCATGCAGCAGCACCAGGGCATCGGCGGGCACGCCGGCCTCATGCAGCAGCTCCACGGCCTTCAGCGCGACATAGGGTGTCTGCTCGGCGGGCTTGGCGGCGACGGCATTACCCGTCACCAGCGCCGCGACGACCTGGCCGGCGAAGATGGCCAGCGGGAAGTTCCAGGGCGAGATGCAGACGAAGACACCACGGCCCAGCATCTGCGGCGCCTGGGCTTCGGCCTCGTCAGCGTAGTAGCGCAGGAAGTCCACCGCCTCGCGGACCTCGGCCACGCAGTCGCCCTGGGTCTTGAAGGCTTCCTTGACCAGCAGGGCGCAGAACTCGGGCAGGCGGGCTTCCAGGGCGTCCGCCGCGCGGCGCAGGATGGCGGCACGCTGGGCCACGGGCGTGGCATTCCAGCTCTTGAAGCCGGCCTGGAGGCGCTCCATGGCGGCACCGATCTCCGTCGGCGTGGCCTCGGCCACCGGGCCGACCACGGCTTTCTCCAGCGCCGCCAGCAGGGGCTGGCGCTGGTCCAGGGCGGTCAGGTCCACGCCCTTGGAGTTGGCACGACCGCGGCCGTGCTCGTCGCGGTAGAGGTCCAGGGGCATGGGCAGGGCGCTGCGGCCCTGGACCTGCGCCAACGGCGAGCCCAGCAGCTCCTGCACGTTGACGGTCGGATCGGCCAGTTGGTGGACGAAGGAGCTGTTGGCGCCGTTCTCCAGCAGGCGGCGCACCAGGTAGGCCAGCAGGTCGCGGTGCTCACCCACGGGGGCGTAGACGCGGCAGGGAATGCTGGCGTCCTTCAGCACCTCGCGGTAGATGCCCTCGCCCATGCCGTGCAGACGCTGCATCTCGAACTTGGCGCCGGCCGCGCGGGCCATCTGCACGATGGCGGCGATGGTGCCGGCGTTGTGGCTGGCGAACTGCGGGTAGATCACGTCAGCATGCTGGATCAGCGCCTGGGCGCAGGCCAGGTAGCTGACGTCGGTGTGCTGCTTGTGCGTGAAGACCGGGTAGGCCGCCAGGCCGTTCTCCTGGGCACGCTTGATCTCACCGTCCCAGTAGGCGCCCTTGACCAGGCGCACCATGAACTTCAGGCCATGCTTGCGGGCGATGGCGGCCACCTCGTTGACCACGGCCAGGGCGCGGGTCTGGTAGGCCTGCACGGCCAGGCCGAAGCCGCGCCATTGCGGGAAGTGCGCGGCGATGCGGGCGGCCAGGGCGTCCAGCACATCCAGCGACAGCTCCAGGCGGTCGACCTCCTCGGCGTCGATGGTGAGGTTGATATTGGCCTGCGCGGCCTTCTCGATCAGCAGCCACACGCGAGGCAGCAGCTCGGCGAACACGCGCTCGCGGTGAAGCACCTCGTAGCGGGAGAACAGGGCGCTGAGCTTGATGGAGATGCCGTCCGAGCCTTCCGGCGACTCGGCCTTGCGGCCTGCGGCAATGGCCTCGATGGCGTTGACGTAGGCGGCGTGATAGCGGCGCGCGTCGGCCTCGGTGCGAGCGCCCTCGCCCAGCATGTCGTAGCTGAAGCGCAGCTGGGACTGCACGTGGCGAGCGTCGTCCGCCTCCTTCATCGCTTCCTGGATGTTGCGGCCCAGCACGAACTGGCGGCCCAGCAGCTGGATGGCACGCACGGTGGCGGCGACCACGGTCTGCGCGCCCAGGCGGGTCAGCAGGCCGCCCTGCCCTTCGTTCTCAGGCAGGAACTTCTTGGACAGCGAGATGGCCGTGGCCGACAGGCTGGCCAGCATCTTGTGCGGGCCCTCGGAGCCGCCGTCGAAGCTGCCGCGGCCGAGCTGGTCGGCCGTCAGGGCGATGGCGGTGGGAGCGTCGGGCACGCGCAGCAGGGCCTCGGCCAGACGCATCAGGGCCAGGCCCTCGCTGCTGGTGATGGGGTACTCGCGCAGCAGCGATTCCATGGCCCAGAAGGGCGCGGGGTTGTTGCGCACCTGGTCCACCCAGGGGCTGGCGGTGGCGATCACCGCGTTCCAGTCCAGACCTTCGCCGAGCGTGGCGGCCAGCGCCTGCACCACGGGAATCTCGTCGCGGTAGGGGTCCGGCAGGCGGGCGTGTTCGGGCAGGAGCGTGAAGGCGGTCATGGAGATCCCCTTTTTTGTCGGTCGAATTAGTGAAAGCCTGAACTTTATGCAGGTTGGTACTGAATTAAATTCAGAACATCAACCAAACTGTAGTGAGAAGTTCAAATGGCCAGCCACGACTCGGGTCTAGACACCATCGACGCCCGCATTCTGCGCGTGCTGCAGCAGGATGGGCGCATCTCGAACCTCAAGTTGGCCGAGGCCGTGCACCTCTCCCCGACAGCGGTGCTGGAGCGCGTCAAGCGCCTCACCCGTGAGGGCTACATCCTGGGCTACGAAGCCCGGCTGAACCCGGCCAAGCTGGGCGCCTCCATGATGGTCTTCATCGAGATCCTGCTGGACCGCACGGTGCAGGACGTGATGGACAACTTCAAGGCCGCCGTGCAGGCCCGGCCCGAGATCCTGGAATGCCATCTGGTGGCCGGCGGCTTCGACTACCTGCTCAAGACCCGCGTCTCGGACATGAGCGCCTACCGCGAGTTCATCGGCAGCGTGATCTGGACCCTGCCCGGCGTGCGCGAGACCCGCACCTATGCCGTGATGGAAGAGGTGAAGAACAGCACGGCGCTGCCGATCTGAGGGGCGCGCAGGGGCGGCCGGCGGCCCCACAAGCCCCGCGCGGCTGGCTATATTCATGAGGCCCCGTCCGCCTGCCGCGGACGGCAGGAGACACCACAAGATGCGCTGGGATCGCGCAGGAAGACCTGGCCTCCAGGGCTTTGCACCGCTCATGGCCGTCGGCCTGCTGGGCCTCCTGGCCCTGGCGTGCAGACCGACAGTCGCGCAGGTGCAGGAGACAGGCGGCCCGACCACGCTGCAGCTGTGCGCCGAGGACGAGAACTCCTACCCCTGGCTGCTGCGCGACCGCAGCGGCCTCAGCATGCTGATGATGCGGCTGCTGGGCCAGCGCCTGGGGCTGCGCTTCGAGGTCACGCTGCTGCCCTGGCGGCGCTGCCTGCTCTCGCTGCAAGATGGTGGCGTGGACGGCGCCTTCAAGGCCAGCTTCCAGCCCGAGCGCCTCAAGATCGGCCGCTATCCCATGCGGGGTGAGCAGGTCGACGTGGAGCGCGCCATGCTGGAGGAGAGTTACCACCTCTACCGCCTCAAGGGCAGCGCCGTCAGCTGGGACGGTCAGCAGGTGAGCCAGTTGGAGGGCGCCGTGGGCGCGCAGGCCGGCTTCTCCATCGTGGCCTGGCTGCGCCAGCAGCAGCTGCCCGTCGAGGCCTCGGCCAAGGCGCCCGATGCCATCCTGGCCATGCTGCAGCGCGGCCGCCTGGGCGCCGCCGCCCTGCAGACCAGCCAGGGCGACTACGCCCTCAGCCGCCACCCGCCCTTCGCCGCGCAGATCGAACGCCAGGGGCCGCCCTTGGTGAGCAAGCCCTACTACCTGCTGCTCTCGCACGCCTTCGCCCGGCGCCACCCTGCTCTGGCGGAACGGATCTGGGACGGCGTGGCCGCGGTACGCGAATCCGCCGAGTACCGCCAGGCCCTGCAGCAGGCCCTGGCCGGCGGCGGCGTGCCGCTGCCCTGAGAACCCCTGCCCTGGTGGGCGGGCGGTGACTGCATGAGTGTCGGCGTGAGTACCGGCGTGAGTACCGGCGTGAAGGCCTGCGAGCCGCGGCTCAGCGCACCGGGATGGAAGAGCGGTAATCCAGGCCCACGCCGGGGTAGACCAGCGACCCGAGGCCGTGCCTATCACCTCGGGCGCATAACCGCCGGAATCCAGGCCCAGCTGGCCATAGAGCGTCAGTGCCGGCGTGAGCTGCAGGCGATGGCCCACGCCGCCTAGCAGCTGCTTGTAAAGCGCCATGCCGCGATAGCCCATGCCTGGGGAGGCGAACCAGCAGCTGTCCGGCGCGAAGAAATGCGCGAACTGCAGCTCAGCCAGGCCCTCCGTGCGCTTGTTCGAGCCCTGGGGGTTCTACTGGCAGTGGTTGTCCGGGGAGACGGTCAGCTGGCTCTTGTCCATCGCCCGCCCGGCGCGCTGGTCGTCCTCGGGCGGCAGCGGCTGCGCGTGGCCGGCGTAGGGGCCGGCGAGGTCGCGGAAGGGGAACTCGACGAAGACCTGGGCCTTGGCTGCTGTCGAGTAAGGGATTGCGGCGAAACGGCGCGGTCCGCCGGGTCGGGGCGGCTCCCATGAAACCCTGTGTGTCCTCACACCGCTTGGCGATGCGGGCTTGCAGCATAACTTGCAAGATGAGCGTCATCATCACTTCTGGGGCAACCCATGCAAGACGCCATGATAGAGGGGGCTCCCGAGCCCCCGGCCGCCCCTGCCCTGCAGGAATGCGGCTGGTTCGGGTCCAGCCATGAGCTGCGGGAAGGGCTGGAGGTGATGGAGCTCTCTCTCGCGCTGCTGGCTGGGGCCTGCGTTGCTGCCGAGGCTCAGGCCGCGGGCACCGCTGGGTGATGGGCAGGCGGTGCAGGGGCGGCGGACCGATCACTCGCCGCCGACCGTGGGAAGCAGCCCCGGGGCATCCCGCATGAGGACTGCCTCAGGGGCCCGGCTTTGTCAGTTGCCGGCGCCGCTCCCTGACCAGGGCCTCAACAATGGCTTGCGCTCGGTGCTCGTCGCCAGGAGAAAGCTTGAGCTCCGAAAATCGGACGGGCGGAGGCTTCTCGGTCAGGAGCTGCTCATACGCCTGCTTGGTGCCCACCCCCGCCCGCTGATAGGTGGCGATCTCCTGGCCCAACTGAATGGCGTTGACCACGCCTTGTCGATCGGCGTATTCCGGTGTCTGCGCCAACAGCACGAGCGCCATGCGCGCCACATTCTGGTCGTCCATGCGCAGCCCGAACAACTCAGGCTGCATGCCATAGATCACGGCTCTCAAAGCCCGCAAATCCTTGCCTTCCATGGCCCAGCGGCCGATCAATCGACTGGCAGAACCTGAAGGGTCCTTCTCCATCTCATGAGCCCAGTAGACGGCATCCGGCAGGCCCTGCCGGGCCGCCATGAGCAGCAAGCTGTCCTGCAACTCCTGCGCGTGAGGCCCTGCGGTCTGGCAAAAGGCATCAAGCCGAGGCTGCTCCGACGACGTCACCTCCGGGTACCGCTGTGCCAGCAACGCTTGCTTGCCTGTCCTTTCCAATGCCTCTCGCAGTTCCGCCCAGGACTGGCAGGTCCCCAGTTCTCGTGCCACCTCACTGGCCCGGGCGCCATCGCCAGCGCGCAAGGCCTGCTGTGCCTCTGTCTGCAGGCCGCCAGGGAAGCGGCGGATGAGCTCAGCGTAGCTTCGCTGTCTGGCTGCTGTGGACGGCGCCGCCGTCGTACTACCTTGCAACGGCGGTGCGACACGCCCGCCGTCGCTCGACGCCGCCGTGGGCGGCGGCCCAGCGACAAGGGAAGGTCCCGCGGATGCCGGCGCCCCCACCACCCGCACTTGCGGATCCGCCGTGAACCGCCCCGCCACCCAGGCGCCCAGGGCGACAATGACAAGGGCAAGCACCCACCTGTTCGCGATGTTCATCGATCAGCCCTTGTCTGCCTTGGCCAGACATTGATTGCGCTTTGCGCGCTTCTGCTCGACAGCGCCATTCCTGGCGGCGCTGGCGATACCCACGCAGCCCCATCCAAAAGGCCGCCCCAGCTCTTCGATGACAGCGCCGATGCGGTCGAGCTCCATCTCAACCGGTCCCGCCTTGAAGCCAATCTTCAGCTGCGCCAGGTTGCCGCACTGCGTTTGAACCGATGCGTTGAAGTCATCTGCAATGAACTTCAGATCCGTTTCATAGTCGCTGAGGCACAGTGCTCTGGCTCGCTCCCGCGCCTTCTCTGCTGCATCTTGTGCCGCTCCGCCTCCTGAATCAGCCCCATGTCCACCCCGTCCGCCCTCTATCGGCTGCTTACCCGGCTGCTTACCCGGCTCCTTGCCCGGCTCCGGCGGCGTGTAGCTTCCGCCTCCACCGCCTGAACGTGTGCCGCTGGACGTCACCACGCACCGCGAATCACCGTTTCCATCTACGGGGCAGTTGCTGCCCTCGGACTCGGACAGCGACGCCGTCTGCCCGCTGCCCGCTGCCCGGCTTTGCGGCCACCGCCGCCAGCTTGCTGCCAGCGGTGGCCGGCAGCGGGACTTTCGGGGCTGCCGGGGCGGTGGACTGGGCGTGCGTCGCGCCATGCACGCACAGGCAAGCCGCGCTGAGAAGCGCCAGGATGGTCTTCATCAAGTCATCTCCCTATGTCATGCGGCCCCGGCCTCGTCGGGCCGTGAACCTGATGCTCCTCCTGCAGCCAACGGGCAGCAGCCTCCGGAGCTCATTGAGCAGCGGGAGTCTAGAGATCAGGCACGCCTCGGCGTATAGCAAGTCCTGGCAGGTGAGCGCCCCCGCCGCGGGCGGGCAAGACCTGGCCCCGTCAAGCCCGCGAGGGCGGGCTTCAGGCCCGCTGCAGCGCCTTCACCACCGCCAGCCTGGGCTCCGTGGGCACGGGCAGGAGCAGCTCGAAGGCCTCGGCCAGCGCGTCCAGACTCTGGCCGCGTTGATGGACGACGGCGCCCCGATAGGATCAGGGCTCTCGAACGATGGCCGTCCCGCCTCATCAAGAGGGCTTGCGCATGCGATGCACCGTGCTGGCAAGTACGGCGTCCATGGCCCGCGCTTGGGCCAGATAAGCCGTGTCGCGGGGCTCTTCGAAGCCCTGGGGATAGAGGAACACCCCCTGTTTATCCATGTTGAAGCCCAGGGGGCGGGTCTGTTTCTGCTCCGGGTAACGCTTCGCCCAGTATTGCTCCAAGACCCTGGCATATACCGCCTGGGCTTGCGATACCTCGTGTTCGAGTTCCGGGTTGCCCGCGGCCCTTTGCAGTGCAAACGCAAAAACCTTGAAGTCTGGCGACTCCAAATCACCAGCCTGCGCCTTTAGGAGGGCCCAGGCCGTCAAGGTGGGTATGTCGCCGGCTCGTGCGTCTTCAGCGGTACGGTCCCTCAATTCGCCAACTGGGATGCCCGCAAACTGCTGAGGAATCCCAAGGAGTTCTGCCGCAGCGCCAGGGACACGGGCGGCATAGGCATGCCTCAGCAGGCGCGACCTCAGCTGAAGCTCGTCCCCCTGAGTCCTGATGCCGGCAGGCAAGGTTTGACAGTTCCTTTCCTGCGCCATCAGCGCCTCTCTCTCCCGCATCATTCTTTCCTTGTAGGCGCCCGCTTCCTCTCGGCTCATGCGCTCCTCAAGCAATTGAAAGTCTTGCTGCAAGGTCGCACAACGAGCCAGGACCCGGGCCGTTTCCAGGGCTATCGCGGGCTGTAGGGCCTCGACCCCCAGGGCCAGGCGCTCACCCAGTGGCTGTGCTGCGGCCACGGCCGCGGTCCCCGAATTCGCAGCCACCCCTTCTTCGTGAGGTGCCCTCATGCTTTGATCAGGGGCTACCTCCGACTTTGAACTTTGCGCAGGGGCCGGATTCTGCGGGGGTTGAGGGAGGGCCAACTGTGTGTGCGTGACCAAGGGGCGGCTGGATAGCCAGCCGCTAAGCAAAATCAGCAGCAGGGCGCCGATGACGATGGCTAAGCCTCTGGACATATTCATCATTTATATGGATTGTTGTACTTGCAGATCTTCTGCATATCCAAGTTGGCGGACAGGTGCGAGGAATACTCATTCCTTGCATCCGTCAGGCATTGCCGCATCGGTAGGCCAAACATCGCAAGATTCCACAGCGAACCCAGCGGAGCACCAAACCAGCCGCCTCCATACGTATCGTTGCAATGCTTGAGGGCCGACTGCAGTATGAGGTTGTCCGCCGCATCCATTTTTTCCCTTTTTTTCTCACACTCGTTGTCAAAGTCATCCTTCTTCTTTTTCCGCTCCTCCTCTTTAGGGTCAGTTCCCGCCCCTCCGCCTGCCCCCCTCCAGCTCCATCGCCGCTCATCGCCCCACCCGGCTGCTTGCCCGGTTCAGGCGGCGTGTAGCTTCCGCCGCCTGAACGTGTGCCGCTGGACGTCACCACGCACCGCGGATCCCCGTTCTCGTCCCGCGGGCAGTTGCTCCCCTCGGACTCCGACAGGGACGCCGTCTGCCCGCTGCCTGGCCTGGCAGGCGTGGCCGGCAGTTTGCTGGCTGGGGGCGTGGGGGTGGTCGCGCTCGGGGCGAACGGGGCGGTGGACTGGGCGTGCGTCGCGCCATGCGCGCACAGGCAAGCCGCGCTGCGCACCGCCAGGATGGTCTTCATCAAGTCATCTCCCTATGTCATGCGGCCCCGGCCTCGTCGGGCCGTGAACCTGATGCTCCTCCTGCAGCCAACGGGCAGCAGCCTCCGGAGCGCATTGAGCAGCGGGAGTCTAGAGATCAGGCACGCCTCGGCGTATAGCAAGTCCTGGCAGGTGAGCGCACCCGCCGCGGGCGGGCAAGACCTGGCCCCGTCAAGCCCGCGAGGGCGGGATTCAGGCCCGCTGCAGCGCCTTCACCACCGCCAGCCTGGGCTCCGTGGGCACGGGCTGAGGCAGCACGAAGGCCTCGGCGGGCATGGGCCGGCCGTAGTGCCAGCCCTGGGCCCAGTCGCAGCCCTCGCGGCGCAGCCACTCGGCCTGCTGGGCGGTTTCCACACCCTCGGCCAGCACATCCAGGTTCAGGCTGTGAGCCAGCACGATCACGGTGCGGGCGATGGCGGCGACGTTGTTGTCCTCGCCCAGCTCCTGCACGAAGCTGCGGTCGATCTTGAGCGTCTGCACCGGCATGCGCTTGAGGTAGGCCAGAGAGGAATAGCCCGTGCCGAAATCGTCGATGGCCACGCGCACGCCACGGTCGGCCAGCTGGTTCAGCAGGCGGATGGCCTGCTCGGCATCCTCCAGCAGCAGGCTCTCGGTGACCTCCAGCTCCAGGGCCGTGGCGGGGCAGCCGGTGCTCATCAGGATGAAGTCCAGGGCCAGGATGAAGTCGGGCTGGCGCAGCTGGCGGGCCGAGACGTTCACCGCCACCTGCTGCGGCTTGCCGGCCTGGCCCTGCCAGCGCGCGGCCTGGGCGCAGGCCTGCTCCAGCACCCAGCGCCCGATGGGCACGATGAGGCCGGTGTCCTCGGCCAGGGGGATGAACTCGGCCGGCGAGATGGGGCCGCGGGTCGGGTGGCGCCAGCGCAGCAGGGCCTCGGCGCCTATCAGCTGTCCATCGGACAGGCGCACCTGGGGCTGGTACTCAAGCCGGAACTGCGCCGCCTCGTTGGCCAGGCGCAGGGCATGGGTCAGCTCGAAGCGCTGCTGCACGGCCTGGGTCAGCTCGGGTCGGTAGGACTGCACGCTGTTGCGTGCATGGCCCTTGGCTCGGCACATGGCAGCCTCGGCATTGCGCAGCAGCTCGTCCACCGTCTGGCCGTCCGTGGGGTACAGGGCCAGGCCGATGCTGGCGCCGATATTGAAGCGCTGCAGACCCACGTGAATGGGCTCCTCCATGGCCTGGACCAGGCGGTCGCCCAGACGCAGGGCGGCGGACTCGTCATCCAGCCCGCCCAGCACGATGGCGAACTCGTCGGCACCCACGCGGGCCACGGAGTCGCTGGCCCGCACCACGTTGACGAAGCGCTCGGCCGCAGTGCGCAGCACCTGGTCGCCTGCGGCATGGCCGGCGATGTCGTTGACGTCGCGGAAATCGTCCAGGTCGATGAAGAGCACCGCCACCTTGCCCTGCGCGCGCTGGGCCTGGCCGATCTCGCGCTCGATGCGGTCGCGCATCAGGGCCGAGTTGGGCAGGCCGGTGAGGCGGTCGTGCAGGGACTGGTGCAGCAGCTCGGCCTCGGTGGCCTTGATGCGGGAGATGTCGGTCAGCACGCTGAGGTACTGCACGCCTTCGGCCTGACCGGCCTCGGGCTCCACGCGCACCACCGTCGCCCACACCGGCACCGGATCGCCGCTCTTGTGGCGCACGAGCAGCTCGCCGCTCCAGTGGCCCTGGCTCTCGACCTGGGCATGCAGGGCCAGCAGCTGCTCGGGGTCCTGCTCGCCATCGCGCCAGAGCTGGGGCACCTCGCCCAGCAGCTCCTCGCGCTCGTAGCCGCAGATG
Source organism: Roseateles sp. DB2 (assembly GCF_051857535.1). Lineage (NCBI taxonomy): Bacteria > Pseudomonadati > Pseudomonadota > Betaproteobacteria > Burkholderiales > Sphaerotilaceae > Roseateles > Roseateles sp. DB2. The sequence goes on along the minus strand of NZ_JBPZGY010000023.1, from coordinate 22,113 downwards.
CGGCTGAGGGCAGGGTTGAGGTCCAGCACCCGCAGTTCCTCGTCGCAGACCAGGATGCCCTCGCCGCAGTGGGCGAAGACGGTCTCGGCGCGGCGCGCCTTCTCGCGCGCGAGCTGCAGCTCGGTGACGTCGCGACCGATGGCCATGCGGCCAAGGAAGTCCTCGCCATCGTGGATGTCCACCTGGACCACGTCCAGGCACTGGCGCTCGCCATTGGGGCGCTGGTACCAGCTCAGCTGGCGGTCGCGCTTGCGGGTCCAGTCCAGGCGTATGCCCACCTCGTCGTCCCGCCGGCCCAGCAGTTCGGCTTCATCAAGCCCCACCGCGGCCTCGAAGGCCGGATTGCAGCCCTCATAGGCCCCCCAGGCGTTCTTGGAGAACATGGGATCGGGCACGGCATTGAGGAAGGCGCGCAGACGGGCGCGCTCCTGGCGAAGGCGGCGCAGTTCCTCGCGTCGGCGCTGCAGGCGCTGGCGCTGATGGAAGAACAAGGCGAGTACGCCGCCCATGGCCAGCCCGCCGGCCACGCAGGCCAGTCCGAGCCACAGTACGGGGTCCTGGGCATGGAGATCATCCCAGCGGGGCAGCAGCCCGCCTTGCGCATGCGCGCACAGCGGCAGGAGCAGCGGGCTCGCCATCAGCGGGCGGCGACGCAGAAAGCGCATGGAGCGACAGACCTTTCGCGAATCCCTCGGACCACTGGGTCCACGGGTCGCTGTATTTATCGGGATCGAGCGCCATTCAACATCTCGGGACGCCCCCTCTGCACAGGACTGTCAGGCCAAAGCGGTGCGCGCGGCACGCCGTCTAGGGTTTACCGGGAGCGCGCCGCTCCGGCATCAGAGAAAATTTGCACGCTTGGCCGTGAGGTCAAGAAGCCTGGGTCGGGCTCACAAGCGTGCAGCGAGCTCCACCCCCTGACGAATGGCACGCTTGGCATCCAGCTCGCCGGCCTCCAGCGCGCCGCCAATCAGATGCACGCGGCGCCCCGCGGACTCCAGCGGCCCCTGCAGCTCGCGCACCGGCTCCTGGCCTGCGCACAGCACGATGGTGTCGGCCTCGATCAGCTGCAGGTCCTCGCGCTTCTCGCCATAGCTGACCCACAGGCCCTCGGGCGTGATGCGCTCGTAGTTGACGCCCCCCACCATCTCCACGTTCTTCATCTTGAGAGCAGCACGGTGGATCCAGCCGGTGGTCTTGCCCAGGCCGGCGCCCAGCTTGCCCTTCTTGCGCTGCAGCAGGGTGATCTGGCGTTGCGGGGCCTCGGGTGCGGCGCGCAGCAAGCCGCCACGGGTCTCGGCAGGGTCACCCACGCCCCAGTGCCTGCGCCAGGCCTCTGGGTCCAGCGCCAGCGAATGCCCGGCCTCGAGCAGGAATTCCGACACATCGAAGCCAATGCCGCCCGCGCCAATCACGGCCACGCGCTGGCCCACGGGCTTGCGCTGCAGCAGCACGTCCACATAGCTCAAGACCTGACCCCGGGCCTCGCCCTCGGCCTGGCCCTCGATGCGAGGGTTTCGCGGGGCGACGCCGGTGGCCAGCAGGATCTCGTCAAAGCCTTGCAGGTCGTCCAGGCCCACGCGGCGGTTGAGGTGAAGCTGCACGCCGGTGGTCTCGATGCGGCGGCGGAAGTAGCGCAGGGTCTCGCTGAACTCCTCCTTGCCAGGCACGCGGCGCGCGAGATTGAACTGGCCGCCCAGCTCCGCGCCCGCCTCGAACAGCTCGACCGCGTGGCCGCGCTCGGCCAGAGTCGTGGCCGCCGCCATGCCGGCCGGGCCGCCGCCCACCACGGCGATGCGCTTGCGCGGCTGCTCCTTCTGCAGCGGGATCACGCGCAGCTCGGTCTCGTGGGCCGCCCGCGGGTTGACCAGGCAACTGGCAATCTTCTGCTGGAAGGCATGGTCCAGGCAGGCCTGGTTGCAGGCGATGCAGGTGTTGATCTCGTCGGCGCGTCCCTGGCGGGCCTTGCGCACGAAGTCGGCATCGGCCAGGAAGGGGCGGGCCATGCTGACCATGTCGGCGCTGCCCTCGGCCAGCACCTGATCGGCCACCTCGGGGGTGTTGATGCGGTTGCTGGTGACCAGCGGCGTGGTGATGCCTTCAGCGCGCAGCTGCTCGCGCAGCTTCTTCGTGACCCAGGCAAAGCCGGCACGCGGCACGCTGGTGGCGATGGTGGGCACGCGGGCCTCATGCCAGCCGATGCCCGTGTTGATGATGTCGGCACCCGCGCCGGGCAGCTCGCGCGCCAGCTGCACGACTTCCTCCCAGCTGCTGCCGTCCGGGATCAGGTCCAGCATGGAGAGGCGGTAGATGATGATGAAGTCCCGGCCCACGGCCTCGCGCATGCGACGCAGGATCTCCAGCGGCAGGCGCATGCGGTTCTCGTAGGCGCCGCCCCAGCGGTCCTGGCGCTGGTTGGTGTGGGTCACCAGAAACTGATTGATGAAGTAGCCCTCCGAGCCCATCACCTCGACGCCGTCATAGCCGGCCTCGCGGGCCAGCCTGGCGCAGCGCACAAAGGCGCGGATCTGGCGCTCGATGCCACGCTCGCCCAGCTCGCGCGGCGTGAAGGGAGAAATGGGCGACTGGATGCGCGAGGGCGCCACGCACAGCGGGTGGTAGCCGTAGCGGCCGGTGTGCAGGATCTGCAGGGCGATCTTGCCGCCCTCGGCGTGGACGGCGTCCGTGATCACGCGGTGGCGGCGCGCCGCGCCGCTGGTGGCCAGGGTACCGGCAAAGGGCTTGGCCCACCCCTCGATATTGGGGGCGAAGCCGCCCGTGACGATCAAACCCACCTCGCCCCGCGCACGTTCAGCGAAATAGGCCGCCATGCGCTCGAAATGTTTGCGGGAGTCCTCCAGCCCCGTGTGCATGCTGCCCATCAGTACCCGGTTCTTCAGCTGGGTATGGCCCAGGTCCAGCGGGGCCAGCAGATGCTCATAGGCCATGGCGGTCTCCTTCATGCTTGTCATTGCGCCAGCTCAGGCCAGCGCAGGCGGCCCGAGGTCGCGGCTGATGCTAGCAGCGGCCCCTGCGCGGCCCATGGCGGGCAACCCTGCTTTGGAGAGCCGGCTCTAGGCACAGGCAAGGGCATCAAATCTTTACGGAATGGCCCTCGCCCAGGCTCACCGACAGCTTCAGGCCATCTCATTACAATCGCCCGCAGTCGACGCCGGCAGCCCCGGGCTGTCGCGTACTCGATTCATGCGTGCCCCCTGGGGCGCGAACGGAGAACTGGAGCGTTTGATGAGATTCACTCGATGGGCGAGCTCGATCGCCATGATCGGCACCCTGGCGCTGAGCGCCTGTGGCAGCGGCAGCGGCAGCAATGACGGCAACACCAACGTGCGCCTTCTGAACGCAAGCGTCGGCTACTCCTCCCTGGACCTGAAGGTCAATGACACCAAGGTCAACACGGGCGTCAATTTCGGCACCGTATCCGGCTACGGCAGCATCGGCACCGGCAGCAACACCTCCGAGCTGCTGGTCGCGGGCACCACCACCCTGCTGTCCACCCCGGCCCTGAGCAATCTGGTCAAGGACGGCCACTACACCCTGATCGCCTTCGGCAACACCGGCTCCATGGCCACCCGCTTGCTGAACGAGTCCGAGGCCGAGCCCACCACCGGCAACACCAAGCTGCTGACCCTGAACCTGTCGCCGGACGCCGGCACCGTGGACGTCTACGTGACGGCCCCCGGCGCCTCGCTGAGCGACTCCACACCGACGGCTTCTTCGCTGATCCCGGGCAATGGTGACGCCTACCGCACCATCACCTCGGGCACTTACCAGATCCGCGTGACCTCTGCCGGCAACAAGAGCGACCTGCGCCTGGACATCCCCAGCGTCAACCTGGACTCGACCAAGGTCAACACCCTGGTCCTGACCAGCGCCACCGGTGGCGTGATGGTCAACGGCCTGCTGCTGGGCCAGCAAGGCACCGTGACCAAGTACGAGAACGGTCTGGCCAAGGTCCGCGCCCTGTCCGCCCTGACCCGCAGCGACAAGGCCACGATCCGCCTCAACGGTTCCACCGCACTGGATGACAAGGCTGCGCCCGCCCGCTCTTCCTACTTCGACATCACCGTGACCAACGGTCTCAAGGTGGACTGGAGCGTGAACGGCACGGCCCAGGCGCCGCAGACCCTCTCGCTGGAGCGCAGCGGCGTGTACAGCATGCTGCTGTGGGGTGATGCCGCAGCACCCACGCTGACCGCGCTGAAGGAAGACAACTCCCTGCCCACCGGCCTCAACCAGGCCAAGGTCCGCGTCCTGAACAGTGTGAAGGGCCTCGGCAAGGTGTCCCTGTACATCGATGCCCAGCCGCTGATCGCCGACGTCGCCCCGGGTCAGCTGTCCAGCAGCACCCTGCTCTCCACGACGAGCGAAATCCAGTTCGACGTCCGCGCAGGCGCACCGACGGTCTTCCTGTCCAAGAAGACGCTGACGGCCGGCAAGGTCTACACCATCTGGCTGACCGGCACGCCCGGCGCCCTGGAAGGCACCTGGATCGAGCCCTGATCCTGCTGTCCCTGATCCCCTTCAAAACCCCCTGAGCCTCCCGGCCAGGGGGTTTTTTCTTGCCCACTGCGCGCCGGACGGCGCCTTGCTGACAGCATCCGGCCGCCCGCGCTGGCAAGATGCCGGGCATGCCCACCGCCTCCCCCTTCTCCCGGCTCGCGCTGCCGGCCGGGCTCCTGGTCATCCTCGCCTGGGGCCTCAACTTTCCCCTGCAGAAAGCCCTGCTGGCCGCCATGGGGCCGGGCGGCTTCCTCTGCCTGCGCTTCACCCTGATGCCGCTGCTGGTGATCGGCCTGCTGCTGCAACAGCATGGCCTGCATTGGCCACGCGTGTCCCGCCAGGATGCCTGGGCGCTGGCGCGCCTGGGCCTTCTCGGCCAGGGCCTGCATCTGATGCTGTCCAGCTTCGGGGTGCACTGGTCCACGCCCTTCTCCAGCTCGGTGCTGCTGGCCTGCGGCCCCATCTTCACCCTGCTGATCCTTCGCGCCTATGGCCTGGAGCGGCTGCGGCGGGCCCAACTGGTGGGCATCGTGCTGGCGGTGGCCGGGGCCCTGCTCTTCATGTCGGACAAGCTGCTGGCAGCCAACTGGCGGGCCGGCGGCGGAGACCTGGTGCTGCTCATCGCCGCGGCCCTCTTCTCGTACTACACGGTGGCAGCCAAGCCCCTGATCGAACGCCATGGCGCCGTGCTGGTGATGTGCTATGCCAGCCTCGCCGCCACGCCACCGGTGCTGCTCTACGCCGTGCCTGCGGCCCTGCAGACCGACTGGGCTGCCATCACGCCCGGGCTCTGGCTGGGCGCCTTGTGGGCGGTCGTGGGCATTGGCTTCGGCAGTTGGCTGGCCTGGGGCTGGGTCAATGCGCAGCGCGGGGTCGCCCGCACGGCACCCCTGATCTACCTGATGCCACCCATCGCCGGTCTGGCCGCCTGGCTTGCGGGAGGCGAGCAGTTCGGCACAGCCAAGCTGCTGGGCGCCACCTTGACGCTGGCCGGCGTGGCCTGGGCCCAGTTCGCACCGCAAGCCAGCGCCACGCGCCAGGCTGCAGACGCCCAGCCTCCGGTACTGGACTGAGGCCGCGCTCACCATGGCCCTGGGCACCCCGCATTGGCGACGCCTGCGCGAGATCTGGCGCAGCGCCGGCTGGCCCTGCCAGGACCTGATCGAGGTGGAGCTGCTGGCGGCCGGCCTCCTTGAACGCCTCACCGAAGGGCCGCAGGAACGGCTGCGGGTCACCGATGCCGGCATCCAGGCCCTGGCCGCCACGCTCCATCGCAACCGGCAGGCGCGAGACGCCCATGAGCAGCTGGTCGGCCGCGTGGCCCTGGAGCTTCAGCGAGCCGGGCGCATCGTATGGCGAGGACTGAGCCTGCGAGCCGGCTTGCCCGCCGACGGTGCACCGCCCGCCGAGGCAGGCACGTTGATCGAGGCCAGCGCGCCGATGCGCCTTCCCCGGCCCCGCTGGGTCAATGCGATGCCTGACGTCTTCTCCATTCGCCACACCACGGTGGCGGACTATCTGGATGTGGCCGTTCACGAGATCAAGGTCAGCCGCGCGGACCTGCTGGGCGAGCTGCGCCGCCCCGCCAAGTCCCAGGCCTATCTGGCGCTCAGCAGTCAGTGCTGGTTCGTGCTGCAGGCCGGCATCGCCGAGCCGCAGGAGATTCCCGAGAGCTTCGGCGTGCTGCTGGCCCATGCCAGGCACCTGGAGCTCGCTCGCCCCGCCCCGCGCCGCCCGCACCAGCCCGATTTCGCCACCTGGATGGCTCTGGCACGCCATGCCTGTGAACCGCCGCCCGAGGACGAGGCCCAGGGTCGGCTGGGAGAGCCCGAGGCCGGCAGCCCGCCCGAAGGCCGTTAAGAAAACGCTCATCTGCCGCGCCCACCATGAGCCCATCGAAAGCCACCGCTGGAGCCCCTCATGGACATCACGCAGAACCCGCCACGCGGCGCCGAGGCGCCGGCCGAGACCGCCCCCAAGCAGCGCCGGATCATCGACGCCCCGACGCGGCTGGTGCACTGGGCCCTGGCCCTCAGCTTTGTCGGCGCCTATGTGAGCGCCGAGCAGGAAGCCTGGCACGGCCTGCACATCAGCTTCGGCTACACCGCACTGGGCCTGGCCCTGTGGCGCTTGCTGTGGGGCCTGCTGGGGCCGCGTCGCAGCAGGCTGGCCGCCCTGCTGAACCGCGTCCGCGGGGCCTGGCAGGGGCGCCTGGAGGCCGGGCGCCTGCTGGCCGCCGGGCAGGCCGCGGCCGCACTGGGCCTGCTGGGTCTGGCCCTGCTGAGCGGCCTCAGCGGCCTGGCCCTGGACCAGGAATGGCTGGGCGAGGCTCTGGAGGAACTGCATGAGGCCAGCGGTGAGATCATGCTCTTCGTCGTGCTGCTGCATCTGGGCCTGCTGGCCGGGCTGTCGGTGCTGCGTCGGCGCAATGCCTTCGCCCCCATGTTCAGCGGCCGCCAGCCCGGCGCCGGCCCGGACCTGGTCCGCCACAGCCTCTGGCCGCTGGCCCTGGGAATCGCGACCCTGATCGCCGCCTTCTGGGCCTGGCAGTGGAACCGTGGTGCGCTCGCTCCCGGGAAGGAAGGGGAAGGTGGCCATGAGCAGCATTCGGTGCATCATGAACACCATGACAAGGGCGAGCGCCACCGTGGTCGCTCCCACGACGACGACTGAGCCCCCGGAGGCCACGCGACCATGCGCATCCTGATTGCCGAAGACGACGCGCTGCTGGGCGACGGCCTGCGCACAGGCCTGCGCCAGCTGGGTTTTCAAGTCGACTGGGTGCGTGACGGCGCGGCCGCCGAACGCGAGCTGCGGGCCGAGCCCTATGCCGCGGCCGTGCTGGACCTGGGCCTGCCTTTGCTGGACGGGCTTGAGGTGCTGGCCCGCATCCGTGCCGCTGGCGTGCAGCTGCCCGTGCTGGCGCTGACCGCGCGCGACGCCGTACCCGACCGCATCCGCGGCCTGGATCTCGGGGCCGACGACTACGTGGTCAAGCCCGTGGACCTGCACGAGCTGGCCGCCCGACTGCGGGCCCTCGTTCGCCGCGCCCACGGACAACCGCAGGAGCGGCTGCAGGTGCAGGACCTGGTGCTGGACCCTGCCGCGCGCAGCGTGCAGCGCGCCGGCCAGCCCGTCGCGCTGGCCACGCGGGAGTTCGATCTGCTGCAACTGCTGATGTTGTCGGCCGGACGTGTGCTCTCCCGGGAACAGCTGGAGCAGCAGCTCTACGCCTGGGGCCGGGAGGTGGAGAGCAACACCATCGAGGTCCACATCCATCACCTGCGCAAGAAGCTGGGGCCCGGACTGATCCAGACAGTTCGCGGCGTGGGCTACCTCCTGAGCCGGGAACCACTGCCATGAGGACCGTGCTGCACCCCCGTTCCCTGCAGGCCCGGCTGCTCGCGTTGATGCTGGGCCTGGTGCTGGGCCTGTGGGCCCTGAGCAGCCTCAGTACCGGCCTGGATGCGCGTCATGAACTGGACGAGCTGCTGGACGCGCATCTGGCGCAGGCCGCCGCCCTGCTGGTAGCGCGCCAGTCAGGCGTACCGCACGAGGGCGGGCCGCTGGAGCACAGGGAACTGCGCGAGCTGCGGCCCGAGGCGCCCAGCCTGCACCGCTATGCCTCCAAGGTGGCCTTCCAGGTCTTCCACGAAGGGCAGTTGGTGCTGCGCTCGGCCAATGCGCCGACGGCGCCGATGCTGCCCCTGTCCGAGGCCGCAGGCTTTCGCAATGTGCAGCGCGAGGGCCGGGCCTGGCGTGTCTTCGCGACGCAGGGGGCCGAAGGCGACATCCTCGTGCTGGTGGGCGAGCAGCTGCAGTCACGGGCCGACATCCTGCGGGCTGTGCTGCGCGGCATGCTGTGGCCACTGCTGCTGGCCCTGCCCCTGCTGGCCCTGGGCCTGTGGTGGGGCGTGCACCGCGGCATGAGCCCCCTGCGCGAGCTGGGCCGGCAGTTGCGCGCCCGCTCCGCCGCCGAGCTGCAGCCCCTGCATCTCCCCGAGGCCCCGCTGGAGATGCAGCCCCTGCTGGAGGCGCTCAATACCCTGTTTGCACGCATCCAGGCGCTGATGGAGAGCGAGCGACGCTTCACTGCCGATGCCGCCCACGAGCTGCGCACACCCATCGCCGCCATCCGCACCCAGGCCCAGGTGGCACTGGCTGCCGGGGAGGACGAGCCCACCCGCGCGCGCGCGCTGCAGGCCACCTTGGTCGGCTGCGATCGCGCCTCGCGGCTGGTCGAACAGTTGCTGACCCTGGCACGGCTGGAGGCCGGGCAGTCCCCCGCACTGCAGCCCCTGGACCTCGCGGCCCTGGCGCGCCAGTCCTTGGCAGAGCAGGTACCGCGCGCCCTGCAGGCCCGTCAGCAGCTGGCACTGGACGGCGCCGACGCGCCCCGGGTGGTCCGGGGCGACAGCAGTTTGCTGGCCGCCCTGCTGCGCAACCTGCTGGACAACGCCCTGCGCTACAGCCCGCCGGGCGCCCGGGTTCACCTCCAGCTGGCGCAGGATGACGGCGAGGTGCTGCTGACCCTGGAGGACAGCGGCCCCGGCCTGGAGGTCCCGGCCCTGGCGCGCCTGGGCGAGCGCTTCTTCCGCCAGTTGGGGACCGGCCAGGACGGCAGCGGGCTCGGCTGGTCCATCGTGCGCCGCATCGCCGCTGTGCATGACGCCCGCCTGGCGGTCGACCGCAGCCCCGCACTGGGGGGGCTTCGCGTACGCCTGTACCTGCCTGCCTCGCACTGAGCTCTGGCCCCATGCCCTTTGGATGCCTGGCACCCGCTTGCCAGAATGGGCCGTTCCTGCAGTGACTCCCCGCACCATGTCCCCCGACTACACCTTGCTCCGGCAGCCCCCCAGCGTCCAGACCTACCGCCATCTGCGCCAGCAGGCCGGGCTGAGCGACAAGAGCGACACGGCGGCAGCCCGCGGCCTGCGCCAGACCCTGTTCGCCGTGCAGCTGCTGCAAGGGGAGGAGGTGGTGGGCATGGGCCGGGTGATTGGTGACGACGGCTGCTTCTACCAGGTCGTGGACATCGCCGTGCTGCCGCCGCACCAGGGGCGCGGCCTGGGCAAGCGCATCATGTCGGCCCTGTGCGAGTGGCTGCATGCGCGGGCGCCACGCACCGCCTACGTCAGCCTGATCGCCGACGGAGAAGCCCACCGGCTCTATGCCCAGTTCGGTTTCCAGCCCACGGCACCGGCTTCCATCGGGATGGCGATGAAGCTTTGATCCGCTGCCGCCCGGCAGGCGATATGCCCTTTGCGCAGATCGCCCGGACGAGTCCGCATAGGCAGGCCTGGAAGCTTGGGTTCACAATGCGCCCTTCTTCACCCGACACCGGCCATCCACGAGAGGGCCGCATGAACGCATGAAGCTCCCTGCCTCCCTGCGCCCCACCTCCCTGGCCTGTGCCGGCCTGCTGAGCCTGGCCGCCTTCAGCCCCTCCTGCATCCTGCCCGCCAGCGCCGCGGCGCCCACTGCCAGCAGCGTGGCCTGGCAGGAAGCCGCTGGCGATGCCGACATCGAGAAAGCCTTCGCCCAGGCTCGCAGCGAGAAAAAGCCCGTGCTGCTCTACTGGGGGGCCAAGTGGTGCCCGCCCTGCAACCAGCTCAAGGCGACGCTCTTCAACCGCCAGGACTTCATCGAACAGACGCGCAGCATCGTCGCCGTGCATCTGGATGGCGACGTCCCCGGCGCGCAGAAGCTGGGCACGCGCTTCAAGGTGCGTGGTTATCCCACGCTCATCCTCTTCAGCAATGACGGCCAGGAGCTGACCCGCCTGCCCGGCGAGGCCGATGCCGCCCAGGTGATGAAGGTGCTGCAGCTCGGCCTGGCCGGCGGCCGCCCGATCAAGTCCGTGCTGGCCGATGCCCGCACCGGCAAGAAGCTCAGCGCCAACGAATGGAAGCTGCTGGGTTTCTACTCCTGGGAAACCGACGAGCAGCAGCTGGTGCCCGCCGCCCAGCGCCCTGCCCTGCTGGCCCAGTTGGCCGCCGCAGCCCAGGCCGTGGACGCCGAGACCGGTTCCCGCCTCTGGCTCAAGGCCCTGGCCGCGAATGAAGGCGGCAAGAGCCTCAAGGTCGATGCCGCCCTGGCCGAGCGCGTGAGCAAGGTCCTGGCGAGCACGACCGAGACCCGCGCCCAGACCGATGCCCTGAGCTACGGCGCCCCCGAGATCGTCAGGAGCCTGGCTCCCAAGGCGGGCCCCGAGCGTCAGGCCCTGCTGGGCCAGTACGAAGCCGCCCTCAAGCGCCTGGAGGCCGACGCCAGCCTTTCGCGCGCCGATCGCCTGGCCGCCTTGAGCGCACGCGTGGAGCTGGCCCGCATCGACCTGCCCAAGGACGAGCGTCATCCCAAGCTGAACCCTGCCCTGCTGCAGGAAGTGCGCGACACCGCCGCGCGCCTGGACAAGGAAATCACCGACGGCTATGAACGCCAGGCCGTGATCACCGAGGCCGCCGGCCTGCTGAGCATCTCCGGCCAATGGGAGCAGAGCGATGCCCTGCTCAAGTCCAGCCTGTCCAAGAGCCATTCGCCCTACTACCTGATGAGCATGCTGGGCGGCAACGCCAAGAAGCAGGGCAGGAAGGACGAGGCCCTGCGCTGGTACGAAGAGGCCTTCAACAAGAGCGAAGGCCCCGCCACCCGCCTGCAGTGGGGCGCCAACTACCTGGCCGCGCTGGTGGAACTGGCACCGCAGGACGCCGCCCGCATCGAGAAGGTGGCCGGCCAGCTCTTCGCCGAGGCCGAGAAGGACAAGGGCGCCTTCTATGAGCGCAGTGCCCGCTCGCTGAAGAAGGTTGGCAGCGATCTGCAGGCCTGGAACAAGGGCGGGCAGCACGAGGCCAGCCTGGGCAAGCTGCGCGGACAGCTGGACGGCATCTGCGCCAAGGTCGACACGGCCGACCAGCAGCGCGCCACCTGCGAAGGCCTGCTGAAGCCCGCGAAGAAGGGTTGAACGCCGGTCTGCGGCCAAAGCAAAGGCGCCTCGTCGAGGCGCCTTTTTCATGGGCAAGCCCTGGGCTTACTTGAGCAGGCCTTCGGCCTTCATGGCCTCCTGCACCGCCGGGCGTGCCGCCACGCGGCCGCGCCAGGCGCCCAGATTCGGCAGGCCGCTGATGTCCACGCCCACGTACTGGCCCCAGTTGCTGACCACAAAGAGATAGGCATCCGCCACACTGAACTGGCTGCCCAGCAGATAGTCGCGGCCTTCCAGCTGGCTGTCCACCCAGGTCAGGCGCTTGTTGAGGGCCTCGCGGAACAGGGGCTTGGCGTCCTCAGGCGTGGCCGGGTTGAACAGGGGCGAGAAGCCCTTGTGCAGCTCGCTGGTGATGTAGTTCAGCCATTCCTGCAGGCGGTAGCGCGGCCAGCTGCCGTTGGCTGGAGCCAGCTGCTTCTCGGGAACGAGGTCGGCCAGGTACTGGACGATGGCCGGGCCTTCGGTCAGGCGCTCGCCATTGTCCAGCTCCAGTACCGGCACCGAGCCCTTGGGATTGATGGAGAAGAAGTCCGTGCCGTCGGCCAGCTTCTTGGTCTTGGTGCTGGCCAGCACCGCCTCGAAGGGCAGGCCGGCCTCGCGCAGCACGATGTGCGGAGACAGGGAGCAGGCGCCGGGGCTGTAGTAGAGCTTCATGCGGAGGTTCCTTCGAGGGAAAGGTGCTGGCCGCGGGCCGGCACCAAGGTGGATGAGGCGAAAACGATACGCCATCTGCCTGACCGTCGTGAGAAGGCCCGCGCCTGCAGCCTCGCGCAAAACCTGCTAGCCCCGCTGATGGCGGTTCGCCTCGACGCACCCTCGCCACGTGCTGCCGGTGGGGCGCAGATTCGGATTCAATAGCTCCAGGCCTTCATCGCCGCCTGCAGCTCATCGGCGGTGAAGCTGTGCTGCATCGTCGCTCCGCTTGGGCTGCGCAGCTGCGCGGTGCCGCGGGTCTGCCCATCGGTGGTGACCGTGACCGACGACCCATCCGCCGACTGGATGACGAGCCCGGGATTGCCCGCCAGCCAGCGCACCGTGAGGGGCGCCTTCAGGCGGGAGGATTGCAGGCTCATCTCGCCAGTGATGACGTCGGCAGAGGCACTGTTCGCCGCCGTCTCGAGGCTGTACTTCCACACATCGCTGTGCTGGCCGGCGCCGATCTTGACGTCGCCACGCCAGCGCCATTGCCCGGCGCTCAGGGATTCCGTCACGGTGCCGCTGGCGTCAAAGCTCATGCCGATGGCCGATTGGTCGAAACCGACGTCCGTCAGCGTCAGGGTGCCGCCGCTGGCAGCATCGACATGCGTCAAGGTGCCCTTCCGGTAGCGATAGCTCTTGAACTGGCATTGGTTCAACTGCAAGCTCTGGTACTGGGCCGTTGCGCTGTAGCTGAAGTCGCCGCCGCCGCTGCAGGCGCCCGTCGACTTGGCGGGGAGCTCGGCCAGCAGCTCCGCGGAAGCCAGCCGGAAGAGCTGGTTCAGCACCAGAGCCGAGTCCTGGGCTCGTTGCGCGAGGGCGATGCTCTGCAGCACGTTGCCGCTGTTGAGCTGTGAGTTCGCCAGCGGGTCATCGGGCTGGCTGGGCCCACTGCCGCTTCCGCAGGCGGTCAGCAGAGCGCTCATGGAAAGCGTTAGCAAGGTGAGGCGGGCAAGGGAGGTAGAAGACTGGGTCATGGCGTGGACTGGAGTTGATGGGCGTTGCAGCTTCCTGCTGCAACGGCCGCAGTGTCTTCAGCCATCACATCCATGCGTTTGGAAATGCAGGGCAGTCGCGCCGTGCGCCACTACCAGTGCCGAAGGACGCTACCGCACCGGGGCGCCGGGGCCGTTCAAGGCGCGGCGCGCTGGACGGCTGCGCGGAACTCGCTGTCGGTGTAGAGCTTCACCGCCGATGGGCTGCTCTGCGGAGAGCTGCGCAGCTCGATCCGCTTGCCCGTAGCCACGGAGCTGACACTGATGGTGGTCCCGTCATCAGCGCTGGCGACGAAGGCGTCGCCATATCCTGCACCGATGACCACGTTCATCACCACCCCGAAGGCGCTGGACTGCACGCGGTAGCGGCTGGCCTCCGTCGTGCGGGAGATGGCCGTGTACTGGCGCGTGCTCACCGGGCTCTGCACGGTGAGCGACGCCTTGGGAATGTGCTGCGAAGGTTCGCCGCCCGCGGCGAGGTCATGCTGGTAGATGCCGGAGAACTGAAGGTCCGGTGCATTGGCCCAGAGCTTGAGGAGACGCAGCTTGTCGAGGCGCACGGTGAGCTGGCCGGCCCCGGACTGGGCGCTGGCATCGACCTCGAAGCTGCCCGACGCAATGCTCAGTCGCTGTGTCTGGCAATTGTTGACGGCATAGTTCCAGCGCTGGCCCTCGCGCTTCAAGGTGACAGAACCGCCTCGGGGGCAGTCATGGGTGCCGTCCTCGACCTGGACCAGATAGGCGCTGATCAGGTCGTCGTAGAGGACGGCGTAGTCCGCCCAGTTGTGGGCATTGCCGACATAGGCCACGGCGGCAGCGTCCAGGAGATTGCTCTCATTGAGCTGGGGGTTGGGCTTGGGAACGGGCGGGGTGGGCACGGAGCCGTCGCCGCCGCCCCCGCACGCCACCAGGGCCAGGGCCAGGCAGGTCGTCGAAATCTTGCTGATCATCATGGTCATCCAGTGATGGGGTGAAATGGGGCGAGAGTAGGCAATAGTTCCCTCAGATCTGGCATCTTTGGCGGGCAGCACCGCGAGGCGCGCCGCAAAGGCTCACCTGGCGCTACGCCGCACGAAGGCGCGGTCACCAGACGGGCCCGATGAAGAAGTAGGTGGCCTGGCTGCCGCCGCGGGTACCGCCATGGGCCACGTAGACCGGACCGAATCGCGTATCCACTGCCAGGAAGACGCTGGCCGCCTGCGTTGACCAGGGCGACCGGGGCTGCTGCAGGCCCAGCCGGACCTGGGTCTCGTCTGCCGGCCAGGGCTCCTCGCGCGCGGCCTCAAGCGAGAATCCCCACCGCAGCGCTCCCCCCAGCCCGGTGGGCATCTCGCCTATCCTGCGGGCCATCACCAGGCGCCCGAATGCATGGGATTTCACCTTGTCATAGGCCTGGGGCGGTAACCCTGACAGACGCAGGAAGCCGCCCAGCACCTCCTGGGAGTACAGGGGCGAGCCCTTGGCGACGTCGGCCACGTTCACGTAGGCATGGCCCGCCCAGTCCCCCACGCGGAAGGCCTGCATGCCCTTGGCAGTCAGGCTGATGGCGATGGTGTCATCGCGAGCCCGGTGGCGGGCGTACTGCAGATCGAGCAGGCGGCCTGTCGTGGGGAAGGCCATGGCGTCGAGGGTGTCCACGCGCAGGCGCCCGAAGGCGTAGCGCTCGTCAAAGAGGTTGGGCGAGCCCAGCAGCGTCAGCCGCGTGTGCTTCCTGCCGGCACCCAGTTCCACCGCCCCCCAGTCTCCCAGCTGGCGCCCCAGCAACAGGCTGCCATTGCGCACGCGCATGCTCGCCGGCTGCCTTTCCAGGTTCAAGGTGGTGCCGGTGAAGCTGAGGCTCGGCTCGGCGTACCAGCGCGAACCCGGCCCCAGCGGCTGGAACCAACTGCTCTGCAACTGCCGGCTAAAGCCCAACTTTGCT
This sequence comes from Roseateles sp. DB2, assembly GCF_051857535.1. Taxonomy (NCBI): domain Bacteria; kingdom Pseudomonadati; phylum Pseudomonadota; class Betaproteobacteria; order Burkholderiales; family Sphaerotilaceae; genus Roseateles; species Roseateles sp. DB2. Next base: position 6,998 of record NZ_JBPZGY010000023.1, on the reverse strand, counting down.
ACCGTGCGAAGCTCCGCCCCCCAGGCATTGACCCAGCTGAGGGTGTGCAGGCCGGAAAGTGTGTATTCCGTGGCCCGTTCGAACTGGCTGGCCACCTCGAAGCCCAGGCGGACTCGGCTGCGCGTCCAGGGCGCTTCGGTGAGTTCGAAGCTCACCTGTCGCTGGCCGTCCTTGTCCTCGATGCGGGGATCGACCCGTTCGAAATCGCCGCGGCCGTACAACGTCGCGGCCGCCTGCTGCACCTGCTGCAGTGGGGCCGGTGCGCCGAGCGTCAATGGCAGGGACTGCAGCAGGCTGTCCGTCCGTCCGCGATCGATGCCCTCCAGAGCGATCGACGCCAGCACCGGCGCCGACTGCTCGTGCAAGGCGCGGTGCTGATCGCGCGCGGCCTCGTGCCGGCGGTAGTCCTCGCTGCTGAGGGCCAGCGCCTGCAGACGCTCGGTCTGAGCGCGGGCGGCCGCGACCCCGTCCTCAAGCGCCTGGTCGCTGCGCTGGAAGTCGGTCAGGCCGATGTCCTTGAGTGATGGCCGGATCAGGATGTCCTGCGGCTTCAGATCGGCCAGCGAGCGCTCGACGTTCTGCGACGTGAGGATCTTGAGCATCTGGTCTGCGACACCCAGGGCGCTCTGAATCTCGGATTCCTCCAGGAGTGGCGACCCCACGTCGACGGCGATGACGAGATCGGCTCCCAGTTGCCGGGCCACGTCGATGGGCAGGTTGCGCACCAGCGCGCCATCCACCATGAGACGCCCTTGCAGCCGCACCGGGGTGAACAGCCCCGGCACCGCCATCGAGGCACGGATTGCCTGGCGCAGGGGCACCTCAGAGAGCACCACCATCTGCCCGTTGAGCAAGTCCGTCGCGATGGCCCGGAAGAGCAGGGGCAGCTGGCTGACCAGCGTCTCGTGATCGGCGGCTGGAGGGAGGCGCTGCAGCGTGAACTCCAGGCCGCTGTTGCCTGCCGCAGCATTGGGCAGGCGCACCCCCTGCGAGGTCAGCCCGAATTCCACCCGTGAGGCGAGCAGCCGGTCGTCCTCGCGGCGACGCAAGCTCAGTTCGTCACGGGGCGGGCGGTCCGCAAGAATGTTGTCCCAGTCCGCGCCCCGCATGAGGATTTCCAGTTCCTGCGGGCTACGCCCGGCTGCATAAGCCCCCCCCACCACAGCTCCCATGCTGGTCCCGACCACCATGTCCACGGGCACCCGCAACTCCTGCAGCACCTTCAGGACACCAATGTGCGCGAGCCCCCGCGCTCCGCCGCCCGACAGCACCAGGGCCACCCGGGGGCGCTGGACGATGGCTGGTGCATCGCCTGTCTGGGCCGAGGCGATGCCGCTGCTGCCGAAGGGCAGGGCTGCCGCCAGCAGAAGCAGCCGGGTGAGCGGCCAGCGCTGCCAACGCCCGGTCTGTCTCAGAACAGGGCGGGGGGGCGTCCGCCAAGGCTGGCTTGAAGTCGGGCGGGGTCGGTGTTCGGTCATGGGAGTGGCGCCATGGATCGGCGTCAGGGGCGTCAGGGGGCAGCGGAAGGGACCGCTGAAAGGGCTGCGTCAAGAGAAAGGGCGGGACTGGCATTGTCTGGCGCTACCAGCGGTTCAGCTAAACGGCACGGGAAGGCACGCACAGGCGTGCACGCCAGGCAGGCATGGTTTCATCGGGGCACGCCAGACCGGACATCCACCCCGCCATGCCCATGAGAGTTGACTGCATCCACCGTGCCTCCTTGCTGTTCACCGCCGCCGTACTGACCGCCTTTGCCCAGCCCCTGGCTGCCCAGACGAGCCATCCGCTCTGGCAGCAGACCCGCCAGCATCTGCAGGACCTCAGCAGCCTGGCAGCAGGTCAGGTGGACTACCGGGTCAGTCAGCAGGGCGCAGGCAGGCGCGCGCAGTATCGCGCCATCGAGCGGCTGCAGGGATGGGACGGCACGCAGCCGCGGCGCCACTGGGTGAGCGCCCGGGACAGCGCACTGCAGGGTCTGGCCGAGGCCCTGCCGCCTCCCGGCTTCAACCCTGCCGACCATCCCGATCGGGTCCTGCTGGAGATCGACGCGGCCGAGCCGGCCGGCGTGGAGGCGCGCGGAAACATACTCGCCCAGGCCTTCGACATCCGGGGGCACCTCGATGCGTGCGAATCCCTGGCCGGCTCGCAACAGGAGCACAAGCTGTCCTTCAGGGGGCGGGTCTGGGTCCAGCAGGACAGCGGCGCGCCGCTAAGCCTGGCCTATCAGGTCGAAGGACTGCCTTTCGTCAGCGAGTTCAGCTACCAGGTGTACTTCGCCCCCGACGAGCGCTGGCAGCGTCACCTGCCGAGCCAGGCCTTGCTGACCATCACCACGCGCCTGCCCCTCATCGGCAGCAGCACGGTCGACCGCCAGCTGCGGTTCAGCGACTGGCAGGAACGTCCGCAATGAGCCGCCCGCCCCTGATGCCTGCACCCCGGCGCTGCCTCGTCATGGCGACCCTGAGCCTGCTGGTCGCGGCCCGCCCCTGCCCCGCTGAACCGCCACCCACCGCCGCGCCCCTGCGCATGATGGTGCTGGCGCCGCAGTGGGAGCAAGCTGCCGAGCAGCTTGCCGTCCAGGACCGCGGGCCCTGGGCGCAGAGCGGCCTGGGCCCCAGCACGGCGGAGGCCTTCCGGCTGGGATCCCATGCCGTCACGGCGGTCCGCCGCAGCGCCATCAGCACGCAGCGCCTCGCTCTCGGGCCCTTGGAGCGGCTCACCCACCAGTGGACGCTGTCATACGGTTTCCATGGGGCCATGGACTGGGAAGGCCGCTGTGACTGGCGCAGCAAGACGCTGCTCACCCACCGGATAGGCCTGCTGCCGGACGCCGTGACGACCCTGCACTGCGTATGCAGCCAAGGGCAGCGCAAGGCGGCGTTCAGCATCAGCGACGAATGGCGCCCGGCCGGTGGCGATCTGCTGATCGACGGACGGACGCTGCAGCTGCACTTGCAGGACGTCGCCGGCCATGAGGTCAACCTCGCCAGCACGGCCCCAGCCTTCCTCGTCCGGGGCGAGGAGGATCAGCTGCTGGCGGCTGTCGACACCTTCCGGCCGGGCCGCGTGTGGCGCCATCGCGGGCTGCCGGCCGACGCGACCGAGCCCATGGCCTGCCTCGCTTCGGCACTGCTGCTGAGCTACCCGAACTGAGGCGCCAAAGGCGGTCCAGCAAGGCGGCCTCCGTCCATGGCCGGTTTCCAGCCAGTCAACGCGTCCGTCCTCCATTCACCTCACGGCCGGCACCGACGACCCTGTCTCTTCCCATAATCCGCCCCATGCCAACATGAAGGGCCCAACGGGCCTCGGAGGATGACGATGATGATCTGCCGAACACGGCACGGGGGGTGGATAGCCATCCTGGTGGGGCTGCTGACGGCCCTGATGGGCGCCCAGCACAAGGCCGAGGCGGCCACCAGGCCCTGCCGCATCGAGGGCATTGCCAATGAGCTGCAATGCGGCGTACTGAAGCGTCCGCTGGACCCCGCCCGCGCACAGGGCCCGCAGATCGAGGTTCACTACCTCGTGGTACCGGCCATGGCGCGCAACAAGCAGCCCGATCCGGTACTGATGCTGGCCGGCGGCCCCGGCCAGAGCGCCATCGGCGTGGCGCCGCTGGTGCTGCCCCGCATGGCGCGACTCAACAACCGGCGCGACCTGGTCTTCATCGACCAGCGCGGCACCGGCAAGTCCGCGCCGCTGCAGTGCCCTGACGAATCCCGTCTGTCGCTGGCGGAAGGTGCCGACGAGCTGGCCGGCCTGCGCCGCATCGAGCAGTGTCGCGAGCAACTGCAGAAGCTGCCCCATGGCGATCTGCGCTTCTACAGCACCACCCTCGCCATGCAGGACTTCGACGCCGTGCGCGCCGAGCTGGGCGCCGAGCGCTGGAACCTGATCGGCGGCTCCTACGGCACGCGCGCCGCGCTGGAGTACCAGCGCCAGTTTCCGCAGCGGGTGCGGCGCACCGTGATCGATGGCGTTGCTCCGGCGGACCTGGTGCTGCCAGAGAGCCTGTCCGTCGACATCCAGGCCGCCCTGGACGCCGAGTTCAAGGCCTGCGAGGACGAGCCGGCCTGTGCGAAACGCTATCCACAGCTGCGCCAGCAGTGGGCGCAATTGCTGGGCTCGCTGCCACGCTCGGTGACCATGAGACACCCGCTGACGAACGAGCCAGAGACCTTCACCCTGACCCGCCCCCAGATGCTGCGCGCCATCCGCGGTCCGCTGTACGTGCCGTCCATGACCTCGCTGGTGCCCGCTGCCATCCAGGCCGCCAGCAAGGGCCAGTTCGAGGCCCTGGCCGGCCTCGGCGGACTGATGGGCAGCAACAAGGCCACGCGACTGGCCCTGGGGATGCACTTCTCGGTGATCTGCGCCGAGGATGCGCCGCGCATGGGCAAGAGCGCCGAGCAGCCGGGCCGGGACACCGGTCGCGTCGATGCCGAGCTCTATGAGCGCGTCTGCAAGACCTGGCCCCGCGCCGAGGTGCCCGCGGCCTTCTATCAGGTGCCGCCTGCCCAGACTCCGGTGCTGCTCCTCTCTGGCGGCGCCGACCCGGTGACCCCGCCGCGCCACGCCGACCGCGTCGCCAGGCTGCTGGGTGCCAAGACCCAGCACATCGTGGTGCCTCAGGCCGGCCATGGCGTGATGAGCCTGGGCTGCATGAGCGAGGTGCTGTACCGCTTCATCGATGCCAAGACCGACGCCGCCGCCCTCCCCCAGAACGCCGCCTGCGCCGTGAGGATTCCCCGTCCGCCCGCCTTCCAGCCCATCGTCCGCACGGAGGTGCAGCCATGATCCGCATCGAACAACTCTCCAAGCAGTTCATCACCCAGGCTGGCGGCAAGACCCTCTTCAAGCGCCCGCCCAAGCGTGTGGTGCAAGCCGTGCAGTCGTTGAGCTTCCATGCGCCGGACGGCCGCATCACCGGCCTGCTCGGCCCCAACGGCGCCGGCAAGACCACGACACTGCGCATGCTGGCCGGCCTCTTTCCACCCGACCAGGGCAGCCTGGCGGTAGACGGCATCGACGTGCTCAAGAGCCCTCGCACGGCCCTGGCACGCATGGGCATCCTGGGTGATGCCCACGGCCTGTACCCCCGCCTGACAGCCCGCGAGAACATCATCTACTTCGGCCGCCTGCAGGGCATGGACGCCGACGCCGCCAGCGCCCGCGCCGACGTCCTGGCCGAGCTGCTGGACATGCGCCGCATCATGGACCGCCGCACCGAGGGATTCAGCCAAGGGGAGCGCATGAAGACGGCCCTGGCACGCGCCCTGGTGCACGACCCGGCCAATATCGTGCTGGATGAACCCACCAACGGCCTGGACGTGCTGGCCACGCGCGGCCTGCGCGACGCCCTGCGCCATCTGCGCTCGCCGGCTGGCGGCAACAAGTGCATCGTCTTTTCCAGCCACATCATGCAGGAGGTCGAGCAGCTCTGCGATCACGTCGTGGTGATGGCGCGCGGCCGAGCCGTGGCGCAGGGCAGCGTGCCCGAGCTGCTGGCTCAGACCGGCGAGACGCGCTTCGAGGAGGCCTTCGTGAAGCTGGCCTTCAGCGACAACACCGCCGATGAGGTCATGGCATGAGCGAGAACCCAAGCCCCGTTTCCAAGGAGCTGTTGATGAGCCCCACACGCCCTCCCTTGTCCTTCCTGGCCCACGCCCGCATCGTGCTGTTCAAGGAACTCGTCGATGCAATACGCGACCGCCGTACCCTGTTGCGCATGCTGGTGCCTGCGGTGCTGATGGGTCCCCTGATGCTGATGGCGCTGTCCGGGCTGATTGCCTCCCTGGAGGAGCGGGCCGAGAAGCGCGAGCTGATGGTGGCGGGCCTGGAGCACGCCCCCACGCTGGAGAACTACCTGCTGCGCCAGACCTACACGCTCAAGGCCGCACCGGCGGACTATGAACAGAAGCTGCGGGCGACCCAGCTGCTGGAGCCTGTGCTGGTCATTGGCAAGGACTTCGAGAAGCAGCTGCTGGAGGGTGAGCGGCCCACGGTGGAGGTGGTCAGCGACAGCGCCAACCAGCGCGCCCAGGTCGCCGTCGGCAGCATGCAGCGCTTGCTGCGCGGCTTCAACCAGGAGCGTGCGGGCCTGAGCCTCGCCCTGCGCGGCATCTCGCCCGAGCTGCTGCAGCCTGTGGCCATCGAGGAACGCGACCTGGCCAGCGTCCAGGCCCGCGCCACCCGCATCACAAGCATCGTGCCCATGTTCATCATCATGGCCGTGCTCTACGGCGCGCTGACGGCGGCACTCGACAGCACGGCCGGCGAACGCGAGCGTGGTTCGCTGGAGCCACTGCTGATGAACCCGGCCTCACCACTGGCGCTGGTGCTGGGCAAGTGGGGCGCGGTGGCACTGTCCGGTGTGGCCGTGGCGGCCTTGTCCAACCTCAGCTTCCTGCCAGCGCAGTACCTGATCCAGAGTGACAGCCTGCAGGCCATGTTCCAGTTCGGCTGGGGCGAGGCCCTGCGCTGCCTGGCGGTGCAACTGCCGCTGGCGGCCGGCGTGGGTGCCCTGCTGATGGCCATGGCCGTGCGCACCAAGACCTTCAAGGAGGCCCAGGCCAGCGCCACCCTGGCCATGACCCTGATCAGCCTGGCGCCCATGGTGGGGTTGATGAATCCAGGCGGGGAGGCGGCCTGGTATTACTGGGTCCCTGGCCTGGCCCAGAACACCCTGATGCTGCAGGTGCTCAAGGGCGAGGCCCTGAGCCTGGCCAAGGTCCTACCCTCGGTGCTGGTGTGCGGTGTGATGACCCTGGCCGGCCTGCTCTTCATTGCCCGCTCCATGCGACAAGCCGTGGCACGCTGAGCATCGCCCGGTCATATCGCAAAAGGCGCCTCATGGAGGCGCCTTTTTCATTGGAGTGACCCGTCCTGCCCAGCGTTGACACATTTGCACCCGAGAGAGGGCAGATGTGATGGATACAGGGATCAAGCGCACCCAGCGCGACTACACGATGGCCTTTAAGTTGGCGGTGGTCGAGCAG
>NZ_JBPZGY010000022.1:0-50798 GCF_051857535.1 Roseateles sp. DB2 | reverse complement strand
CGCAGAGCACCTTGAGGCGACGGCCTTCCAGGACGAGGCGTTCAGACTTGGTGTCGCTCATCGCGCGTTCCCCGCTCCGCTCTTCTCATTCCCCGTGTTACCCGCGGGGGGAGCCTTGCGGCTAGCCGACGCCGCGCTGCGCTCCTCGCTACCGCTGCGGTGCTTCGCGCGGCTGCCGGCGAGCATTGCCAGACCGACCATGGGAACGCTTGCCAGCTCAGGCCAGAAGTCTTGCTGCTTCAAAGCGCGTACTCCTGGCCCCGCTCAACCGCCTTGAGTCGCACAGCCTCGACGTTGATGAAGACTCGCTTCCCCACCGTCACCTGAGGCCAATAGCCTCGCTCTGCTTGAGCGATGAGCACCCCTACAGGGAGCCCCACTGCCTCTGCAAACGCCTCTCGCGTCATGAGGGGAACCGCCATTGCGGAGGCAATGCGGGACAAAGGTGTTGCGTCGTCCATAATGTCTAGCCAATGATTTTTTACACAGCAAACTCTGAACATTTATCAGACTTTGTGACACCATACATCAGACTTTTATGGAGGTCAATATGGACGCTAAGGAAATCAATGACCTACTTGCGTCGCTACGCTCAAGCCTCGGCACTCCCAGCTTGGTAGATCGACTCAAGGCCGTCATTGACTGGGAGACGAACGAGAGCAGACGCTGGAAGGAGCTGGAAGCCTGCTCCGGCATCGCGGCCAATAGCTGGCAACAGATGTGGCGCGGCCGGCAACGCCCGACGGCGGAGATGATTGAGGCCGTTGCTCAGGAATGGCCTGCCTATGCCTTCTGGCTGGTCACAGGCCTCACCGATACCGCCGCTGGTCACACAGCGCCGCAAAACCAGAGCTTGTGGCCTTCACCTGGTGTGTCTGACGGTCTGGAAGGCGGCATCACGTGGAAGCCATTGATTGAGCTAAGGCGACTGGTCGCGCACGCCGATGAGGCCGATGACTGGGGTTCCGTAGAGCCACAGATCATCGATCTGCTAACAACCATTTCCCAACGCTCTCTTGTGGAGCGGGTGCTGCGCCGGGTACTCGCAGAAGAGGCGTCCCCACCAGCAGCCAAGCGCGCAGCTAAGGCATCGCAGTCGGCCAAGGCGAAGGAATCGACTACGACGAGGAAACAGCGTGGCCCTGAAGAAAGTTGATGCCGGCTGGCTTGTCGATAGTCAGCCAGGCGGCAGAGGTGGAAAGCGCTTCCGTAAGACGTTCAAGACGCAAGCGGCGGCCAAGGCTTACGAGGCCTGGCTGACAACTCAGGTCAACCAGAACGCGAAGTGGCAGCCTGAGAAGCGCGACACGCGCAAGCTCCGCGAGCTCATCGACCTCTGGTACACCCATCACGGGTCCGGTCTGAAAGCAGGCGCCAACACCTACAGCCGTCTCAAGCTCGCCTGCGATGCCATGGGCAATCCTGTGGCCGACCAGTTCACCGTCAATACGTTCGCCACGTACCGGACTGACCGCCTCACCGCGGGCATCGCACCCAACAGCGTGAACCGCGAACATGCCTATCTGCGCTCCGTCTTCAACGAGCTACGCCGCCTGGGTCAGTGGAAGAAGCCCAACCCCTTGGCTGAACTGCGCCAGTTCAAGGTCCAGGAGCGCGAACTCTCATACCTGACGACGGAGCAGATACGCGATCTACTCGCCAGGCTGGCCGAGGGAAAGAACCGTCATGCGGCCATGATCGCCAAGGTGTGCCTCAGCACGGGCGCCAGGTGGAGCGAGGCAGAGAACCTCGAAGTGCGCCACCTCAGAAACGGCCAGATCCAGTTTGCAGGCACGAAATCCGGCAAGGTCCGGTCCATTCCCATCGACAGCAGCTTTGAACAAGAACTGCGGAAGCATCACGACAAGGCGGAGACCGGACAGCGCTTGTTTGCCTACGCCTATTCAGCCTTCCGAGACGGCGTCGAGCGTGCCGGCATCACGCTTCAAGAGGGACAGCTCACGCATGTCCTGCGCCATACCTTTGCGTCGCACTTCATGATGAACGGCGGGAACATCCTTGTGCTGCAGCGCGCACTTGGTCATGCGAACTTGACCATGACCATGCGCTATGCACATATGGCACCCGACCATCTACAAGAGGTCACATATCGGAATCCGTTGACAGGCTCTCATCAAGGCGAAGCACCTTCCCCACAACTAACACACCAAAAACACTGAGAGCAAACATCCATAGCCCCGTGTAGAACAGGAGTCCTGTCTTCGTAGCCATCAGCGCGAACGATAGGAAAAATGCGAGGCGGCATGCATGCCAAAGTGCAAACCAGTGACCCCGAGTGTCTGCAACCACTTCATGCCAAATGCGAGTCAGCAATGAAAAGCCTGGCCGCTGCTCAACGCCCATATGCAGCTGCCTCGCCAGCTCCGTTGCTGAGACCGACTCCAGGCACGATCCGTCCCCAAGGACTTCATTCACGACCGCCTGCGCTTTCACAACATGGCGGTACCAGATAGGCCAAGGACAAAACCGATTCCAGTTCCAAACGGCGCATCCCTCGACGAGCGAAGTTTGGCTTCCGCACTTGCGCATCAGCAGATCGAAAAGCGCCAGGAAGAGCCACGAGTGCCCCACGGATCGGTACCCGACACGCCACAAGACCGCGTGGGCTAACTCATGTACTACTGTCTCGTAAATAACTGCCTCAGTCTGACCACGAACTATGTAGATCGTGTGTGACTTTGGAAGGTAGCGCCCTAGGAATCGCCGCTGGCCGCTGTCGTCCCACCGAATCTGTGGTGGTTGATCAATCCCTAGCCGGGCACAGACAGATGTCAACACCTCAGGAAGATCAATGTCGACAGCCGAAGGCGTTGACACTTCGTTGACAGCTCGCTTCCTGAAAAGCATCAAAAACTCCCTAAGTTCTTGATTTTATTGGTAGGCCGTACAGGACTTGAACCTGTGACCAAAGGATTATGAGTCCTCTGCTCTAACCAACTGAGCTAACGGCCCCCGTGATTCCGGCGCCGGGGAGGCGCCTTCAACAAACCCGGCGGGGAGCCGGGAGCGCGGATTGTACGGGGTGGATTCCGAACTTCCGGCTACTTCTGCGACAGCGCGTTGGACACCATGCGGGAGGTGATGTCCACGATCTGGATCATGCGGTCGTAGGCCATGCGCGTCGGGCCGATCACGCCCAGGGTGCCAACCACCTGCCCGTCAACCTCGTAGGGCGCGGACACAATGGAAAGCTCCTCGTAAGGCACGATCTGGCTCTCGCCGCCGATGAAGATGCGCACGCCCTCGGCGCGGCTGGAACCGTCCAGCAGGCGCATCAGCTGGGTCTTCTGCTCGAAGAGGTCGAAAAGCCGGCGCAGACTGTTCATGTCCTGGCTGAAATCCTGCACGGTCAACAGGTTGCGCTCGCCAGAGATGATGACCTGCTCCTCCTGCGACATGGCCTCGGTACCCACCTGCACCGCAGCATTCATCAGCAGGGCGATCTCGCCGCGCAGGGCGTCCACCTCGTGCTTGAGCTTCTCCCGCACGGCCTCCAGGCTCAGGCCGGCGTACTGGGCGTTCAGTCGATTGCTGGCCTCGGCCAACTCGGCCTGGGTGTGATCCTGGGCGGTGAAGATCACCCGGTTCTGCACATCGCCGTCCGGCGAGACCATGATGACCAGCACCCGCCGCTCACCCAGGCGCAGGAACTCGATGTGGTGAAAGACGCTGGGCTTGCGCGGCGCCGTCACCACGCCAACAAAGCTGGACAGATTGGACAGCAGCTGCGCCGCACTGGTGATCACGCGCTGGGGCTGGTCCGGCTGCAGCTGCGCATCCAGGGCAATGGGCTCGGCACCCAGCAGACCCGGATTGGCCGTCAGCATGGTGTCCACGAACAGGCGGTAGCCGCGCGGCGTGGGAATGCGCCCAGCACTGGTGTGAGGGCTGGCAATGAGCCCCAGCTCTTCCAGATCCGCCATCACGTTGCGGATGGTGGCAGGGGACAGCTCCAGCCCCGAGGCCTTGGACAGCGTTCGGGAACCAACGGGCTGGCCGTCCGCGATATAGCGTTCGACCAGGGTTTTCAGCAGGGATTTGGATCGCTCGTCGAGCATGGTTTTCATTGTACGGACATGGGCGAACCCGGCATTCGGCCCAGAGGCGCTGTGGTGTAATTCTGCGCATGGCCAAACGATTCCAACATGTGGCGATTGTGGGGAAGCACCAGGCTCGTGGCATTCGCCCCGTCCTGGAGGAGATTGCCCAATTTGTGGCCAGTCAAGGCCTGGAGGTTTCCCTTGAGCGCGACACGGCGCTCAACACGGGAATCACTGCCTATGACGCCCTGGACAACGCCGAACTGGGCCAGCGCTGCGACCTGGCCATCGTCGTCGGTGGCGACGGCACCATGCTGGGCTTCGCCCGGGAGATGGCTCGCCACGGCACGCCGCTGGTGGGCATCAACCAGGGCCGCCTGGGCTTCATCACCGACATCTCCATCGAGCACTTCCGCGAGGCGCTCTCCCCCATCCTGGCCGGCGACTATGACGCCGAACAGCGTGCCATGCTCGAAGGCGAGGTCTGGCGGGACAACGCCATCATCTTTGAAGGCGTGGCCCTCAATGACGTGGTGGTGAGCCGCGGCGCCACGGCCTCCATGGTCGAGCTGCGGGTGGATGTGGGGGACGAGTTCGTCGCCAATATGCGCGCTGACGGCGTCATCGTGGCCTCGCCCACGGGCTCCACCGCCTATTCGCTCTCGGCCGGCGGCCCCATCCTGCACCCCAGCATCGCCGGCTGGGTGCTGGTGCCCATCGCCTCGCACACGCTCTCCAATCGACCCATCGTGCTGCCGGACCTCGGCGAGGTCAGCCTGGAGATCGTGGCCGGCCGCGACGCCAGCGTGAACTTCGACATGCAAAGCCTGGCCAGCCTGCTGCACGGCGACCGCATCACGGTACGGCGCTCGGCGCACAAGGTGTCCTTCCTCCATCCCAAGGGCTGGAGCTACTACGCCACGCTGCGCCGCAAGCTGCGTTGGTACGAAGGCGTGAGCTGAGCTGCCAAGCAACACTCCGACTGAACCTGCCCTGAACCCGCCACTGAGCCAATCCGCCCCGATGCTGCGCCGCCTGAGCCTTCGAGATTTCGTGATCGTGCCCGAGCTGGAGCTGGACTTCGGCACGGGCTTCGCCGCGCTGACCGGTGAGACCGGCGCCGGCAAGTCCATCCTGATCGACGCCCTGCAGCTCGCGCTGGGCCAGCGCGGGGACGCCGGCGTGGTGCGCGAAGGCGCCGCCCGCGCCGAGATCAGTGCCGAATTCGATCGCCCCGCCTCCCTGCTGGTCTGGCTGGAGGAAGGCGGCTTCGAGCCGGAATCCGACACCCTGCTGCTGCGCCGGGTGATCGACGCCCAAGGCAAGAGCCGCGCCTGGATCAACGGCAGCAGCGCTACCGTGGCCCAGTTGCGCGAGCTGGCCGACCACCTGCTGGACATCCACGGCCAGCACGCCTGGCAAGGCCTGACCCGCGCGCCCTCGGTGCGCGAGCTGCTGGACGGCTATGCCCAGGCGGACACCCGTGCCGTAGCCCGGGCCCATGGTGCCTGGCGCCAGGCCCACGAGGCCCTGGAGAAGGCCCGCACAGAGCAAGCGACCCTGGCCAGCGAGCACGAGCGCATCACCTGGCAGCTGGGAGAGATCGAACGACTGGCCCCAGGCGAGGACGAGTGGGACGGGCTCAACAGCGAGCACCAGCGCCTGTCTCATTCGCAGTCGCTGATGGACGCCGCACGGCAAGCGCTGGATGCCCTCAGCGAGGCCGAACTCAACGCCGAATCCCTGACCCAGCAAGCGCTGGATGGGCTGCAAGACGTACTGAGCTATGACGCCGCCCTGGCCCCTGCCGTCGAGGCCCTGCTGGGTGCCCAGGCGCAGTTGCAGGACGCTGCACACACGCTGAGCACCTATCTGCACAGCGCCGAGCTGGACCCCGAACGCCTGCAGCAGCTGGACGAACGCCTCTCGGCCTGGATGCAGCTGGCCCGCCGCTACCGCCGCCAGCCCGCTGAGCTGCCGGCCCTGCACCAGGAGTGGAAGACCGAGCTGGCCCGCCTGGATGCCGCCACCGACCTCGACGCGCTGGAGCGCCAGCTCGCCTCGGCCCGTAAAGACTACGACGCCCAGGCCGCCGCCCTGAGCAAGGCCCGCAAGGCCGCGGCGCCCAGACTCGCCACGGCCGTCACCCAGGCCATGCAGCAGTTGGGCATGAGTGGCGGCGCCTTCGAGATCGCCCTGCTGCCGCAGGCGGAACCCCAGAGCTTCGGACTGGAGTCCGCGGAGTTCCTCGTCGCGGGCCATGCCGGCAGCACGCCGCGTCCGCTGGCCAAGGTGGCCTCGGGCGGCGAGCTCTCGCGCATCGCCCTGGCCATCGCCGTGACCACCTGCCAGCACAGCGGCGGCGCGGGCACGCTGATCTTCGATGAGATCGACGCAGGCGTCGGCGGCGCCGTGGCCGAGACCGTGGGCCGGCTGATGAAGCAGTTGGGCCGGGATCGACAGGTTCTCGCCGTCACCCACCTGCCCCAGGTGGCCGCCTGCGCGGACCAGCATTTCGTGGTGTCCAAGGCCTTGAAGGGCGGCACCACCTGCTCCGAGGTGCGCCCCGTGGCCGGCGAACAGCGCGTGGCCGAGATCGCCCGCATGCTGGGTGGAGAGCGCCTGTCGTCCACCAGCCTGGCCCATGCGCAGGAGATGCTGGACCTGTCCGCCCAAGCTGCCAAGCCCAGCTCCCGAAAGGCCAAGCCATGAAGAAAGCCAAGCTCGAAGCCCGGGACCAGAGCGATGTGGTGCTGGTCACCGGCGTATCCGGCGGTGGCAAGTCCATCGCCATGCATGCGCTGGAGGATGCCGGTTTCTTCTGCGTGGACAACCTCCCGCCGGAGTTGCTTCTGGACTTCCTGAAGCTGGAGCAGCAGCGCGGCAAGCGCCGTGTGGCCATTGCGGTGGATGTGCGCAGCGCGGGCTCCCTGCCCCATCTGCTGCCCCTGATCAAGCAACTGCGTAGCGAAGGCGTGGCCCTGCGCTCCATCTTCCTGGACGCCAACACCGAGACGCTGATGCGGCGCTTCTCCGAAACGCGCCGCCCCCATCCCCTGCGCCAGCACCCGGCCGTGCCCGGCCCAGCCAGCGAGCAAGGCGAGGACGAGCATCGGGCCCTGCTGGACGCCATCCACCTGGAGCGCGAATTGCTCGCCGCCCTGCGCGTGGAGTCCACCGTGATCGACACCAGTCAACTGCGCCCGGCCCAGTTGCGCGCCTGGGTGCGGGACCTGGTCGTGGTCTCGGGTGATTCACTGACCCTGGTCTTCGAGTCCTTCGCCTTCAAGCACGGCGTGCCCAGCGACGCCGATTTCGTCTTCGACGTGCGGGTGCTGCCCAACCCTTACTACGACCGCGAGTTGCGCCCCCTCACAGGCCGTGACGAGCCCGTGGCCCGCTTCCTGGAGGCCCAGCCCGAGGTGCGGCTGATGCTGAGCCAGATCAGCGCCTTCATCGCCCAGTGGCTGCCGAATTTCTCAGCTGACCAGCGCAGCTACCTGACCGTGGCCATAGGCTGCACAGGCGGCCAGCACCGCTCGGTCTATCTGGTCGAGACCCTGTGCAAGCAGTTTGCCTACCATGGTCAGGTGCTCAAGAGGCACCGCGAGCTGGACGCCAAATGAGCCCGCACGCTGGCGAATCGACATGGCCTGGTTGATCACCAAATACCTGATCACCGCCGGACTGGTGGTGGGCATCTCGGAGCTGGCCAAGCGCAGCGAGCGGCTCGGCGGCCTGGTGGCTGCGCTGCCGCTGGTCACGCTGCTGACCCTGGTCTGGCTCTATCTGGAGCGCCAGCCGAGCGAGCGCATCGCCAACCACGCCTGGTACACCTTCTGGTACGTGCTGCCGACCCTGCCCATGTTCCTGGCCTTTCCCTGGATGCTGGGGCGCTGGGGCTTCTGGGGTGCGCTGGCCGGATCGGCGGCGCTCACCGTGCTGTGCTTCGTGCTGACGGCCTGGGCGGCTCGGCCGCTGGGCGTCGTCCTGCTGGACTGAGCGGCTGCTCAACGGCAGGGCGGGCTCAGTTCGTGCGAGGCGGCTCTGCCCCCTCGGGGCCCTCGACGGACGCGCTGCTGAGCAGGACCATCGCCACCACAGACACCCCCGGAACCAGCACCATGGCCACCACCCAGGGCCACACCGAACGGCCTGCACGCTGCAGGGCCACCGCCACGTAGGCGATGTGCGCGATGATGCCTACGCCCATGCCCAGCCCACCGAAGGTGGCGCGCAACACGCCGCCCGATTCGTCGCCGGTCAGCACCAGCCACAGGCATACCGCAAAAACCAACGCTGCCAGCAGGGCGGATTCAAGGGCGTTCTTGACCTGGGCATTCATGACGGCTGCTTGGGCTGCTTGTTGTAGGGATCAATCGGGGCGCAAGCATACGCGCATTCCCGCTGCGCGATCAAAGGTTTGCTCGCGCCACGCCCCAGGGGAAGGCCCGCTCAGCCCAGCAGCTTCTTCAGCGGCGCGGGCAGGGCATAGCGCGGCAGGTCCTCGCGTGCCACCCAGGCGCCGGCGCCCAGGTCAGCCGGCTGCTGCAGCGCCAGGCGGCGCGGGTGCAGCACCCAGTCGAAATGCGTCAGCGCATGCTCGATGCGAGGCAGGGGCTCAGGCGGCAAGGTCGACAGCGGCTGCAAGTGGCTCAGCAGCTGAGCCTCATCCTCAAACAGCGGCAAGGTCCACAGGCCGGCCCAGACGCCGCGTGCCGGCCGCTGCTCCAGCCAGATGCGGCCCTCATGCTCCAGCCACAGCCACCAGTGCTCTCGACGGCTGCGCTTGAGCTTGCGCGTCCGCACGGGGAACTGCTCTGCCGTGCCATGCCGCTGCGCCTGGCAAAGGTCCTGGATGGGGCACAGCAGGCATTGCGGCGCGCGCGTGCTGCACAGGCTGGCACCCAGGTCCATCAGACCCTGGGTGTAGGCCGGCATGTCAGCGCCCGCCGCAGGCAGCAAGGCCTCGGCATGGCGCCAGAGCCGCTTTTCCTGGGCACTGGAGGCCAGGTCGCCCTCGAAGGCCAGCAGCCGCCCCAGCACCCGCTTCACATTGCCGTCGAGGATGGCCGCGCGCTCGCCGAAGCAGAAGGAGGCAATGGCCGCCGCCGTCGAGCGGCCGATGCCGGGCAGCTCGGCCAGCTGCATCGCCGTCCGCGGAAAGTCACCGTCGTGCAGATCCCGCACCGCCTGGGCACAACGGTGCAGATTGCGCGCCCGGCTGTAGTAACCCAGGCCCTGCCACATCGCCAGCACCTCGTCCAGATGTGCATCGGCCAGCTGCCGCGACGTCGGAAAGCGTTCCAGAAAGCGCTGGTAGTAGCCCAGCACTGTCGTCACCTGGGTCTGTTGCAGCATGATTTCGGAGAGCCAGACGCGGTAGGGGTCGCGGGTCTGCTGCCAGGGCAGCGCGTGGCGGCCGTGCTGGCGCTGCCAGGCCACCAGGCGGGGGGCGAAGTCAGGCACCAGCGCGGCCACGCTGGCGTCCAGGGGGTCGGCAATGGCACTCAAGATAGGCTCAGGAACGGGTTTGGCAACGGGGGCAGAAGAAGGTCGAACGCTGGCCCTGGACCAGGCGGCGGATAGGCGTGCCGCAATGCCGGCAGTCCTGGCCTTCCCGGCCGTAGACCTGGGCCTGCATCTGGAAACTGCCGGCCACGCCGTGGGCGTCCTTGAAGTCGCGCAGCGTGGTGCCGCCGGCCTCCAGCGCCTGCGCCAGCACCTGGCGCACGCTAGCGGCCAGGCGCTGCGCGCGCGGGCGACTGAGGCGGCCGGACGGGCTGGCTGGGTGAATGCCAGCCAGGAACAGGGCCTCGCAGGCGTAGATGTTGCCGGCGCCGACGACGATGTCGCCCGCCAACAGCGCCTGCTTGATGGCCACGCGTCGGCCCTTCAGGCGCTCATGCAGATAGGCGCCGGTGAAGCGCTCATCGAAAGGCTCCAGGCCCAGGCCGGCCAGCAGTTGCGACACGGGCGGCGCATCCATGCCCGTGGACCAGACCACCGCGCCAAAGCGACGCGGGTCGTGCAGGCGCAGCAGGCCGCGGTCGGTCTGCAGCTCGAAATGGTCGTGGGGCCCGGCGGGGCCGAGGTCGCGCCCGAAGGCCAGGGAGCCGGACATGCCCAGGTGCAGCAGCAGGCCTTCCTCGCCGATGGGCAGCCACAGGTACTTGCCACGGCGCTGGGCCAGGCCGGCGCGCAGCCCGAGCAGGCGCTGCGGCGCGCAGCCCAGGGGCCAGCGCAGGGGCTTGCCCAGGCGCAGAGCCTGCACCGTCGCGCCGTGGATGGCATCGGCAAAGCTGCGGCGGGTGACTTCGACTTCGGGCAACTCGGGCATGGCCGGCATGATACGCAGCCGATCCAGGGCCTGCCCGCGCCGGGGCATGCAAACCGGAGCCTGCTGAAGGGATCCTGGGCGCCACCGCTCGAAAAGGACACTCAGGGTGCCCTAAGGGATGGCGGCGCTGCCATGCCTAGAATGGGTCGGCAGGCATGCGCACGCGCGCCTGCGACCTCTGGAGATTCCATGCCTCGTTCCCCGTTCCCGCTGCTTCGCCCCTCACGGCTGGCCCTTGCCTGCGCCTTGAGCCTGGGCGCCCTTGCCTTGTCGGCCCATGCCGCAGAGGCCGAAGCCGAGGACCCGGCAGCGCTGCCTGCACAAGCCGTCCAGAACTCCGCCATGGACGCGCCCATGTTCTACCAACTGCTGGTCGGCGAGATGGAGTTGCGCTCGGGCGAGGTCGGCGTGGCCTACCAGGTCCTGCTGGACGCAGCCCGGCGCACGCAGGACGAGGCTTTGTACAAGCGCGTGGTGCAGATCGCGCTGCAGGGCCGTGCCGGCGAGCAGGCGCTGGTGGCCGCCAAGGCCTGGCGGGACGGCGTTCCGGCATCGATGGAGGCGCATCAGACCACCCTTCAGCTGCTCGCTCTGCTGAACAAGCCTCAGGAGACCGCCGCGCCGGTGCAAAACCTGCTGAAGCTGGGCACCGAGCAGCAGTCCCAGTCCCTGCTGCGCACCCTGCCTGGGCTGTTCACCCGATCCCCCGAGCCCCAGCGAGTGCTGGACGCCCTGCAGCCGACGCTGCAGGCCGCTGCCCGCAGCCCGGCACTGCGCCAGAGCGCCCTGCTCTGCGAAGCCCGGCTGCAGTTGGCCGCCGGTCATGTGGCACCAGCCTGGGCGCTGGACGAGCAGGTACTGCAACAGGACCCGACCCTGGAGGACGGCCTGACCCTCGCCCTGGAGCTGATGGACCGCCAGCCCGCTGCCGAAGCGCCCGTGCGCGCCGCACTGCAGGCCAGCCCGGACAACCACGGCCTGCGCCTGGCCTATGCCCGCGCGCTGGCACGTTCACAGCGCCTGGTCGAGGCCGTCACGGAGTTTCGCCGCCTGACCACGGAGCAGCCAGATCAGCCCACCCCCTGGTACGCCCTCGGGTCCCTGGAGCTGGAGCTTCGCCACCCCGATCGCGCCGAGCCCGCCCTGCTGACCTTCCTGAAGCGACTGGAGGATTCCGCGGGCGGCGAGCTCACCGAAGCAGGCCGCGACGCCCGCCAGCAGACCTGGCTCCTGCTGTCTCGAGTGGCGGAGCAGCGCAAGGACTGGAAGGCCGCGCAGAGCTGGCTGGACAGGATAGACGCCTCCACACCGCGCGCTGACCTCAGCTACCGCAAGGCCCTGCTGCTGGCTCGCCAGGGCCATCTGGACCAGGCCCGCGAGCTGATCCACGCGCTGCCCGGCGAGACCGACGAGCAGCTGCGGCTGCGCTTCATGGCCGAGTCCCAGTTGCTGCGCGACATGCAGCAGTGGCCCGCCGCCTACGAGTTGCTGGGCCGCGCCACCGCCCGGCTGCCGGCCGACGCCGACCTGCTGTACGAGCAGGCCATGATGGCCGAGAAGCTCAACCGTCTGGACGAGATGGAGCAGCAGTTGCGCCGCACCATCGAGATCAGCCCCAAGCATTTCCATGCCTACAACGCGCTGGGCTATTCGCTGGCCGATCGCAAGCTGCGCCTGGAGGAGGCCCGCGAGCTCATCGTCAAGGCCCTGAGCCTGGCGCCCAAGGAGCCGGCCATCGTCGACAGCATGGGCTGGGTGGAGTACCGCCTGGGCCGCTTGCAGGACGCTGAGCGCTGGCTGGCCGAGGCCTATGCCAGCCGTCCTGATGGCGACATCGCCGCGCATCTGGGCGAGGTGCTGTGGCAGGCCGGCCAGAAGGAGCGGGCGCAGCAGGTCTGGGCCGATGGCCTGAAGCGCGACCCTGGCAACGAGGCCATCCAGGAAACGCGCCAACGACTGCAGGCGATCCCCTGATGCGAACCTCGCTGCTGCATCCTGCGCGTTGCAGCGCCCTCTTGCTGCTCGCGGCCCTGAGCGCCTGCGCCCATGGCCCGCGCCAGGCGCAGGACCAGCCCCCTCGTGAACTGGCAGCGCCCGCCGACAACGTGCCTGCGCCCCTCTTCAGCGGCAAGCTCAGCGTGCAGGTTCCCCCGCTGCCTGGCCAACGTCTGGCCCAGGGCGGCAGCGGCAGCTTCGAGTTGCTGGGCGATGCCACCCAAGGCCAGTTGGAGCTGTCAACGCCGACCGGATCCCTGCTGGCCCGCGTGCGCTGGACGCCCACCAGCGTCAGCCTGGAGCAGGCCAAGGACCAGCGCAGCTATGACAGCCTGGATGCCCTGACGCTGGAGCTGCTGGGTGAATCCGTGCCCGTCGCTGCGCTCTTCGACTGGTTGCAGGGCAGGCCCTGGGCCGGCGCCGCCGCGAACACGCTGCCAGCGCCTGCGCTGGGCTTCGAGCAACTGGGCTGGCGGGTCGAGACCGATCGACTGGCTGAAGGCCTGCTCCTGGCCAGGCAGTTGGGCGGGCGCTCCGCCACCCTGCGCCTGCGCCTGGCCCGCCAGGACTGAGGCGCCCCGGCATACTTCGCGCGATGCAAGCGCATCGCCGACCGCACCTTTCCCCTCCCTACACCATGCAAGCGCTCTACGACGTCCCGGCCCCGGCCAAGCTCAACCTCTTCCTCCATGTGGTGGGCAAGCGGCCGGACGGCTATCACCTGCTGGAGTCGGTCTTCACCCTGGTCGACTGGGCTGACACCCTGCACTTCGAACGTCGTGCCGATGGCCTGCTGCAGCGCCATGACCGCGGCGACGCCCTGCCCCCCGAAGACCTCTGCCTGCGCGCCGCGCGCCTGCTGCAGTCCGAGAGCGGCTGCACGCTGGGCGCAGACATCCACATCGAGAAGCGCCTGCCCAGCGGCGCCGGCATGGGCGGCGGCTCCTCGGACGCCGCCTCCACCCTGCTCGCGCTGAACCGCCTGTGGGGCCTGCACTGGCCGCTGTCGCGCCTGCTGCCCCTGGGACTGAAGCTGGGCGCGGACGTGCCCTTCTTCCTCGGTGGCAGCAATGCCTTCGTTCAGGGCATCGGTGAAGACCTGACCCCCGTCGCGCTGGCGGAGCGGACCTTCGCCATCGTCAAACCCGATGTCAGCATTCCCACCAAGGAAATTTTTTCAAGCCCCCTCTTGCAGCACTCAAAATCTCTGGCTATAGTTGCGGTCTTTCCTGAGCACGGCAGCAAAAAAAGCACCAAGCTGAGCAAAAGCAGAGATGAAAATCTTGCCGGCGCTTCGCAAAATGCAAAAAAATCTGCACTGCGAGTGGAACTGAACGCTGAAAGTTGTGCTAGAATCGCAGGCTTTCTGGAAATCGACAGTGAGTTTTACAACGAACTGCGGAACGATCTACAGAAACCCGCTGAGCAGTACAGCAGTCAAGTGACGCAGGCCCTCGCCCTGCTCGAATCGAGATTCGGCAACAGCCGGATGACAGGTTCAGGCAGTGCAGTGTTTGCCACGGTGAATGTGGCTGTGAACGGGAAAGATGGCATGTCGAACCAGCCCATGGCGACATTACCGGAGCTGCCTCCGGGATGGGTTGGCAAGGTGTGCCGCAGTCTGGTCCAGCACCCGCTTCGCGGATGGGCTGAAGACTGAAGATTACAAGGGTGCTGCAGCTCTGCAGTGTCCTGTGTAGGGGAGTCGCCAAGTTGGTTAAGGCATCGGATTTTGATTCCGACATGCGAGGGTTCGAGTCCTTCCTCCCCTGCCAAATTTCATTTCTCACCTCCCGGACCCGCTGGGTAGGCCACGGGGCCACTGACCCAAAGGATGGCCTGTGCTGCTGAATACCGTCCTCTTCACCGGCAATGCAAACCCGGTGCTCTCCCAAGAAATCGCCACCCATCTGGGTCTGGAACTCGGCAAGGCTTCGGTCGGCCGGTTCTCTGATGGCGAAGTTGCGGTCGAGATCCAGCAAAACGTCCGCGCCCGCGACGTCTTCGTGATCCAGCCCACCTGCGCGCCCACGAACGACAACCTGATGGAACTGCTGGTGATGGTCGACGCGCTCAAGCGCGCCAGCGCCCGCCGCATCACCGCCGTCATCCCCTACTTCGGCTATGCCCGCCAGGACCGCCGTCCGCGTTCCACCCGCGTGCCCATCTCGGCCAAGGTCGTGGCCAATCTGCTGGAGACCGTGGGCGTCGAGCGCGTGCTGACCATGGACCTGCACGCCGACCAGATCCAGGGCTTCTTCGACATCCCCGTCGACAACATCTACGCCAGCCCCGTGCTGCTGTCGGACCTCAAGGCCCGCAACTACAGCAACCTGGTGGTGGTGAGCCCCGACGTCGGCGGCGTGGTCCGCGCCCGCGCCCTGGCCAAGCAGCTGGGCTGCGACCTGGCCATCATCGACAAGCGCCGCCCCGCCGCCAACGTCTCCGAGGTGATGCACGTCATCGGTGACATCGACGGCCGCAACTGCGTGATCATGGACGACATGATCGACACCGCAGGCACCCTGGTGAAGGCCGCCGAAGTGCTGAAGGACCGCGGCGCCAAGCGCGTCTTCGCCTACTGCACCCACCCCATCCTGTCCGGCCCGGCCATCGATCGCATCACGACCTCGGCCCTGGACGAGGTGATCATCACCAACACCATTCCGCTGTCGGACGCCGCCAAGGCCTGCGGCAAGATCCGCCAGCTGTCGGTCGCCTTCTTGTTCGCCGAGACCATCCGTCGTATCTCCGACGGCGAATCGGTGACCTCGCTGTTCTCCGAGCAGAACAACAATTTCTGAGTCTGAAGCCGGGCGCTCCCCGCAAGGGAGCGCCCGCCTGTTTGTGACCGGCCTTCGCAGGCCGGTTTTTGTCAGCGGTCATCTGACCGCATCAACGGGTGCCTGGTCGCGGGCATCCATCCATGTCTGGAGAAACCTATGAAATTCGTCGCTTTTGAGCGCAAGCAGCAGGGGACCGGAGCGAGCCGCCGCCTGCGTATCGCTGGCAAGGTGCCTGGCATCGTCTACGGTGCCGGTGAGCCCGCCGCCATCGAGCTGGACCACAACGCCCTCTTCCATGCCCTGAAGAAGGAAGCCTTCCACAGCTCCATCCTCGAAATGGAACTGAACGGTGCCGTGACCAAGGTCCTGCTGCGTGACTTCCAGATGCACCCCTACAAGCCGCAAGTCCAGCACGTGGACTTCCAGCGCGTGGATGCCACCACCAAGATCTCCAAGAAGGTGCCCCTGCACTTCGTGGGCGAAGCCGAATCCCCGGCCGTCAAGACCGACAAGTGCACGGTCAACCACGTGATCACCCAGCTGGAAATCAACTGCCTGGCCGAGCAGCTGCCCGAGTTCATCGAAGTGGACCTGAGCAAGCTGACCCTGGGCCACTCGGTGCACGTGAACGACCTGGTCGTGGCCGACCACGTCAAGATCGTGACCCACGGCAAGCCGAACCCGGTGGTCGCCACCCCGGTGCCCCCGGTCGTGGAAGAGATCGTCGTGGCTGCCGCTCCGGCCGCCGACGACAAGAAGGGCAAGAAGGGCAAGAAGTAATTCTTCGCCGCCTTGCGCAAGAAGCCCCGCCCTGGCGGGGCTTTTTTTCGTCTGTGCCTTGTGGTGCGGCAGCCTCGTCATCAGCAGACCGGCTTGAAGCGGCAGGCGGGGCGTGCCACGCATTGACGCCTGTCGCACAGCCGCCTCCGGCACCGTGAATCCTTGGCGACCCTTGCGCGACTCTCTGGCATGAACGCCGGCATCCCGCCGTCATCCTGCCGTCATCCTGCCAAGGAGCTTTCCATGCCCATGCATCCGTCTCGCCGGCCGTACCTGGCCAGGGGCATCCCGCATCGCCCTGTCAATGACCCGTTCGGTACACGGGGTCAGGTCTTGTCCCGCAGCAGCGGGATCCCCGAACATCGGTGGCATCTCAAGCAAGCACGACAGGGAGACCTCCGATGAACTCGAACTACCAGACCCCCGACGACCTCCTGCTGGCACGCAAGCTGGCCGAGAAGGTGCCCTTGGAGTCGCAGGCCTGGCTGGCCTTCGACCACGCCGTCTTCCGCGAAGGCGGCCACATCAATGCCAAGCACCGCGAGTGGATCGCCCTGGGCGTCGCCTTGGCCACCCAATGCGCGTACTGCATCGACGTGCATGTGCGCGGGGCCAGGCGCCATGGCAGCACGTCAGAGGAACTGGCCGAGGTGGCCGCCGTGGCCGCTGCCGTCAAGGGCGGCGCCACCCTGGCCCACGGCCTCATGGCACTGCGCCTGCATGAGAGCGCGGGGCCGCAGCCGGCACCGGCAGCGCAGCCCTGAGCAGCTCTGGGGATGCGGGGGCGACGAAGGGGCGGGGATAATCAGCCCCATGATTCGACTCTTTGTCGGCCTGGGCAATCCAGGCCCTGAATACGAGGACACCCGCCACAACGCCGGCTTCTGGTGGATAGACCAGCTGGCCCGTCGCCTGGGTGGCAGCCTGCAGCTCGACAAGAGCTACTACGGCATGGTGGCCCGCATCAACAACGCCCCCGGCGCCAGCGGCCCCATCTGGCTGCTGCAGCCGCTCACCTACATGAACCTCTCAGGCAAGTCGGTGGCGGCGCTGGCGCGCTTCTTCAAGATCTCACCCGAAGAGATCCTGGCCATCCATGACGAGCTGGACCTGCCACCCGGCGAGATGAAGATGAAGCAAGGCGGCGGCACCGGGGGCCACAACGGCCTCAAGGACATGCAGGCTCAACTGGGTTCGGGTAATTTCTGGCGGCTGCGCCTGGGCATCGGCCATCCGGGCCATAAAGGCGAGGTGGCGGCGTATGTACTGCGCAAGCCCCCCGTCGATGAACGCATTGCCGTCGAGCAATGCATCAGCAAGAGCCTGGATGCGGTCGAACTCATGCTCAAGGGCGACATGGCCAAGGCTCTGAACCAGATCCATGCCAAGCCGCCCCGGCCCAAGCCGCCGCGGCCTGCACCGCCCGACGCCGGCACGGCACCCTCCCCGTCAATGGCATGCTCGCCAGCGGCATCGCCTTCAGCGGCATCACCGCTTCCAACACGGGAAGCGTCCCAGGATCAGCCCGTTGCGGTCGACCGGGTCACCAAACCTGTCACCGAACGGGTCGCCAGATCGGCCACCAAGCCGGCTGCCACGCTGTCCTCTGCCTTGTCCTCCGCCCTGGCCTCAGCCTTGGGCAAGAACAAGACCTGACCCTGCAGGCCGGGCGCCTCCATGCCAGCGATGCCGCCCCGCCTGATCCATGCCCTGCTGATGGGCGTGCTCACTTGCGCGCCCTGCGCAGCGCAGAGCCAGGCCAGCCCCGGCCAGTTCACCCTCTACCGCTGCGGCTCACAGGGGCGCGAGCTGCGCAACACCCCTTGCCCGCAGGAACTTGGCGCCAGCCAAGTGATGCGCTATGCCACCGGCGATGCGCGGGCCGCGGAAGCCGCACGCGAGCGCAGCCGTGGTGAGGGACGGCTCGCCGATCGTCTTCGTCACGAGCGCGAGGCGCGAGCAAGCGCCGAACAGGAGGCCTTGAAGCAGGCCTCCCAGGGCGTGGTGATCAAAGCGGCTGCGGCCTCCGCCGCCACGCCCCCGCCATCCCAGGCACCGGTGCAGCGCACCACCAAGCCGCGGCGGGGCAAGCCCGCTCACAAGTCTGTGCAGCGCAGCCCATCACCCACGCCGCCAAAGGGGCCATGAACGGACGAGCCCACGCATCACGCATCACGCATCACGCATCACGCATCACGCATCACGCATCACGCATCACGCAGGGCCAGGGTGCACACCTCGTCGCAGTCCGCAGTCCGCGGGCATCGGCCATCCGGGGCAACGGGCAACGGGCAACGGGCAACGGGCAACGGGCAACGGGCAACGGGCAACGGGCAACGGGCAGCAGGCAGCAGGCAGCAGGCAGCAGGCAACAGGCAACAGGCAACAAGCAACAGGCAACAGCGGTACACGTCCGGCCCAGCAAGCCCGCCAGGGAGGCGCTCTTGATGGCGCCGGGCGGCTTGCCCTGCAGAGGCTTGAGCCCTGTCAAGCAGCGTCTTCAGTGATCAGAAAGCCAGCCTGGACTAGAATGCCCGCTGTTGGTGCTCGCCCCGACCCATCGGTCAGGGCAGTTAAACGGGAATCAGAAGGGGACGCCTCCGCGAGGCCGACCTAACCTGAGCTGTCCCCGCAACGGTAAGCGGACAAGGCTGCAAGGCCTTCAGTTGCTGCACATGAATCCACTGGGGCCCTGGGCACTGGGAAGGATGCCGCAACGCGTTCCGCCAGCCCGGATACCGGCCAACGGGTGAGACGACTGCGCAAGCAGCGTCTCGTTTTCACAGGGGCCTGCGGGGAAGCTGGCACCTGGATCGCCTCGTAGTCCCTTTTCTCATGTCCGCTTCCTTCTTGCGTGCTGCACGCCAGCCTTCGCCTGCGCGCCGGCCTGCCTCCGTCCGTCCCTCTTCCACCCTGAGCGTGCTCGCACTGAGCCTGCTGGCCCTGTCAGCGCAGGCCCAGGAAACGCCCAACAAGCTGGGCCTGGTCCAGGTCACCGCCACCCGCACCAAGCTGGACCTCAGCCAGGTGCTGGCCGACGTCACCGTGCTGACCCGCGCCGACATCGAACGCCAGGGCTTTGGCAATCTGGTGGACCTGCTGGGCCGCCAATCCTGCGTCGAGCTCGTGCGCAACGGCAATCCCGGCACCAACACCAGCCTCTTCCTGCGCGGCGCCAACACCCAGCACACCCTGCTGCTGGTGGACGGCGTGCGCATGGACACGCAGTCCGGCTCCGGCGGCGCCGCCTGGGAAGCCATCCCCCTGGCCCAGATCGAACGCGTGGAGATCGTGCGCGGAGCGGCCAGCAGCGTCTACGGCTCGGATGCCGTGGCCGGTGTGATCCAGGTCTTCACCCGCAAAGGCAAGCGTACGCCCACCCTCGAGATCGGTGCCGGCGTGGGCAGCCTGGGCCTGGCCAAGGGCGACCTCAGCCTCAGTGGCGCCGCAGGCAACCTGGACTACGCCCTGAGCCTGGCCCAGGAAGTGGCCGACGGCTTCAACATCCGCAAGGTCGGCAACGACCCCGTCTACACGCCGGACATCGACGGCTGGCGCACCCACAGCGTCAACGCCCGCCTGGGCTACCAGCTGGACGCCGGCCAGCGCCTGGAACTGGTCAACACCTACAGCAGCCTGGACAGCGACTACGACGCCTCGGCCAAGCCCAAGACTGGCCTCCGCGATCGGAATGTGCACGACACCCATGCCAGCCGCGCCCTGTGGAGCGCCCAGTGGAGCGCCGACTGGCAGACCGAGGCCAGCATCGGCAACTCGCGTGAGCGCTACGAGACCCTCAGCAACACCGCCTCCACCTACCTGACCGAGACCCAGGTCCGCCAGTACACCCTGGGCAGCACGATGAAGCTGGCCGGTGGCCAACTCAATGCCGTGCTGGAGCGCCGCGAGGACAAACTCGTCAATTCCGGCCTGGTGCCCGCCACCGACGGGCAGGCCAAGCGCCACCAGAACGCCGTGGCCGCCAGCTACCTCTACAACAGCGCCAACATCGACGCCCAGCTGCACCTGCGCCATGACCAGGACAGCGCCTTCGGCGGCATCAACACCGGCACCGTGGCCGCGGGCTGGCGCTTCCTGCCGGGTCTGCGCGCCTGGGCCAGCGCCGGCACCGCCTTCCGTGCACCGACGCTCTACCAGAGCTTCAGCGAGTACGGTCCCAAGCCCGGCGTCGCCGCCCTCAGCCCCGAGCGCGGCCGCAACACCGAGCTGGGCCTCAACTGGAGCCAGGGCGACAGCGAGCTGGGCCTGACGCTCTACAACAACCGCATTCGCGACCTGATCTCCTGGGACAGCAGCTTCGCCGCAAATTGCGTCTCGACCTACGGCGGCTGCTACGGCAACCTCGCCAAGGTGCGCCTGCATGGCTTGAGCCTGCAGGGCGAGACGATGCTCGCAGGCCTGCGCGTGCAGGGCTCCCTGGATTTCCAGAACCCGCGTGACCAGGGCACCGACAAGCTGCTGGGCCGCCGCGCCAAGAAGCACGGCAGCCTGCGCCTGGAGAAGACGCTGAACCAGTGGTCCGGCGGCCTGCAGATCCAGGCCCACGGCAGCCGCTTCGACGACAACGCCAACACCAAGCCCCTGGGCGGCTACAGCCTGGTCAACCTGGACCTGAGCTATCGCGTGAACCCGCAAGTGCGCCTGCAGGCCAATCTCGACAACGCCTTCAACAAGGACTACGAGACGGCCAAGGGCTATTCGCAGGCCCCGCGCACCGTGTTCATCGGCGTACGCTTCACGCCCACGCTGTGATCTCCCCCTACGCGCTTCGCGTGCCCCGCCCGCAGGCCCGGCAATGCCGGATCCTCGGGCGTCTCCAGGGTCATGCAGGCTGACTCGGAAAGGTTCAATCGCATGACCACGCAGGCACACACGCTCATCGTTGGCGGCCAGCGCAGCGGCAAGTCCCGCCAGGCCGAGCGCCTGGCCCTGGCCTGGGCGCGGGAGCCGGGGCATGGCGTCTGCGTGATCGCCACGGCCGAGGCCCATGACGAGGAGATGCGCCAGCGCATCGCCCGCCACCAGGCCGAGCGCCCGGCAGGCTTTGCCACGGTGGAAGCGCCGCTGCAGCTGGCCGAGGCCCTGCAGTCGGCGGCCGCGCCGGGGCGCCTGCTGATCGTGGACTGCCTGACCCTGTGGCTCACCAACTGGCTGATGCCCATGGACAGCCCGCCCCGGCGCGAGGCCTGGCCTGCCGCCTGCGACGCCCTGCTGCAGACACTGCCTACGCTGCCCTCACCCGTGGTTTTCGTCTCCAACGAGGTGGGCTGGGGCGTGATGCCCCTGGGCCGCGAAGTGCGCGAGTACGCCGACGAGCTGGGCCGCCTGAACCAGGCCGTGGCACGCCGCTGCACGCAGCTGACGATGATGGTGGCGGGCCAGCCCTGGACGCGCCCCATCGAGAACCTGGAGTCCTGAGATGAACAAGCCCATGGGCAAGACCCGACCCTTCGTTGCCGCGCTGCTGTGCCTGGCCGCGGCCCTCGGCGGGCACGCGGCGGATGCAGCGCCGGTGCAGGTCAAGGACGACCGCGGCGTGAGCGTCACACTGACGGACGTGCCGCGCCGCATCATCAGCCTGCTGCCCTCGCTGACCGAGTCCGTCTGTGCGCTCGGCGAGTGCGCGCGCCTGGTCGGCGTGGACCGCTACTCCAACTTCCCCGCCTCGCTGCAGTCGCTGCCGCGCCTGGGCGGCATGGACGACACCAGCATCGAGAGCGTCGTGGCGCTGAAGCCCGACGTGGTGCTGGTGGCCATCTCCTCCCGCCTGACCGACCGCCTGGAGGCCCTGGGCCTCAAGGTCGTCGCCCTGGAGCCCAAGACCCATGCCGACGTGCAGCGCGTGCTGGGCACGGTGGCCCAGCTGCTGGGCAAGCCGCAGGCCGGCGCCGAGGTCTGGCAGCGCATCGAGGAAGGCATCAGGCAGGCCGCCGCCAGCCTGCCGCCCGCGGCCCGGCAGTTGACCGTCTACTACGAGGTCGACAGCGCGCCCTACGCCGCCGGCACCAGCTCCTTCATCGGCGAGACCCTCACCCGCCTGGGCAGCCGCAATGTGGTCCCCGCCGAGCTGGGCCCCTTCCCCAAGCTCAACCCCGAGTACGTGGTGCGCGCCAACCCGCAGGTCATCATGGTGGGGCAGCGCAGCGCGCCCGGGCTGCCACAGCGGCCGGGCTGGAATGGCATCCAGGCCGTGAAGCACCAGCGCATCTGCGTCTGGCTGCCGGATGAATCCGATGTGCTGGTGCGCCCCGGCCCGCGCATGGCCGAGGCCGCCGCGCTGATGGCGCGCTGCCTGCGCCAGGCCGCGGCCGGCCCGGTGCCCCTGCCCACCACGCCCTTCAACGCCCCAGCCGGCGGCATGAGGTGATGGACCACCCCGTACTGGCTTCGCCAGCCCCCTCGCGGGGGCGCACCCGCAGGCTCGGCAAAGCCGGATCCTCGGGTGCCACTCAGACCCGGGCGAGACGGGCTGCCCAGACGCAGCGGCCCGTCACCGAGACCCCGCGACCCGTTCATGGAGGCCTTCCGCAATGAAGCCCTGGACCCTGCTGCTGCTGCTGACCCTGATCGCCACGGGCCTGTGCCTGGCCGGCGTGGCCGTGGGCAGCACCGGTTTCACCCTCGACCTCCTCGCCAGCCAGGACGCCATGCAGGAGCAGATCCTGTGGCAGATCCGCTTCCCACGCTCCATTGGCGCCCTGCTGGCCGGTGCGTTGCTGGGCCTGGGCGGGGCCATCGCGCAGGGCCTGTTCCGCAACCCGCTGGCCGATCCCTATCTGCTGGGCGCCTCGGCCGGCGCTTCGCTGGGCGTGGCAGCCCTGCTGGTGGCCATCGGGGTGAGCCCGGCGGCGGTGGCGCTGATGCTGCGCATCGGCCTCACCGGCACCGCCTTCGTCGGCGCCCTGGCCGGCGTGAGTCTGACCCTGCTGCTGGCGCGGGGCGTCGAGCAGTCCATCCGCCTGCTGCTGGCCGGCGTGATCGTGGGCGTGGTGCTGTTCGCCCTCACCTCGCTGCTGACCCTGATGACGCCGGACATCATGCGCCCCATGCAGGCCTTCATGCTGGGCACCAGCGGCTTCCTGAGCTGGGCCTCGGTGTGGGTGCTGGCCCCGGCCCTGCTGCTGTGCCTGATGGGCGCCGTAGGTGCCAGCCGCGCGCTGGATGCGCTGACCCTGGGCGAGGCCACGGCCCGCTCCCTGGGCGTGCGCCTGTCCCTGGTCCGCCTCTTCCTGATCGCCCTGCTGGCCCTGGCCACGGGCGCGGCGGTGGCACAGGCCGGGCTGATCGCCTTCGTGGGCCTGGTGGCGCCGCACCTGGTGCGCAGCCGCGTGCTGTGCACCCACGGCTGGCTGCTGCTGCTCTCGTCCCTGGCCGGGGGCTGCCTGCTGCTGTCCGCCGACATCGTCGCCCGCTGGGTCATCGCCCCGCAGGAACTGCCGGTGGGCGTGGTCACCTCCCTGCTGGGCGGCGCCTATCTGCTCGTGCTGATGCATCGCGGGCCTTTGTCGGAGAGAAGAGCATGAGCCGAGGCCTTCACCTGCCCATGGCCTTCGAGGTCGACCTGCTGGGCCTGCAGTTGCAGGGCCAGCCGGTGCTCAAGACGCTCTACACCGCCCTGCCCCGCCAGCGCTGGACGGCCATCGTGGGGCCCAACGGCGCCGGCAAGTCCACCCTGCTGCGCGCCATGGCCGCCCTGCTGCCGGCCCAGGGCCGCATCGACTTCCTGGACAGGCCCCTGGGCGACTGGGGCCCCAAGGCCCGCGCCCGTGCCCTGTCGTGGCTGGGCCAGAACGAAAGCGGGGGCGATGATCTCAGCGCCTACGAGGTCGTGATGCTGGGCCGCCTGCCGCACCAGGCCTGGCTCTCGCCGCCCAGCGCCGAGGACCACGAGGCCGTCGCCCAGGCCATGCGCCAGACCCAGTGCTGGGACTGGCGCGAGCGCCGACTGCAGCGCCTCTCCGGCGGTGAACGCCAGCGCGTGCTGCTGGCTCGAGCCCTGGCCGTGCAGGCCGAGGTGCTGCTGATGGACGAGCCCCTGGCCCACCTCGACCCGCCCCACCAGGCCGACTGGCTGGACTGTGTGCGCCGCCTTACCGCCCAGGGCCGCACCGTGGTGAGCGTGCTGCATGAACTCAACATCGCCCTGCAGGCCGACGAACTGGTGGTGATGGCCCAGGGCCAGGTCCACCATCAGGGCGCCCCGGCCGATCCGGCCACGCACCGCGCCCTGCAGGCCGTCTTCGACGACCGCCTGCAGATCCTGCAGGTGCAGGGCCAGTGGCTGGCCCTGCCCTTCAGCCCCGCGCCGCCGGCCACCCCGCCCGCCACGCCGCCCGCGTCGGGCGAGCTGGCCTCCGTGCTGCACCTGCGCCGGCCCGCCTGAAGTCCCGCCTGAAGTCCCGCCTGAAGTCCCGCCTGACATCTGGACCCACCATGCCCCGCTGCCCCGCCCTCATGATCAGCGCCCCGGCCTCCGGCCAGGGCAAGACCAGCCTCACCGCCGCCATCGCCACCCAGGCCCGCCGCCAGGGCCGCCGGGTGCGGGTCTTCAAGACCGGGCCGGACTACCTGGACCCCATGATCCTGGAGCGGGCCAGCGGCGCGCCGGTCTACCAACTGGACCTCTTCATGGGCGGCCTGGCTCATTGCCAGACCCTGCTGGCCCGTGCGGCGGCAGAGGCCGACCTGATCCTGGTCGAGGGCGTGATGGGCCTTTTCGACGGCGATCCCAGCAGCGCCGACCTCGCCGCGGCCTTCGGCCTGCCGGTGCTGGCGGTGCTGGACGCCTCGGCCATGGCCCAGACCTTTGCCGCCCTGGCCTCCGGCCTGGCACGCTACCGCAGCGACATCCGCGTGGCCGGCGTGGTGGCCAACCGCGTGGGCAGCGAGTCCCATGCCCGCATGGTGGCCCAGGGCCTGCCGCAAGACCTGCCCCTCGTGGCCGCGCTGCGCCGCCAGCCCGAGCTGAGCCTGCCGGAGCGCCACCTGGGCCTGGTCCAGGCGCTGGAGCTGCCCGGGCTGGACGCCCAGCTGCAGGCCTGGGCCGATGCCTGGGAAGCCGGCTGCGCGCTGGGCCAGGGCCTGGAAGCCGCGCTGGCGCCGATCGATTTCCAGGCGCCCGCCCAGGTCGACCACGGCCAGCCGTTGGCCGGCCGGCGCATCGCCATCGCCCGCGACGCCTGCTTCAGCTTCATCTACCCCGCCAATGTGGACTGCCTGCGCGAGCTGGGCGCCGAGCTGCGATTCTTCTCGCCCCTGGCCGGCGAGGTCCTGCCCGACTGCGACGCGCTCTGGCTGCCCGGCGGCTACCCCGAGCTGCATGCCGAGGCACTGGCCGCCCACCCCAGCTTCTTTGCCGACCTGCGCCGCCACCAGGCTGAGGGCAAGCCCCTGCTGGCCGAGTGCGGCGGCCTGCTGGTGCTGCTGGAGCAGCTGATCGACGCCGAAGGCAAGACCTGGCCCCTGGCCGGCCTGCTGCCCGGCAGCGGCCGCATGCAGACCCGCCTCTCGGCCCTGGGCCTGCAGTCCATCGCCTGGCCTGAAGGGACCTTGCACGGCCACAGCTTCCATTACTCCACGCTGGAGACGCCGCTGCGGCCCCTGGCCCTGGCCAGCAACCCCAACGGCGGGCGCACCACCGAGGCGCTGTATGCGCAGGGCTCGCTGAGGGCCAGCTACATCCATCATTACTTCCCCTCGCGGCCTGAGGCCGTGGCCGCCTTTCTCGTCGGCGCCGAGGTCTGACCCAGGCCGCCTTCCCGAAGTCTCGCCCCTGCCCCGCCGACGCGTCCTGCCATACATCCCGCTGATGAAAGCCTCCGACCATGGAAATTGAGACCCCGCCCGTCGACCGCGAACGCGTCCTCCCCACCGCCGAGCGCCGTGGCCTGATCCTCGTCCACACAGGCGACGGCAAGGGCAAGAGCACGGCCGCCTTCGGCCTGGCCCTGCGCGCCCATGGCCGCGGCAAGGCGGTCAAGATCTACCAGTTCATGAAGGTGCCCTCGGCCCGCTTCGGCGAGCACCGCCTGTTCGAGCAGCTGGGCGTGCCTATCGAGGGCCTGGGCGACGGCTTCTCCTGGAGGAGCAAAGACCTGGACCATTCCGCCGAGCTGGCCCGCGAAGGCTGGGCCCGGGCCGAGGCGACGATACGCGCCGGCGAGCATTTCCTCGTGGTGCTGGACGAGATCATGTACCCCCTGCGCTACGGCTGGCTGCCACTGGAGCCCGTGCTGCAGGTGCTGCGCGAGCGCCCCTCGCATGTGCATGTGGTGCTGACCGGGCGCCGTGCGCCGCAGGAGCTGATCGACCTGGCGGACACCGTCACCGAGATGACCCTGGTCAAGCATCACTTCAAGGCCGGCGTGCCGGCCCAGCGCGGCATCGAGGACTGACGCGGGCGCGATGGAACCCCTGCTGGACCCTCTCTGGCTCTTCCCTGCGGCCATGGCACTGGCCCTGCTGGTGGACCGCCTCTTCGGCGAGCCGCCCGCCTGGGCGCATCCGGTGGTGGCCATGGGCCGCTACCTGGGGGCCTTCAAGCACTGGCTGCCAAGCCTGGGCGCCGCGGCCGGCTTCGCCTGGGGCGGGCTGCTGTGGCTGCTGGGCGCTTGCGTGAGCGTCCTGCTCGCCGCGGGGGCCGAGCAGTTGCTGTGGCAGGGCCTGCGGCCCTGGCAGAGTCCCCTCCGGTGGGGGATGGCCCTTGTTTTCATGGGTCTGCTCTTGAAGCCGCTGCTGGCCTGGCGCATGCTGCGCGAGGAGGTGATGGCCGTGGAACATGCGCTGCAGACATCGCTGGAGGCCGGGCGGGAACGCCTGTCGCGCCTGGTCAGCCGGGACACGCGAACGCTCAACGCCGCTCAGGTGCGTGAGGCCGGCATCGAGACCCTGGCCGAGAACCTCAATGACTCCGTCGTGGCGCCCCTGTTCTGGTTCGCCCTCGCCGGCCTGCCGGGCGCAGCCTTGTACCGCTTTGCCAATACCGCCGACGCCATGTGGGGCTACCACGGCCCCTGGGAATGGTCGGGAAAGTGCGCCGCCCGCCTGGACGACCTGCTGTCCTGGATCCCGGCCCGCCTTACCGGCCTGCTGATGAGCCCGCCCTCGCGCTGGCCTGCCCTGTGGCGGCAGTCCGGCCTCACGCCCTCACCCAATGGCGGCTGGCCCATGGGCGCCATGGCCCTGCGACTGGACCGAAGGCTGGGCAAACCGGGCGTCTACCTGCTGCATGCCGAGGGCGACGAGCCTGTGGCCGGGGACATCGCCCGCGCCGTGGCCGTCGCCCGCCAGGGGCTGGGCCTGTGCGCCTTGCTGCTGATGGGCCTGGCCTTGGCGCTGCGAGGAGGCCTGGCATGGTGAGTACGCCGCTGCTGGAACACGGCGGGCCCGATGGCGGGCCGCCCGTTCGGCATGATTTCTCCAGCAACGCCAGCCCCTTGTCCACGCCAGAACCCGTGCTGGCCGCTGTGCAGGCCGCGGACCGCCGCCATTACCCTGATCCGACCTACGGCCAGTTGCGCGAGAAGCTGGCCTCCCTTCTGCAGCATCCCGCCGAGCTGATCCTGCCCAGCGCCGGCGGCGCCGAGGCCATACGCCGCCTGACGCTGTGGGCGATGCTGGAAGGCCTTCGCCACGTCTGGGTGCCGCAACCCGGCTTTGGCGAGTATGCGGCGGCCGCACAGGCCCTGGGCCTGCGGGTCCATGCCTACGAGGACCTCACCCAGCTCGCCCGCCAGCTGTGCACCCAGGAAGACGGCCTGCCAATGAAGGCGCCGGCCCTGGTCTGGGTCTGCGATCCCTGCAATCCCACCGGCAGCAGCCCCCCGGCCGCCGCCTGGCAGGGCCTGGCCGATGCCCTGCTCAACAGCGGCTCCCATCTGGCCATTGACCTGGCCTACGAGGCCTTGCGCCTGGACGGCAGCAGTCAGTTGCCCGCCTCCCTGGCCGAGCAGTCCTGGCGACTGCGCTGCCCCAACAAGGCCCTGAGCCTCACCGGCGTGCGCGCCGGCCTGCTGCAAGCGCCGCGGCAGGCGGCCGAGGCCGCCTCGCGTGTGCAGCAGCTGGCACCCAGCTGGGTGCTGTCGGCCGAGGGCGTGGCCCTGCTGGACCAGGCCTGGCGCCCCGACACCCTTCAGGCGCTGAAGCAGCAACGCGACCGCCTGAGGCCCTGGCGCCTTGCCCAGCACAGCGCCCTGCACCTGCGCGGCTGGGCGGCACGGCCCAGCGTCTGCAATTTCGCCCTGTGGCGCCCGGGCTCGGGCACCCACATACCCAGCCTGCTGGCCGCCCTGCGCCAGCGCGGCATCAAGCTGCGCAACGCCGAATCCCTGGGCGCGCCGGGCTGGCTGCGCCTCTCGGTACAAAGCCCCGACAGCCAGGACGCGTTGCTTCAAGCCCTGATGGACCTCGAATGCCTCTGAACGACAAGAAAGGGCGCGCGCGCGCCGTGATGGTGCTGGGCACGACCAGCGGTGCAGGCAAGAGCTTTCTGGCCACGGCCCTGTGCCGCTGGTATGCGCGCCAGGGCTTCAAGGTGGCGCCCTACAAGGCGCAGAACATGAGCAACAACGCGCGCGTTGTGCCTGTGAGCCCCTCGACCGCGGGTACGCAGTCGCCCCTCCGAGGCGGCGCGGCCGGGCTGATCGGCAAGATGGGCGAGATCGGCTCCGCCCAGTACTTCCAGGCCCTGGCCGCGCGCTGTCAGCCCGAGGTCCGCATGAACCCGGTGCTGCTCAAGCCCGAGGCCGACACCGCCTCGCAGGTGGTGGTGCTGGGCGAGGTCGACGAGGCCCTGAGCCGCGCCCCCTGGCGCGAGCGCAGCGAGCTGCTGTGGCCCCATGCCCGTGCAGCACTGCATGCGCTGATGGAGGAGAACGAGGTGGTGGTGATCGAGGGCGCAGGCTCGCCGGCCGAGATCAACCTGCATGCCAGCGACTACGTCAACATGCGCACCGCCCGCGAGGTGCAGGCCGCCTGCCTGCTGGCCACCGACATCGACCGCGGCGGCGCCTTCGCCCATCTCTACGGCACGCACCAGCTGCTGCCCCCCGAGGAGCGGGCGCTGATCCGCGGCTATGTGCTCAACCGCTTCCGCGGCGACGCCCGCCTGCTGGCGCCCGGCCCCGAGATGCTGCAGCAGCTGACCGGCGTGCCCACGCTCGCGGTGCTGCCCATGTGGCGCCAGCACGGCCTGCCGGAGGAGGACGGCGTCTTCGACGACCACAGCACGGGCCAGGGCCTGCGCATCGCCATCGTGGCATATCCGCGACTCTCCAACCTGGACGAGTTCCAGCCCCTGCGCCAGGCCCCCGGCGTGCAGCTGGTCTGGGCCCGCGATGCGCGCACGCTGCAGGGCGCAGACTGGATCATCCTGCCCGGCTCCAAGGCCGTGACGGCCGACCTCGCCTGGCTGCGCGAGCAAGGCCTGGATGCGGCCATCGCCGCCCATGCGGCCGCTGGCAAGCCAGTGATGGGCATCTGCGGCGGCCTGCAGATGCTGGGCGAGACCCTGGTGGACCCGCATGGCATCGACGGCAATGCGCCAGGCCTGGGCCTGCTGCCCCTGGTGACGCGCTTCGAGCGGGAAAAGCTGCTGAGGCCCGCGCGATTGTCCTTTGCCAAGACGATGCCGTCACCCTGGTCGGCCTTACAGGGACTTGATCTGGAAGGTTATGAGATTCACCATGGGCGCACCGTCCAGCATCCGTCGCTGGACACAGCCGAAGAGATCCTGCATGAGCAGGACGGAAGCGTCGTTGGTTGGCAGCAGCAGAACGTGCTGGGGCTCTATGCCCACGGCCTGTTCGAGCAGCCGGCCTTGCTGAAGGCCCTGTTCGGGGTCGACGCAGGAGGGTTGGAGCCGGTGTTCGAAGGCCTGGCGGACTATGTCGACCGCCACTTCGCACCGGGTGCCCTGATGCAATTGCTGGAACCCTCCGCATGACACCCCTCGCCCACTTGTCCCCCACCCTGGCCCCCGCCCTGTCCACGGCCAAGCCCATGCCTTGCGCGCCGCAGCGCATTGCCTGCCTGTCCACCGAAGCGGTGGAGGTGCTGTACCGCCTGGGCGCCCAGGACCGCGTGGCCGGCATCTCCGGCTACAGCGTGCACCCACCCGAGGCGCGAGCCGAGAAGCCCAAGATCAGCGGCTTCTCCAGCATGAAGCTGGAACGCATCCTGGCCGTAAGGCCGGACCTCGTGATCGGCTTCTCCGACCTTCAAAGGCCCCTGCTGGCCGAGTGCGAGGCAGCCGGCCTACCCACCCTGTGGTTCGACCAGCGCAACATCGCCGGCATCCACGCCATGGTGCGCCGCCTGGCCGCCCTGGTGCAGAAGGAGGCACAGGGCGAGGCGCTCTGCGCCGAACTCCTGACCCATGAGCTGCGACTGGCCGAGGCCGCCGCCGCCCTGCCCTGGCGGCCGCGCGTGTTCTTCGAGGAATGGGACGATCCCCTGATCTGCGGCATCGGCTGGGTCAGCGAGATCATCCAGCTCTGCGGTGGCCACGACGTCTTTGCTGGCCGCGCACGCGCCGGCTTCGCCAAGCAGCGCATCGTCAGCCATGAAGAGGTGCTGTCCCACGAACCCCAGCTGATCCTGGGCTCCTGGTGCGGCAAGAAGTTTGTGCCCGAGAAGGTGCTCGCCCGGCCCGGCTTTGCCGCCCTGGGCGCCCGGCTGGCGGAAATCAAGTCCGCCGACATCCTCGCCCCCGGCCTGGCAGCGCTGGAGCGCGGTGCGCCCCAGGTGCTGGCGGCCATCCAATCCACCGTCCTGCAGTAGAAAAATGAGCGACCTGATCCCCCACATCCCCAGCCTCCACGACGCCGACCTGGCCCAGCGCCTGCAGGCCCGCATCGACAGCAAGACCAAACCCCTGGGCTCCCTGGGCCAGCTCGAGACACTGATGCAGCGCCTGGGCCTGATCCTGGGTACCGAGACGCCGCTGCTGAAGCTGCCCCAGCTGATGGTCTTTGCCGGTGATCACGGCCTTGCGGCGCGCGGCGTCTCGGCCTATCCGTCCGACGTCACCTGGCAGATGGTGGAGAACTTCCTGGCCGGGGGCGCGGCGGTCAGCGTGCTGGCGCGCCAGCATGGCCTGGCACTTACCGTGGTGGACGCCGGTGTGCGCCATGATTTCGCGCCCCGCCCCGGCCTCATCCAGGCCAAGGTGGCGCCCGGCACCGCCGATGCCCTGGAGCAGCCCGCCATGACGGCCGACCAATGCGCCACGGCGCTCGGGGCCGGCCGCGAACTGCTCGCGACCCAGCCTGGCAATGCGCTGATCCTGGGTGAAATGGGCATAGGCAACACCTCGGCCGCGGCCTTGCTGCTGGCCCGCCTGGGCGAGCTGCCCATCGCTGACTGCGTGGGGCGGGGGACAGGTCTTGACAATGCCCAGTTGGCCCGCAAGACCGAGATCCTCGGTCAGGTGCTGGAACGCCATCCGCAGGCCCGTTTGCCGCTGGAGGCACTGCAGGCCTTCGGCGGCTTTGAGATCGCGATGATGGTAGGCGCCGTGCTGCAGGCCGCCCTGGAGCGTCGCGTGATCCTGGTGGACGGCTTCATCACCAGCAGCGCCGTGCTGGTGGCGGCCCGCCTGCAGCCGGCCGTGCTGGAGCGCTGCGTCTTCGCTCACTGCTCCAACGAGCAGGCGCACCGCCTGATGCTGGAGCGGCTGCAGGCCCAGCCCCTGCTGGACCTGGGCCTGCGCCTGGGTGAGGGCTCGGGTGCAGCCCTGGCCTGGCCGCTGCTGGAGTCGGCCTGCCGCATCCTGGCCGAGATGGCCAGCTTCGCCTCCGCCGGGGTCAGCGAGCGACAGTCTTAAGGGCTGAACGCGGGCGGCGCTTCACCGCGGCATACATGCGCCCCCGAAGGCCGGTACAGCTGCACGACTTCTGCCACTTCCCTGCCACAGCTGTCCTTCTGGCTCGCCCCACAAGGGCAAGACTTGCCACCATAATGAGCCCAGCCTCAGCACATGGGAGCGAGCGATGTCCGACTTGGTGTTTGCTGACGAACTTCCTGAGGAACTGCCTCAGGGACGCGCGAAGGCAATCGACCCCTGGGTGGTGATGATCGTCGACGACGACCCCGCCGTTCATCAGGTGACACAGCTGGTCATGGCGGACTTCGAGTTCGCCGGGCGCCGCCTTCAGTTCCTGGATGCCTACAGCGCCACCGAGGCCCGCGAGCTGCTGCAGGCCCGCCAGGACATCGCCCTGGTGCTGCTGGACGTGGTGATGGAGTCCGAGCATGCGGGCCTGGACCTCGCCCGCTACATCCGCGAGGAGCTCGAGAACCACCATGTGCGCATCGTGCTGCGCACCGGGCAGCCGGGGCAGGCGCCCGAAGAGCATGTCATCAAGACCTATGACATCAACGACTACAAAGAGAAGACCGAGCTCACCAAGCGCAAGCTGATCACGGTCTTCTATTCGGCACTGCGCTCCTACCGCGACATCATGATCATCGATCAGTCGCGCCAGGCCCTGCGCCGCTCCATCGACGCCATCACCCGCATCTACGATAGCCAGAACCTGCGCCGCTTCGCCTCGGCCGTCCTGGAGCAGGTGGCTCATCTGCTGGGCTACGAGGCCCAGGGCCTGTGCGCCAGTCGCATCTCGGCCTATGCCGCCTCGCACATCGAGGGTCGGCTCAAGGTGCTGGCAGCCACGTCGGAGTATTCCAAGCTGCTGGTCGACGAGGAAGTCGACAGCCTGCCCGATGATGTGCGCAAGTCCCTGGACAAGGCTCTGCTGGACCAGCAAAGCCATTTCGAGGACCTCTGCTTCGTCGGCTACTACCGCACCAGCAGCGGCAACGAGAGCCTGCTGTACATGGTCTTCTCCGAGCCGGTGGATGCCGAGGCCCGCGAGCTGCTGGAGATCTTCTGCGCCAATGTGGCCATCACCTACGAGAGCCTGCTGCTGCGCGAGGAGATCGCCGACACCCAGCGCTCCACCGTCTACATCATCGGAGAGGCCGTCGAGAAGCGCTCCAAGGAAACCGGCGCCCACGTGCGCCGCGTGGGCGAGCTGGCCGCCCTGCTGGCCGAGCTGGTGGGCATGAAGGCGGGCGATGTCGAGTTCATGCGCCAGGCCGCCCCGCTGCATGACGTCGGCAAGATCGGCATTCCCGACCGCGTGCTCAACAAGCCCGGCAAGCTGGATGGCGAGGAGTGGGAGATCATGCAGACCCACGCCCGCATCGGCTACGAGCTGCTAAGCAAGTCCGACAAGCGCATCCTGCAGCTCGGCGCCATCATCGCGCACGAGCACCATGAGCGCTGGGATGGCCAGGGCTATCCGCGCGGCCTGGCCGGCGAGCAGATCCACGTGGCCGGGCGCATCGTGGCCCTGGTCGACGTCTTCGATGCCCTGGTCAGCGACCGCTGCTACAAGAAGGCCTGGAGCTTCGATGAGGCCCTGGCCTATGTGAAAGGACAGGCCGGTACGCAGTTCGACCCCAAGCTCGTGGCGCTGCTGCTGGACCACCTGGACGCCGTCCACGAGATCTACCAGCGCCTGCCCGACCGCGCCTGAGGGCCCGCCATGCGCAGTACGCCGGGGCCGAACATCGAGCAGGCGCTGCGTGCGCTGAACCTGGCCATGGGGCCGCTGCATGGCGGCGCCTTCTTCGAAGCCGTGAGCCGCAGCCTGGCGATGGAGCTGGGCGTTCTTGCCTGTTTCATCGGCAAGATCGAGCAGGCGCCCCAAGGCCTTTGCGCCCAGCTCCTGGCCTTCTGGCAGGAAGACCGCTGGGTGCCCCCCTTCAACTACTCGCTGCAGGGCACGCCCTGCCGCAATGTGGCCGACGGCGCCGTGTGCTATCACGCCAGCGGCGTTCAGCAGGCCTATCCCACCGACACACTGCTGGTCGAGATCGGCGTGCACAGCTATCTGGGCCTGCCCCTGCTGGACGCGAACAACGCCGTCATCGGCCTGCTGTCCGTGATGGACCGCGCGCCCATTCCCTGGGAGCGCCGCCTTTTCGCGCTGGAGCTCATGCAGGCCCTGGCTGGCCGTTGCAGTGCAGAGCTGCTGAATCTGCTTGCACGCGAGCATGAACAGCAGCTGCTGATGGCCCATGGAGAGCGGGAACTGAGGGCCACCGGACGCCTGATCGAGCAAGAACGCATGGCGGCGCTGGGCAGCCTGGTGGCCGGCATGACGCATGACATCGCCTCACCCATCGGCGTGGCCGTGACGGCGTGCTCCGGGCTGGATGAATTCGCGCAGCGCCTCCTGCTGGGCCTGCGCGGCGGCAAGCTCACTGCGGCCGAGGCCGCCGAGCTCGCGCAACGCATTGCCGACGCCAGCCAGTTGGCCGGCGCCCATCTGCGAAGAGCATCGGACCTGCTCTCGGGCTTCAAGACCTATGCCGCCGACCAGGCCCAGCAAAGGGTCAGTGCCTTCGACCTCTGCGACTACCTGCGCAACATCCTGCGCGTGCATGGGGCCCTGCTCAAGGGCGCACGCGCCCGACTGGAGCTGGACCTGCCCGAGGCCGCGCCTGTGGTCATGTGCGGTGGGCAGCTCTCCCAGCTGCTGGCCAAGCTCCTGCGCAACAGCTGCGCCCATGCCTTCGAGGGCATAGGCGACCGCCGCATACAGCTGAGCCTGCAGCGTGAAGGCGACTGGGCCCGGCTGCACTACCGCGACAACGGCCGCGGCCTGCCGCAGATTCTTCGCGAGCAGCTGCTGCGGGGCTGGGATGCAGTCCAGGACCAGGGCCTGGGCCTGCATCTGGTGGCGCGGCTGTGCCAGATGATGCAGGGCCGTATCCGGCTGGACCCGGAGGCGCGACCGGGCACGGGCTATATCATCGAACTCCCCTTGAACCCGCCCGAGCAGGGCTGAGTGCGCGGCCCCGGCCGGCGTGCCCGGCCGGCCTCACGCATGCCAAGCCTGCTGCACGAACTCCGCCTCTTCTTCATCGCCCTGCAGTTCTTTACCCGCCTGCCCATTCCAGCCTGGGTGGGCTTCGAGCCGGTCTGGCTGCAGCAGTGCGCGCGCTACTTTCCGGCAGTGGGCGCCCTGGTGGGCCTGTTCAGCGCGATGGCCTTCGGCGCGGCCCTGCTGCTGTTCCCGCCGCTGATCGCGGGGCTGCTGGCCATTGCGGCCAGCGTCTGGCTGACGGGCGGCTTCCATGAGGACGGCTGGGCCGATACCTGCGACGGCCTGGGTGGCGCCGTGAGCCGCGAGAA
This sequence comes from Roseateles sp. DB2, assembly GCF_051857535.1. Lineage (NCBI taxonomy): Bacteria > Pseudomonadati > Pseudomonadota > Betaproteobacteria > Burkholderiales > Sphaerotilaceae > Roseateles > Roseateles sp. DB2. The sequence continues at coordinate 15,611 of NZ_JBPZGY010000022.1, read as the reverse complement.
GGCCCTGCTGATCATGAAGGACTCGCGCCTGGGCAGCTACGGCGCGCTGGGCCTGATCCTGCTGCTGGGACTCAAGGCCGCCACCCTGGCCGCCCTGGCCGAGCGCGCGCCGCTGCTGGCCGTGCTCTTGCTGGCCTGGGGGCATACGGCTTCGCGCCTGGCACCGCTGCTGCTCATGCACAGCCTGCCCTACGCGGGCGACGCTGAACACGCCAAGGCCAAACCCCTGGCCACGCAGATCGGCGCGGGCTCGCTCGCCGCCGCAATGCTGATGGCGGTAGTGCTCACGCTGCCGCTGCTGGCCGGCCCCTGGCCGCTGGGCGATGTCCTGCTGATGCTGTCGGCGCAAACAGGCGCGGCAGCCCTGGCCGTGGGGTGGATGCACCGCTGGCTGCACCGCCGCCTGGGTGGCTACACAGGCGACAACCTCGGCGCCAGCCAGCAGCTCAGCGAGCTGCTGCTGCTGCTCGCTGCCCTGGCCGTGTTGCCTCACCTCGGCCTAGGCACGACCTGACCCCATGGCCGGCAGCATCACGGTCTGGCGCCACCCCCGCCCCGAGGGCGTGCAGGGCCGCTGCATCGGTGCCCGCACTGACGTGCCCGTGCACTGGCGAAGAGTCAAGCGCCTGGCCCGGCGCATCCAGGCCCATGCACGGCGCCACCGCCTGCCGCACCAGGTGTGGACATCGCCCCTGCAGCGCTGCGCGGACGTCGGCCGCTGGCTGCGGCGCTGGGGCTGGACGCATCACCAGCGGGAAGACCTGCGGGAGATGGACTTTGGCGCCTGGGACGGCCGCTTCTGGCGCGACATAGCCAAGGCAGAGATCGACGCCTGGGTGTCGGACTTTCTCGGCTTTGCCCCCGCGGGCGGCGAGAGATTGCAGGCCCTGCTGGAGCGCGTGGCGGCCTGCCACCTGCCCGAGGGCGCCCTGGTCGTGAGCCATGGCGGCTGGATGCTGGCGCGCCGCTGGCGTCAGACGCATGGAGATGCACCGCCCACGGCGTCCTGCTGGCCGCAGCCTCCTGCCTACGGCGAAGCCTGGCGCCTCACATGAATCGGCGGCGCATCGGCGAGGCCGGGGCGCCGCTCAAGCCGTGGCCTGCGTCAGCCGCAGGAACTTCTGCATCAGCGTCTCGCGGTTCTCGACGTGGTCCGGATTGACCGGGATGCAAGCCACAGGGCACAGCTGCACACACTGGGGCTCATCGAAATGGCCCACGCATTCGGTGCACTTGCCCGGGTCGATCTGGTAGTACTCCTCGCCCATGGAGATGGCCTCGTTGGGGCATTCGGGCTCGCAGACGTCGCAGTTGATGCATTCGTCGGTGATCATCAGTGCCATGGCGCTACTCCTGTCCGGCCTTCAGGGCTGCGAGGCCTGCTTGGCCACACGGTCCGCGAGGCGGGCGCTGACCGAGGGCGAGACGAACTGGGAGACGTCACCGCCCAGCTTGGCGATCTCGCGCACAAAGGTGCCGGAGACGAACTGGTACTGGTCCGAGGGCGTCAGGAAGACGGTCTCGACATCGGGCATCAGCTTGCGGTTCATGCCGGCCATCTGGAATTCGTAGTCGAAGTCGCTGACGGCGCGCAGGCCGCGCACGACCACCTTGCCGCCATGCTGCTGCACAAAGTCGCGCAGCAGGCCGCGGAAGGCGATGACCTCCACGTTGGGGTAGCGCAAAGCCACCTCGCGGGCGATCTCCAGGCGCTCGTCTGGCGAGAAGAGCGTGTTCTTGTGATGACCAGCGGCCACCGCCAGGATCAGGCGTTCGAAGAGCTGGCTGGCGCGGCGCATCAGATCCTCATGGCCCAGGGTCATGGGATCGAAGGTGCCGGGATAGACGGCGGTCAGCACAGTGGCAGAGGTCAACGCGGGCTCCTGGGCGTCGCGGGGGATGGCGGGAACTGCGGTGGCAGCGACGGCGGGCCCGATTATCCCCTGCCCGGCTCACCGGGACAGGCAAAGGGTGGACGGCGCCTCAACCTTCGCGGCGGAACAGCGCGTAATGCACGGCACCGGCCTTGCCGCTTCGATGCGGCAGCAGGCCCAGCGCGGACGCGGGGCTCAGCGGCTCGGGGGACTCGATGTAGAGATAGCCCCCCGGCACTACCAGGGGCGCCGCGGCACGCAGCGCGGGCTCGAAGAGGCCGGCATCGAAGGGCGGATCCAGCATCACCAGCTCGAAGCGCGCGGGCGCGCTGCGAGCCATCCAGGCCAGGGCGTCCGTCGATTCCACACGGAGGGTCTCGGCCTTGAGCCGCGCCTTGGAGGCGTTGAGGCTGCGCGCCAGCTCGCCATCGCGCTCCAGCAGCAGCACCTCGTCCGCCCCGCGCGAGGCGGCCTCGAAGCCCAGCGCACCGCTGCCCGCGAAGGCATCCAGCACGCGCCAGCCGGAGAGGTCCTGGCCCAGCCAGTTGAAGAGCGTCTCGCGGACGCGGTCCGGCGTGGGGCGCAGGCCCGGCTTGTGGGCCACGGGCAGCTTGGAGCGCTTCCACTGGCCGCCGATGATGCGGACCTCGGCCGGTGCCAGGCGCGGCGCGCCGGGGGGCCTGGTGCGGGCCGGCGTGGACGGCGTGGACGCCTCGGGCCTGACGCGGGCCTTCACTGCCGCACCTCGATGCCGCGCGAGGCCATCAAGGCCTTGGCCTCACCCACCGTGTGCTGGCCATAGTGGAAGATGCTGGCGGCCAGCACGGCGTCGGCGCCGCCGATCTGGATGCCGTCGACCAGATGCTCCAGGGTACCCACGCCGCCCGAGGCGATCACAGGCACAGGCACGGCGTCGCTGACGGCGCGGGTGAGCGGCAGGTCGAAGCCGATCTTGGTGCCGTCACGGTCCATGCTGGTCAGCAGGATCTCGCCGGCGCCGAACTCGGCCATCTGGCGTGCCCACTGCAGGGCATCGAGCCCGGTGTTCTTGCGGCCGCCATGGGTGTAGACGTCCCAGCCCTCGCCGCGCGCGGCGAGATCATCGCCCTGGCGGCGTTTGGCATCGATGGCCACGACGATGCACTGGGCGCCGTATTTGTCCGAGGCCTCGCGGATCAGCTCGGGCCTGGCCACGGCGGCCGAGTTGAAGCTGACCTTGTCCGCCCCTGCGTTGAGCAGGCGCCGCACATCGGCCACCGAGCGCACGCCGCCGCCCACCGTCAGCGGGATGAAGACCTGCGAGGCCACCGCCTCGATGATGTGCAGGATCAGGTCACGGCCATCGCTGGTGGCGGTGATGTCCAGGAAGGTGAGCTCGTCGGCGCCCTGCTCGTTGTAGCGGGCGGCGATCTCCACCGGGTCGCCCGCGTCGCGCAGGGACTCGAAGTTGACGCCCTTCACCACGCGACCTCCGGTCACGTCCAGGCAGGGAATGATGCGTTTGGCCAGCATGGGGCGTGTCTTTCAAGAACAAGGGCCGCTGCGCGAGCGGCCCTTTGGAGAGGGGCAGGACGGGATCAGGCCTGGGCCTCGGAGAGCTCGTCGGCCCGCTTCTGGGCAGCGGCGAGGTCCAGGTCGCCGGTGTAGATGGCGCGGCCGCAGATCACGCCTTCCACGCCTTCGCTCTCGACGGCGCACAGGGCCTCGATGTCCTGGATGTTGGACAGGCCGCCCGAGGCGATCACCGGGATGGACAGGGCCTGCGCGAGCTTGACCGTGGCCTCGATGTTCACGCCGCTGAGCATGCCGTCGCGGCCGATGTCGGTGTAGATCACGCCCTCGATGCCGTAGTCCTCGAACTTGCGGGCGAGGTCGATCACCTCATGGCCGGTGAGCTTGCTCCAGCCATCGGTGGCGACCTTGCCGTCCTTGGCGTCCAGGCCCACGATGATGTGGCCGCCGAAGGCCGAGCAGGCGTCCTTCAGGAAGCCCGGGCTCTTCACTGCCGCGGTGCCGATGATCACGTAGGACAGGCCGTCGTCCAGGTAGCGCTCGATGGTGTCGAGGTCCCGGATGCCGCCGCCCAGCTGGATGGGGATGTCGTCGCCCACCTCGCGGATGATGGCCTTGATGGCCGCCTCGTTCACCGGCTTGCCCGCGAAGGCACCGTTGAGGTCCACCAGGTGCAGGCGCCGGGCGCCGGCGTTGACCCAGCGTCGCGCCATGGCCGCGGGGTCCTCACCGAAGGTGGTGGAGGCGTTCATGTCGCCTTGTTGCAGGCGGACGCATTTGCCGTCTTTCAGGTCAATGGCAGGGATCAGCAGCATGGCCGAAATGCAGGTGGTGGGAGAAGGTTGAAGGGGAATGCGGGGCGGGGAAAAGCGGCGCTCATGCAGGGGCGGGAGTCAGCTGACGTCCTCATGGCTTCCAGTGAAGGAAATTGCGGTACAGGGCCAGGCCCAGCGCGGCGCTTTTCTCGGGGTGGAATTGGGTGGCGAAAATGTTATCCCGGGCCACGGCGCAGGTAAAGCGCTCGCCGTACTCGGTCTCGGCGGCTCGGTGGGCGGGGTCAGCGGGCGCCGTGTAGTAGCTGTGCACGAAGTAGTACCAGGAACCATCCGGCACGCCGGCAAAGACGGGGTGCGGCCGGGTCTGGAACACACGGTTCCAGCCCATCTGCGGTACCTTGTAGCGGCTGCCGTCCGGCTGCAGCCGGCCTTCGAGCTGGAAGCGCTTCACGCGGCCGGGAATCAGGCCCAGGCCCGGCGTGTCCTGCTCCTCGCTGTGGTCCAGCAGCATCTGCATGCCCACGCACACCCCCATCAGCGGCTTGCGCGCGGCGGCATCCAGCACGGCCTCCTGCAGGCCGGAGTCGCGCAGCTCTCGCATACAGTCCCGCATGGCGCCCTGGCCCGGCAGCACGACGCGCTCGGCGGCATACACCTCCTCAGGTCTGGAGGTGATCAGCACCTCCACGCCCTGGCCTTCGGCGGCGTGGATCACCGCCTGAGACACGGAGCGGAGGTTGCCCATGCCGTAGTCCACCACGGCAACGGTCCGGCTGGCCATCACAGAGTCCCCTTCGTCGAGGGAATCACGCCGGCCGAGCGCGGATCCAGCGTCATCGCCATGCGCAGCGCGCGGCCGAAGGCCTTGAACATCGTCTCGCACTGGTGATGGGCGTTGTGGCCCTTGAGGTTGTCCACATGCAGGCTCACCAGGGCGTGGTTGACGAAGCCCTGGAAGAATTCGTAGGTCAGCTGGGTGTCGAAGGCACCGATGCTGCCGGCGGTGAACTTGACGTCCATCTCCAGGCCAGGGCGGCCGGAGAAATCGATCACCACGCGCGACAGCGCCTCGTCCAGCGGCACATAGCTGTGGCCATAGCGAGTGAGGCCCCGCTTGTCACCGATGGCCTGGGCCACGGCCATGCCTAGCGTGATGCCGACGTCTTCCACCGTGTGGTGGCCGTCGATGTGCAGGTCACCCTTCGCCTCGATCTCGAGGTCGATGAGGCCGTGGCGGGCGATCTGGTCCAGCATGTGGTCGAAGAAGCCGATGCCGGTGGACAGCTGGGCCTCCCCCGTGCCATCGAGGTTGACGCGGACGCGGATCTGCGTCTCCTTGGTGTCGCGGCGGACTTCGGCAATGCGTGGGGCGGTGCTCATGGTCTGGACTTGGGCAGGTTCAGGACAGGGTCAAAGCTTCGAGGGCGGCTTGCAGGGCGGCCAGCAGGGTCTGGTTCTCCACCGGCGTGCCGATGGTGATTCGCAGGCATTGCTGCAGCAAGGGGTGCAGGCCGGAGACGTTCTTGATCAGCACGCCGCGGGCCTTGAGCCCCGCGAACACGGCGGCGGCATCGGGCACGCGCACCAGCAGCATATTGCCCTGGCTGGGAAAGACCTGCACGCCCCTCAGTTGCTGCAGGGCCGCATGCAGGCGCTCGCGCTCGGCGCGCAGGGCGGCGGCCTGCTCGGCATAGACGGCCTCGTGCTCCAGCGCAAAGAGCGCCGCCTCGGCATTGAGCACGCTGACGTTGAAGGGCGGGCGCAGCTTCTCCACCTGGTCCACCAGCTCGCGCCGACCCATCAGGTAGCCGATGCGCACGCCGGCCAGGCCGAACTTGCTCATGGTGCGCATGACCAGCACCTTGGGATGGCGCTGCATCAGGGCCAGGCCGTCGCGCTCGGCAAAGGGCTGGTAGGCCTCGTCCAGCACCACCAGGCCGGGCGCGGCCTCAATGAGGCGTTCGATGACGGTTTCGTCCCAGAGGTTGCCGGTCGGGTTATTGGGATGCGAGAGGTAAAGCAGGGCCGGCTGCTCGGTGGCGATGGCGTCCAGCATGGCGGCCTCGTCCAGCTCGAAGTCCGGCCGCAGGGGCACGCCCACGAAGCGCAGGTGCTGGTATTGGGCCGAGATGCCGTACATCACGAAGCTGGGCAGGGGCGACATGATCACCGCGCCCGGCCGCGCCACGGCCAGGCTCAGCAGGGAGATCAGCTCGTCCGAGCCATTGCCCAGCGTCAGCCCGTAGCCCTCGGCGGGCAGCTGCGCATGGCGGGCCAGTGCCGCGGCCAGTTGCTGCGTGCCCTCGGCCGGGTAGCGGTTCAGGGCCACGCGGCCCAGGCGCTCGCCCAGCAGGCGCTGCAGGGCCTCGGGCAGGCGGTAGGGGTTCTCCATCACGTCCAGCTTGACCAGGCCGGCGCCGGACTGCACCGGGTAGGCCTGGGTCTGGCGAACGTCCTCGCGAATGCGGGACAGGGCTTGGCTCAGTTCGTCCATGGAGGCTCCGGGCTCAGGCCTTGCCTGCGGCGAACACGGCGTCCGGCGCGGCCTGCAGGGGATTGAGGATCTGCACGCTGTCCAGTTGCAGGCCGTGGGCCAACTCCAGGCTCAGCAGCCATTCGCAGCCCTGGGCCTTGGCAGCGGCCACGACCAAGGCGTCCATATAGGCCAGGCCGAAACGGCTCTCGATGGACCAGGCGCTCTCGACCGTGGCGTGGTCGATGGCCCAGGGTTGCCAGCGCTGGTAGCGGCGCACCTCGGCGCGGGCGTCGCCATTGGGCATGGCGGGCTGCAGCCGGGTGGTGACGAGGCGGTAGAAGTCGTTGAGCACCTGGGTGGAGACGCGCCCGGCGCGGCGCTGCCACAGCTCGCGCAGCCAGACCAGGGCCTGGGCCTGCTCGCCAGGCCGGGCGCCGTCCTCGCTGAGGATCAGCACCGAGGTGTCGACGAAGACCAGGGGCGCCGCGCTCACAGCGCGCCCCGGGCGGGGTAGGCCTGGCCGTCGCTGGCCCAGCTGCGCTCGCGGTGCAGCCAGTCCTGCATGGCGCGCTCGTAGGCGTCGTCATGCCGCATCTTCTCGGCCAGCAGCTCACCGACCAGGCGGGAGACACTGGTGTTGCGCCGCGCAGCCTCCAGCCGGGCCCACTCGGCCACGCTATCTTCCATGGTCACGGTGACGTTCTTCATGAGGCGAAGACTAACACGAAGTTCGTGCAACACGAACTTCGTGCTCTCAAGCCATCATTCGCGGGCGCCGAATGCGAGGCCGGCGCGCCCACCCGCTCAGGCCGTCTTGAAGCCCGAGACCGCCGCGCTGAGCTGAGCCGCCTGGTCCCGCAGCGATTCCGCCGCGGCACTGGACTCCTCCACCAGCGCCGCGTTCTGCTGGGTGACCTCGTCCAGCCGGTTCACCGCCAGCCCCACCTCGGTGAGGCTGGTGCTCTGCTCCTGGGTGGCGCGGCTGATGTCCTCGATGATGTGGCTGACCCGCTGCACCGCCTGCACCAGCTCCTGCATGGTCTGGCCGGCCTCGGCGACCAGGCGGGTGCCGGCGTCGACCTTGTCGACCGAGGTCCCGATCAGAGCCTTGATCTCGCGCGCTGCCTCGGCGCTGCGCTGGGCCAGGGAGCGAACCTCGCCGGCCACCACCGCGAAGCCGCGGCCCTGCTCGCCGGCCCGGGCGGCCTCGACGGCGGCATTCAGCGCCAGGATGTTGGTCTGGAAGGCGATGCCGTCGATGACACCGATGATGTCGCTGATCTTGCGCGAACTGGTGTTGATCTCCTCCATCGTGCCCACCACGCGCCCGACCACCTCGCCGCCCTGCTCGGCGACCTGGCTGGCTTCACGGGCCAGGCTGGTGGCCTGCCGGGTGGCGTCGGCGTTCTGGCGCACGGTCTCGCTGAGGGTCTGCATGGTGGCCGAGGTCTCCTCCAGGCTGGAGGCCATCTGCTCGGTGCGGGCGGACAGGTCGCTGGAGCCCGCCGCCACCTCGCTGCTGGACATGGCGATACTTTCCGCGCTGCCGCGCACCGTGCCGATGGAGCGGTTCAGGGCGCTGCGCATCTCTTCGAGGGCGGTGGCCAGACGGCCGAACTCATCGCGGCGCGAGGTGTCCACGTCCACACCCAGGTCGCCGCCCGCCACCCGCTCGGCCACGCTCACCATGCGCTGCAGGGGATCGACGGTGTTGCGGGTCAGGAACATCGCCACCACGCCGCCCGCCACCAGCTGCAGCACCAGCAGCACGATCAGGGTGAGGCGCACGCTGTCATAGGTACTCTTGGCTTCCGCATAGCTGGCCGCGGCGCCGTCCTCGTTGATCTTGATCGTCCGGCCCAGGGCCTCCGACACCTCGGTGATCAGGCGCAGGGAGTCGCCGACCACGGTGGCCTGGTACTCGGCACGATTGCCGGCCTTGCGCTGCTCGATCAGGCGGTCCTGCACCGCCAGGTAGGCGTCGATCTTGGCCTTCGCCGCGTTCCATGTCGCCTCTTCCTCAGGCGAAGCAATCAGGGGCACGTAGACACCGATCAGCTTGGGCAGGTCCTTCTCGCGCGTGGACTTGATGGTCTCCATCACACTCTGGACCTCCGCCACGGTCTCCAGGAGACACATGCGCAGCTCAAGCCGGCGGATCGACTGGACCTTGTCGTCGATCTCCGAGATGGCCTTGATGCTGGGCATCCAGTTGCTTGCCAGGTCGCTGACACTGGCCTGGATCAGGCCCAGCCGCGAGATCGAGAGCAGGCCCAGCAGGCCCGACATGAGCAGCACGGCCGCAAAACCCAGGCCGATGCGCATCCCCACCTTCATGTCCGACAGTCTCATCACGAGTCTCCGCAGGATTGGCGATGGGCCATCCTAGGCCAAGTCCTTTGCAGCCGGATAGTGCCAGTCCCATGAAGAAAGCCCGGACGAGCCGGGCTTTGCAGACCAACAACAACAGCGCTGCACGGGCAGCGCCATCGCATCACTTCAACCGGTATTCGGCCGCCAGCGCATGGCCTTGCAGCCCCTCGCCATAGGCCAGCGTCGCGGCGATGGGCCCCAGCTTCTGCGCGCCCGCCTCGCTGACCTCGATGAGGCTGCTGCGCTTCTGGAAGTCGTAGACCCCCAGCGGCGAGGAGAAGCGCGCGGTGCCCGAGGTGGGCAGCACATGGTTGGGGCCGGCACAGTAGTCGCCCAGCGATTCGCTGGTGTAGGCGCCCAGGAAGATGGCGCCGGCATGGCGCAGCAGGGGCTCCCAGCGATGGGGCTCGTGGCTGGAGACCTCCAGGTGCTCGGGCGCGATGCGGTTGCTGATCTCGCAGGCCTCCTCCATGGAGCGCGTGAGGATCAGCGCACCGCGGCCTTCCAGCGAGGCGCGGATCACCTCTTGGCGCGGCATGGTGGGCAGCAGGCGCTCGATGGCCTCGCGGACTTGCGCGATGTAGTCCGCGTCGGGGCACAGCAGAATGCTCTGCGCCAGCTCGTCGTGCTCGGCCTGGCTGAAGAGGTCCATGGCCACCCAGTCGGGCGGCGTGCTGCCGTCGGCCAGGACCAGGATCTCGCTGGGGCCGGCGATCATGTCGATGCCCACCTGGCCAAAGACGTGTTTCTTGGCGCTGGCCACATAGGCGTTGCCGGGACCGGTGATCTTGTCCACGCGCGGCACGGTGGCCGTGCCATAGGCCAGGGCGGCCACGGCCTGCGCACCGCCGATGGTGAAGGCGCGGTGCACGCCGGCCACATAGGCAGCGGCCAGCACCAGGGCGTTCTTCTCGCCACCGGGGGTGGGCACGACCATGATGATCTCGGGCACGCCGGCCACCTGCGCCGGGATGGCGTTCATCAGCACGCTGCTGGGGTAGGCGGCCTTGCCGCCGGGCACGTAGATGCCCACGCGGTCCAGCGGGGTCACCTTTTGCCCCAGCAGGGTGCCGTCCTCGTCGCGGTAGCTCCAGCTCTCGCCGCAGGCGGCCTTCTGGCGCTCGTGGTAGCTGCGCACGCGGCGGGCGGCGGCCTCCAGGGCCTCGCGCTGCTCGCCGGGCAGGCCGTCGAAGGCGGCCTTCAGCTCCTCGCGCGTCAGTTCCAGTGCGCCCAGCGCATCGGCGCTCAGGCGGTCGAAGCGGGCGGTGTACTCGAGCACGGCGGCATCACCCCGGGCGCGCACATCGGCCAGGATCTCGGCCACGCGGGCCTCGATGGCGGCATCGGTGTCGGCGGACCAGTGCAGCACGCGCTGGAAGGCGGCCTCGAAGCCTGCGTCCTGCGTGTCGAGTTGTCGAAGCTTCAGCATGGCGGCTCCTTCAGGCAGCGGGCGTGGCCGACGCGAAGGCGTCGATCATCTGGCGCAGGGCCTCGCGCTTGAGCTTGAGTGCCGCCTGGTTGACGACCAGGCGCGAGGAGATCTCCATGATGCGCTCCACCTCCACCAGGCGGTTGGCCTTGAGCGTGCTGCCCGTGGAGACCAGATCCACGATGGCATCGGCCAGGCCGGTCAGCGGGGCCAGCTCCATGGAGCCGTAGAGCTTGATGAGGTCCACGTGCACGCCCTTGTCGGCGAAGTGCTGGCGGGCGATCTCGGTGTATTTGGTGGCCACGCGAATGCGCGAGCCCTGCTTGACCGCCGCGGCGTAGTCGAAGTCGTCGCGCGTGGCCACGCTCATGCGGCAGCGGGCGATGCGCAGGTCCAGAGGCTGGTACAGGCCCTCGCCGCCATGCTCGATCAGCACGTCGCGCCCGGCCACGCCCAGGTCCGCGCCGCCGTACTGCACATAGGTGGGCACATCCGTCGCACGCACCAGCACCACGCGCACCTCGGGCTTGTTGGTGGGCAGGATCAGCTTGCGGGAGGTCTCGGGGTCCTCGAGCACCTCGATGCCGGCGGCCTTCAGCAGCGGCAGGGTCTCTTCGAAGATGCGTCCCTTGGAGAGGGCCAGGGTGATCATGGGCGTCCTTTGCGGTCTCGGTTTTCTGGACTCGGCGGACGGCAGCGGGATCACCTGGAGCGGCATCTCACCGCCACCCGCTCGGATTCAAGCGGATGGGGTGTCAGCGATGGTGATGGCCGGCCGCGGCCGGCGCGCCGGCATGCTCGGCCGGCGTCAGCGTCTTCATGGACAGGGCGTGGATCTGCTCGCGCATGCGCTCGCCCAGGGCCTGGTAGACGCGCTGGTGGCGGCGGATGCGAGTCAGCCCCTCGAATTCCGCGGAGACGATGGTGGCGAAGAAATGGCGGCCGTCACCCTCGACCTGCAGCAGCTGGCAGGGGAGTCCGTCGGCAATGTATTGCTGAACTTCAGCGGGAGTGGGATCGGCCATGATGGGCGGGATTCTACCGAGACGTGACAGGCCCCGGCCAGGCCGGGGCTTCTGCAGTGGCGCACCGGGGCTTCGCGCGGGCTCGCGGCCCGGCTTCAGCCGCGGATCTTGTAGCCGCGTTTGAGCAGGGACAGCGCGATGCCCGAGACCACGAGAAAGCTCGCGCCCACGATGGCCAGGCTCAGCCAGGGCGAGACGTCGCTGACGCCGAAGAAGCCGTGCCGGAAGCCGTCGATCATGTAGAAGAAGGGGTTCAGGTGGCTCACGCCCTGCCAGAAGGCCGGCAGCGAATGCACCGAATAGAACACGCCCGACAGGAAGGTCATGGGCATGATGATGAAGTTCTGGAAGGCCGCCATCTGGTCGAACTTCTCGGCCCACAGCCCGGCGATCAGCCCCAGCGCGCCCAGCATGCCCGCGCCCAGCAGCGCAAACACCAGCGCCCACAGCGGCTGCGCCAGCCCCGGCGGCGCGAACCAGGCCGTCACGAGGAACACGCCCAGGCCCACGGCCAGGCCGCGCACCACCGAGGCACCCACATAGGCCAGGAACCAGGCCCAGTGCGAGAGCGGCGTCAGCAGCACGAAGACGAGATTGCCGGTGATCTTGCTCTGGATCAGCGAGGACGAGCTGTTGGCGAACGCGTTCTGCAGCACGCTCATCATCACGAGGCCCGGGATCAGGAAGGCGGTGTAGGCCACGTGGCCGTAGACCTTCACATGGTCCTCCAGCACATGGCCGAAGATCAGCAGGTACAGCACGGCGGTCAGCACCGGCGCGGCCACGGTCTGGAAGCTCACCTTCCAGAAGCGCAGCACTTCCTTGTAGAACAGCGTGCGCGCACCTTCGAGTCGGATCCCGCTCATGCCTGAGCCCCCTGCATGATCTCCAGGAACACGTCCTCCAGGTCGGCACGGCCGATCTCGAGGTCCTCCACCGGCACGCCGGCCGCGCGCAGGCGTGCCAGCACGCGCTCGACCTCGGCCGCGTCATGCGCCTTGATCTGCACGATGCGGCCGGTGACCCGCGCGATGGGGGCCAGGTCTTGCGGGAGCGCGACGTCAGTCTTGAAGCGCAGCATGGTCGAGGCCTTGCCGGCCAGCAGGTTGCTGGTGCGGTCCAGGGCCACGATGCGGCCGGTCTTGAGCATGGCGATGCGGTGGCACAGGGCCTCCGCCTCTTCCAGGTAGTGGGTGGTCAGCAGCACGGTGTGGCCTTCCTTGTTGAGCCGGGCGATGAAGGCCCACAAGGTCTGGCGCAGTTCCACGTCCACGCCGGCGGTGGGCTCGTCCAGCACGATCACCGGCGGGCGGTGCACCAGAGCCTGGGCCACCAGCACGCGGCGCTTCATGCCGCCGGAGAGCTGGCGCATATTGGCCTGGGACTTGTCGGCCAGGCCCAGGTTCTCCAGCAGCTCGGTGATCCAGGCGCCGTTGTTGCGCACGCCGAAGTAGCCGCTCTGGATCTCCAGGGCCTCGCGCACCGAGAAGAAGGGGTCAAAGACCAGCTCCTGCGGCACGATGCCCAGGCATTTGCGTGCGGCAGCGTAGTCGTCCACCACGTCATGGCCCAGCACGCGCACGCGGCCGCTGCTGGCCTTGGAGAGGCCGGCGAGGATGGAGATGAGGCTGGTCTTGCCGGCGCCGTTGGGCCCCAGGAGGCCGAAGAATTCACCGGGCTGGATGTCGAAGCTGACCTGGTCCAGGGCCTTCACCTGGCCGCCGCGGTAGGTCTTGGAGACCGCCTCGAATCGGAGGGCCGGGTGCTCGCGGCCTGTCGTGGCGGCCGCTGCAGGGGTGGGACTTTGCATGGCGGCGGATTGTAGGGAGCGTGCCAAATTCCTGCTGACGCTGGAGCCAAACCCCTAGAGTAGGGACTCGTCTTGGTGCCAGAATCGGCCGAGACAGCCACTAAAAGCATTCCATGGCCACCAAGAAGCCGCGGCGCACCGCAGAACGCATCCTCGAAGTCACGCTGGACCTGTTCAACCGCTTCGGTGAACCCAACGTCTCGACCACGCTCATCTCGGCCGAGCTCAACATCAGCCCTGGCAACCTCTACTACCACTACCCGGCCAAGGACGAGCTGATCAACGCGCTCTTTGCGGCCTACGAGCGCGAGCTCACCGAGCTGTTGGGCGCCTCGGAGAACGTTCGCAACGTGGAAGACGCCTGGCTCTTCTTCCACATGCTCTTCGAGCTGATCTGGAAGCACCGCTTCCTCTACCGCGACCTCAACGACCTGCTCTCCAAGAACCGCAAGCTGGAGACGCACTTCCAGACCGTGCTGGCCCACAAGGGCCTGGCCATGCGCGCGGTGCTGTCCGGCCTGCAGCATGGCGGCGCCCTGCGCATGGAGCCCCGCGACGCCGGCCCCACCGCCGAGGCCATGGTGGTGCTGCAGAGCTACTGGCTGAGCTACGAATACGTGCGCGACCCACGCCATGCCCTGGAACCCGACCGCGCCGGCAGCGCCCTCATGCGCGGAGCCTTCCATGTGTTGAGCACGCTGCTGCCCTACCTCGAACCCGATTCGCGGGAGCACCTCTTCAAGCTGGCTGGCCGCTACAACGGCTAGACAGCCGCCCCTCCCGCGAGTGACGCAAGACCTGCCCCCGAAGACACCTGAGACCGACACAACACGGAGACATCGATGGCCAAGTGGACTGCCTTCCCCTATGACAACGCGGCCTTCCAGTACGACGCCGCCAGCCTGAAGAAGCACTGGACCCGCCTGCATGCCGGCGACGCCGAGCCCTTCCCCAAGGACGCCGCCGTGCAGCAAGCCTGGATCCATTTCCATGCCGGTGAGTTCCAGCAGGCCTACGAGGCCGGCCTGGCCGCAGGCGGCGCCGGCATCACCGTGGCCAACAAGGCCCAGGCCATCTACGCCAACTACCTTGAGAAGAAGGAGAAGACCAAGCTGGAGATGTTCCTGGAAGTCGCCGAGCGGGCGGAGGGCCAACAGGAGGCCGAGCCCAAGAACGCCAATGCCTGGTACTGGCAGGCCTATGCCCTGGGTCGCTACAGCCAGGGCATCAGCGTGGCCAAGGCCCTGGCACAAGGCCTGGGCGGCAAGGTCAAGACGGCGCTGGAAAAGGCCATCGAGCTGGCCCCCAAGCATGCCGACGCCCACATCGCCCTGGGTGCCTTCCATGCCGAGGTGATCGACAAGGTCGGCAAGCTGCTGGGCAAGACCCAGGGCGCCGACACCGCCACCGGCCTGAAGATGTTCGAGCAGGCCATCAAGCTCAATCCGAGCAGCGCCATCGCCATGATCGAGCGCGCCAACGGCCTGGTCATGCTGGAAGGCGACAAGCGCCTGGCCCTGGCCGAGCAACTCTATGCCGATGCCGCCGCCTGCGAGCCCATGGACGCCATGGAATGCCTGGACGTGGAACTGGCCAAGGAAGAGCTGGAGGAGTGAGACCCCACCCGGGAAAGCCCTGAACCGGACCGGACAGGGCCCCCGCAGCCGAGGGGGCTCACCCGGCGATTCGTGGGAAAGCGCACGGTTTTCGGCCCTGCTCCGTGGATGTCCTCAATGGCCATCAGGCTCGCGGCCCGCTAAGCTGTGTGCACTTTTACCGCCGGGCGGGTCCACGAGGCCCGCTCAGCACCCGTCTCACCGCACTCGCAAAGGTTGCATCATGAAGAAGTTCCACCTGATCGCCCTGGCCGCCCTGCTGGGCACCTCCCTGGCCCACGCCGCCAAGCCGGCTGAAAACCGCGAGGTGCAGGCCCTGCGTGCGGAATGCGCCGCCCAGCATGCCGTGAACTTCGACACCGCCCGTGACGACAACGAATACCGCTTCGTCTACGCCAAGGGGCAGCTGCGCGGCGAGTACACCGAAGGCAAGGCCCTGAAGTGCACCGAGGCCCAGTACGTCGCCTACCTGGACAACGCCGATCCCGCCCGCGTGATGTCGGCCTACCCCACGGCCGCCGGCCGCCCCAAGGCCCAGAAGTCCAAGTGATGACCCGGGCTGGCCCGTGACGGCGCCAGCCTCAACAGGCAAAGAAGAAGGCTCTTTGCGCATTGCTTCGTGATGGCTCATCTGGTGAGCCACGCGAAGGAGATATTGGCTCGTAAGCCCCTGCGGTGGGGCGCAAGGAGCCAGAGATGCGCAGCCGGGAACTCAAGAAG
>NZ_JBPZGY010000021.1:25251-52444 GCF_051857535.1 Roseateles sp. DB2 | reverse complement strand
CTTGGTGTTCGTCCATCGGGATCGCAAGGCACCTCGCTCCATAGCTGCCGCGGGCCTGCGTAATTGCGTCGATGGCATTGAACGGGCAGTTGCCCGCTCACTTGGCGTGTCATGGAAGGCGGAACCTTCAGTCGATCCAGGCGATGACCTGGATTCCCTTTGCTACTAGCTTGGCCTTGCCCGATCCAGGCTATTCCATTCCCGGGCTTCTAGGAGATCCACATGAAATTCACTACTCGCGTCACCGTCAGCGGCATCAAGGCCTCCAAGGGCACCTTGGAGAACGGCAATGCGTTCGACAGCACGAAGGTCTACGTTGACACGGACCTCGATGACTCGAAGGGCATGGGCAAGGGCACGGCCTCCGTCGAATACGCCTACGGCACCTCCGATCGCTATCACGAGCTGAAGCACAACACCTTTCCGCTCGAATGCGAGGTCGAGCTGGAGATCGTCACCAATGGCAAGACCCAGAAGACGGTCATCAACAGCCTGAAGCCGGTGGCTCTCACCAAGAAGGCAGCTTGATATGAGTCGCGCATGTCGACCGGGCTACTTGGTGCAGGGCGTCGATGACGGCTCGTTTCTGGCTTCGGGCCATGAGGGCGACGTGCGCTTTGTTCAGCTCCTCTCCCAAGCCTGCGCCTTTGACGATCCAGGCGCCGCCTTCGACGCTGTGACGGACCACTTTGACGGCCGCGCGGTGGTGCAGCAGGTCTGGGTGCTGGAGGAGTGAACGTGGCCTCCTGCGCAACGATTGACGTCAATGGGCTGGTCCATGTCGAGCCAGCTACGGCCGCAACCGACTGCACGGCCTTTGTCCTCCTGACGCGGGATGACTACTCGCTGGTTAAGCGAGCTGGCGAACCCTTCGACTACAGCCAGGCTGCCGCGCTGTGGGGCTTTGCATTCAGCTCGATCTGCCTCTGCTGGTTTGTTGCGCGGGGTGCCGGAACCATTTTGGGCTTGATCCGGAAGGGTTGAGCCAAGACCGTCCGGGCGGCTCCCGGTTTTTCTATGAAAGTGTTTTGAAGATGAACAAGAACGTCATTGCCGGCCTGGTCGCTGTCGGTGCTCTCGTCGCGTCCACCTCGGCCAGCGCCGCGGTCGACTACAGCGCCATCACTGGCGCATTCACTCCTGCTGACATCGTCGTCGGCGTGATGGCCGTTGCCGGCGCGCTGGCCGTGGTCGATGTGTCGATCCGGGGTGCTCGCACCGTGCTGGGCATGCTGCGCGGTCGTTGATCAGCCAGCAGCTTCAAGGGGTGTCCTGCGTCAGGTGGGGCGCCCCTTTTTCATTGGAGAGCATGTCGTGACCGCAAACGATGCTTGGTATCTGGTGATGTTTGTTTGGGGCCTGCTGTCGGGTTGGGCGGTGGTGACTGGATTTGAAGGGGGTGGCTCGTGATTCGTCGGATGTTGATTCTGTTCCTCGCGCTCGTCCTCACGGTGAACGCTGACGCGCAGGCTGTCGCGACTTCTCGTATCGGCTCGGAGATTGCAGCGGTCGTCAAATCAAAAATCGCTGCACGAGGATTTTCTGCCAGTGATCCACGCTTCGGTGGGACCGTGTCTGCCATTGGATCAGCTGTAGTTCAGATTGCGACGGCTGTGGTCGTCACTGGGACTGCGCCGGCCTGGGGAACCGTCTTGGCAAGCGCCGCTATTTCCGGCGTAGTCGGCTATGGGATTCTGGCGCTGACAAATTGGCTTTTCAATGCTGATGGCACTGTTACCTACACGCCATCTGGTCCCGTATTTGTTCCCATTCCTGGGCAGAGTTGGGTATGGCTTGGGGATGGCAGCAAGGGGTGGCCGCTTGATTCCAACAACGGATCAATGGAATTTTGCGGGGACTTCTATCCGCCTGGCGGCGCTGTATTTGAGCTGGTAGGTTCCGCGAACTACATCTGCACGATACGAACCAAGCACAACGGCGTCGTTAGCCAAATGGCTATGAATACACTCGGTTGGCTGCGCACTGTTGCCGACCCGAACTACAAGCCTGCTGGCAGCGGGAATACCCAACCGGTGACGGAACCGGTCGCCAAGGCCTTGCAGTCCCTCAGCGAGGCAGACAAGGCGAAGCCACTGCCTGCCAAGGTCGTTGCTGACATCGCTGATGCGGCCTTCCGGAAGGCTGCGTCTCAGCCCGGATACAACGGCGTCCCCTATTCCATGTCGGACCCCATTACCGCGGCTGACGTGGAAAACTTCCGTGCAGCGAACCCTACTTTCCCGGTGGCAACTATTGGCGACCTGGCTGGGACTATTTCGACGTCAGACCCCCTTGGCCAAGCGTCGTCTTCTCCGTCGACGGGGACGCCTGTCAATCCTGCTGCAAGCGCCCCCCTGATGAACCTCGGCGCTGACCCGGGCATCGGCTCGCCCAAGCTGGAAGCCACACCGACCGGCGAGCAGATATTGCAGCCGCTGAAGCAGCTGATGCCGGATCTGCGCAACTTCCAGGTTCCTGCCCACCAGGCCACATGCCCGAGGGCCACGTTCAATCTGTTCGGGAAGACGGTCGTGATGGACGGGCACTGCACGGTTCTGGAAGGCGTGCGGGGCGAACTCTATAACGCGATGGTTCTGGTATTCCTGCTGGCCGCGCTCTTCATTGTTCTGTCCGCCTGAGGTCCCCATGTTTGGAATTTTCCTTTCTGCGCTGAACAGCATTCTTGGCTGGGCCTTCAGGACACTCGTCATCAAGTTCGTGCTCTTTACGGCCCTCTATCTGGCTGTGTACGAGTTGGTGTCCGTGATGGCTTCGTGGCTGCCTACCGGCGCGTCGCTCAGCTCGGCGTTCGCGGGTATCGGTGCGGGTACCTGGTACTTTCTTGACCTCTTCGCGGTGTCGGTGGGCGTGCCCATGATGGTCTCTGCCTTTCTGACCCGCTTCATCATTCGCCGGATCCCGGTGATCGGCTGAGGGCGCAGCGATGCCGATAAACGCTTACACGGGGCTCATGGGCTCCGGCAAGTCCTTTGAGTGCGTGCGTTCAGTCATCGTCCCGGCAATCGCCAAGGGCAGGCGTGTCGTTACCAATGTGGAAGGCATCGACGCTGACGCGATCAGGGCCTTCGTCCATGAAAAGCAGGGGATCGACATGGACAAGCTGGGCTATGTCGTTCACTGCCGCAATGAGGACGTGTTCTCGGACACCTTCTTCCCCTTTGGCGAGCCCGTGGACACCTTTTGCCGGGGCGGCGACCTGATTTGCATTGATGAGGCCTGGCGCTTCTGGGGCACGGACTCGAAGATTGCCAAGAACCATCGCGTGTTCTTTCGGGAGCACCGCCACTACGTCGACGCGGCCACAGCAGTCACTTGCGACCTGGTCCTGATGGTGCAGGACATCGGCGACCTCCATCGCATCCTGAAGGCCGTTGTCGAGCTGAGCTTTCGGACGACGAAGATCAAGAGCCTGGGGCTCTCCAAGGTTTACCGCGTTGAAATGTGGGAGGGGTGGAAGCAGACGGCGAAGGCGCGGGTTGCTGTCGAGAACAAGACGTATGACCCCGAGTACTTTCCCCTCTATCAGAGCTACACCGGGGGCAGTGGGAAGGAGCTGACGGTCGATGACCGTCAGAACATTCTGATGAATCCCAAGCTCTGGGCAATGGCGGCCGGCGTGCTTGTTTGCGCAGCCATGTCGGGCTATGGCTTGATTCACTTCTTTGGGAAAAAGGGCGCCCCTGTGAAGTCCGAAGCAACAAAGGACAGCCAGGTGGGGTTAGGACTTGTCACCACGCCGGCGCCTATGTCGGCGGCTAGGCCTGTACTCAGCGAGGACTGGCGAGTTGTCGGGAAGATGAGTACGCGCGAAGGGGTGATGGTCGTCCTGTCCAATGCCGCTGGCGACCTTCGTATTGAGCACCCTTCGGGCTTTCGGTTTGATGGGGTGGCCACTGTTGGTGAAGTCGACGGTCAGCGCGTCACGGCCTTCAGCGGATCGAGTCGGCAGGCTGCCCCTGCGTCACCAATGGACCATAAGAAATGAAGAGCTGCGTTCTCGCCCTGGCCTTGCTGGTTGGGCATCCGATTTTCGCGTCCGCGAAATCTGCGGATCTGTCGTTTGAGCTGTCCGGCGTACAGGTGGGGCGCATCGTCAACGTCATTTATGCCGACGCGCTCAAGACGCCCTACGTGCTCGCGCCTGAACTGCTCGCTGATCAGCGCCTCGTGTCCTTCCGGTTCGCAGGTTCCGTCCAGTCGATCAAGGCGGACTTGATCAAGCTGCTGGACAGTCTTGGCTATGCCGTCACTGATCGTGGCGGCTTGGAGTTCCTGGGCCCGAAAAGGGATCCCGAGCCGGCGCTGGAGGCCTTCGTCTACAAGCCGAGGTTCCGCGACGTGGGCTACCTGGCTGACCTGCTTCGTCCGTTGTTCAAGGGCCAGTTCACGGTAAACCGTACCGTGGTCGCCCCGCTGACCTCGAAGACCGATGTTCCAATGCCGCCAGGTTCTGCGGCTGCACTAGTTGACCGCGCTGCTGACGTGCTTGTGTTTAGTGGTGAGGCAGGTGAGGTCAAGAAGCTGGAAAGGCTGCTTGCCCAAGTCGACTGCCAGGTAGGTGAGGTCATGGTTCGCGGTGTGGTCTACGAGGTCCAGACCGGTGACAACACGGGATCAGCGTTCAGCCTGGCGGCGTCGGTGCTCTCCGGTCGACTTGCGATCAACCTGGCAGGTGCCGCTCAGAAGAACTCGATCAGCTTGAGTGTTGGCAATGCGGATGCGGTCTTTTCGGCCCTGTCATCAGACTCTCGCTTCAAGGTTGTGACGCAACCTGCATTGCGCGTCCGCAGTGGAGCGCAGGCGACCTTTTCGGTGGGACAGGATGTGCCTGTCCTTGGCGCAATGACCTACGTATCGAATGGCCAGCCTGTGCAGTCGGTGGAGTACAGAAACAGCGGCGTCATCTTCAGCGTGACGCCTCAGGTGAGGGAGGGCTCGGTTGACTTGATCGTGCAGCAGCAGATCTCCAACTTCGTCCAGACCACTACGGGCGTCAATAGCTCGCCAACGCTCATCAAGCGCGAACTGAAGACCGAGGTCCAGATGCGAGACGGAGAGGTCGTCATGCTTGGCGGCCTTAGTGAAGAGAAGTCCGGTTCCGGACGAGCAGGCGTATCGTTCCTACCGTCATGGATGCACTCCAGTACCAGGGACAATGCGAAGACAGAGCTTCTCTTGGTGCTGCAGCTCACGAGACAGGGCGGATAGATTTTCGCGTCCGCGAAACTGTTCAGCAAAGACTCCGGAGACCATCTATGCGAGCCAGTCCATTCTTGATGCAGTCCCTGCGCAGCGGGCTTGATGAAGCGCGGAAGGAAGTCCAGGCCAAGCCGATCCGGGCCCAGCTGGTCCAAGTCGGCGCTCAGTTCGCTGGAGAGGTTGAGTTTGACGGCGTAGCCTGGGTGGGGCGCAGATACGGCAAGGACTATCCGGATGGTGCTACCGTCGCCAGCGAAGCTGAGGCCTACGCCTTTGTGATCGGCGCGGTCTAGATGCTATCAAGCCATGGGGCGCGATCCACCTCCGCTTGACAGCCTGGCGTACTTTTTCGCGTCCGCGAAAATGCCCTGGTGATGTCTGAGCGTGGCGACAAGAACCCTCGGTGCGAATGCCATGAAGGAGCTGTAGGCAAATGGAAAAATGGTCCCAAGATGAAGCCGTCGCTTTCGAGTGTGCCAAGGAGTGCATTACGCACCTCATGGCAATCTGGACAGCCAGGATCGCTAGCGGCGCCCTGACACCAGACCAG
Source organism: Roseateles sp. DB2 (assembly GCF_051857535.1). Lineage (NCBI taxonomy): Bacteria > Pseudomonadati > Pseudomonadota > Betaproteobacteria > Burkholderiales > Sphaerotilaceae > Roseateles > Roseateles sp. DB2. Next base: position 46,674 of record NZ_JBPZGY010000021.1, on the reverse strand, counting down.
TGCGAAAAGCTCCGCACCAGGCGTTCGGAGCTGGCTGTAGAGCGGGCAAGGCTTCGCGTGCATGATCACGCTGACATCGCGCGCATTCGAAGCGTGTACGGCCAGGCATGCTGGCAGAGCATGTCTAGCGAAGGAGCGGGTCAAGGGCAGGGCGGAAGCCGCAGCCCGGAGTGAAATGAAGGGACCGGGTGAGCACCTGGCGAAGCGGACCCTTGACGCGGTCCGCAGCGGTTCACGCTGGCGGAAGGGGTGCTGGATTGAAGCGAAGCGTAGGGCCGGCACCCCTGCCACGTGGCGAACGCCCCCGGAGGGTAGTGTTCCAGCTTGCGTACCCATGAGCCAACGTGGCGAACAAGTCTTCGCTGGCGTCGAGTACTGGAGCCTTCCTTGCATAGGTGCTGCAAGCCCGACGCTTTTCCTGAGCTCGCCATGAGGGGGAACCCTTTCGCCTCATCTAGATTTGCCTATACCTTTGAGGCCGACTCCTTCTCCGTTGCGTCAATAAGCACAATATCTTGACTGGTTTCGAGCCCTATATCCCGAATATACCGCTGCACCTTGGCGAGTTCTTCGAGTTTGAAATATAGGATGGCCTTGATGGGTGGGTGCGTGGCTCGCGACGCGTCTGCATATATTTCTGCTTGCTGCTTTAGATTTTTCTCTAGCTGTGTATTTGACGCAAGCTTGAACTCAATTATTGATTTGTCGGCGCTTCCATACGAAACCATGAAATCTGCCGGTCCGCGTCCGTTGTTGACTTCAGCATCTGCGCTGAATTCTGAAGCAAACCAGGTCAGCTTGAACATGATTTGAAGATCTTTCTCGCGCTTTATCGGCTTCCCTTTTATGTAGAAGATGCGATATCCATCTTGTTTCTCAATTACATGTTTAAGAAACAGAACTCGCTGCATGCCCTCCTGATAGCTGTTTTTTCCAGTCTGATAGAAATCGGTTTTGTCTAGTAGGCTTACCAACTTCTTGAGACTTTGGACGAATAGCTGCTGGGCAGCTTTGACTTTTTCTGCCGAAGCTGAGGTGGCTTCTTCGCTTGCCTCCTCTTGCCTTTTTATGTAGACATCCAGTAGTTCTGGGAACTGCTGAACGGAGCTTTCGATGGCCTTTTCACGTTGGGCCTTGGTGGCTTCGAAAGGTAGTTGCTTGACAAAGTACTGCTCTATTTGAGCTCTGAGTGCGTCGTTCCCAACACTTGCCATGACGGCGGAGAAGTCCTCAACGAAGCCTTTGTGTGATATCCACGCTTCGTCTTTCGTTAGTATGTCAACTGGCGTTAGCAGTACAAATTCTTTGCCGTGTCTCGGTAGTACGTATTGCTTGGAGGCCCAAGTCTTTGTCTGATAGTTGAATGCGACTTTTGGTATATTGAATTTTTGCAGATACTTCTTGTTTATGTTTTTCTGAGCAAATTCTTGCGTATATTCGGCAAGAAATCCTCGAATCAGGTTGCAGGTGAAATCGCTAATCTGATCTTTGCCGACGCCGTTTTTTATTAGGGTCAGCTTTCCGAGATGTGTTCCCGTCGATTTTTCGTTGCCGAACTCCCTAAAGACTGACGTCATGTTGCGCTTAAGGGCTTTCGCGAAATCTGCTCCCAGACCTCTTCCGCCGTTTCCTGTTTCACTAAATCCGAACCAATTTTCTTTGACTTCGGGAAAGTAGAACCAGGACTTTATGAGGCCGGTGGGCAAGTCAGTACCTGCATGCTCTTTTAAGAAGAGCATGTATTTGATCATTTCGGCGTGGAGCTGTTGATATTGCTCCTTGTCGCTATTGAAGAGTAGGAATGGATCGACGAAGAGAGGTAAGTCATTAATTAGCGATATATTGAATGCGCCATAATCTTCAATGCGATCTGGATCTACTTCAAAGATGTCCGAAAAATAGATCTTGAAAGTTCGTTCTGACATTGCAGCCCCCCTATTGGCCACTTGCATATTGACTCGCTAATGTAAGCAAATGTGAGCATACATGGGGGTGCTCGTCACCCCCAAGCGAAGGTTCTGCATCTGAGATGTCTCAATGCGGCGAATGCTTTGGATGGATGCGTCACTGATCTTGACTTGATGCTGGTTGGCGTAGCCGGCCGTCCATGTGGGGCTCTCGTGTGGGGGGGGCTACTTCACATGTGTGCCGGTTGTGGCTACAATGTAGCTACACTGACCGGGGGGTCCTATGAACACTCTTGCTATCAAATCGACGGACGTGCGGTCGCGCGTCGAACCGGAGCTGAAGGACAGTGCCGTTGAAGTGTTGGCTCAATGTGGGCTCAGCCTTAGCGACGCTATCCGACTCTTTTTGCATCAAGTGGTTGCGCAGAATGGCCTGCCTTTCGAGGTTAAGGCGCCTAATGCAAAGACCATTGCGGCAATGGAGGAGGCTCGTTCGATGTCTGGCCGACGCTTCGATTCGGGCCAGGAACTGCTGAATGACCTCGAAGAAAAAGCCAGCAAGCGCAAAGCGCACTAATCCACCGCGTAGCTGCGACTACACGAAGCAGTTCCGCAAGGACTGGGAGGGCCTGTCCCACTCAGGACGCTACGACATGCGGCGTCTGAAAGAGGTCATGTTGCTGCTCATCGCTAACGATGGCCCGTTGCCGCCTGAGTACCTGGATCACGAGCTTGCAGGTGACTGGCGCGACTTTCGAGAATGCCATGTCGGCGGTGACTTCCTGCTGATCTATCAGCTTGACGGGCCATCGGTAAAGTTTGTCCGGACGGGCACGCATTCTGAGCTGTTCGGCCGATAGCCGGTAAGCGTCAACCAAGTGTCAACGGCATAGCTGGTCAATGCCGCGGCAACGTGGGTTCAATAACGGCTAAGTTGTTGATCTGCCGTGCAAAGCGGCCCCATTGCAGCCGTATTGGATGGACTCATAATCCTTTGGTCACAGGTTCAAGTCCTGTACGGCCTACCAATAAAATCAACAGCTTAGGACGATCAAGGCGCTCTGCCGGTGTCCTGATTGTCAACCGCGTGAGTTGGGGAGCCTCCGACCGGCGCCAGATCGAGCGCGAGAACGTCCGGCACCGCGTCCCTGACCCACTTGCCGGGCTGCCCACGTCAACCTCAAGGCCCATTCCGCCAAGCGGCGGAAGATCAAGCAAGTAGGTATGACCAAGCCCCTACAGATCGCCGGGTTTGAGATCGAGGGAGACCACCACCGCGCTCTCGCTGACGCCCTCAACATCGCCCGCTTGCTGCCTTGGTCCTTGGGCTGAAAGCGTACTGGCAGAACGCTTGTGAGCGCTTCAGCGTTTCAGCGTTTCAGCATTGCGGCTGCACATAGGCGAACAGTTGGCTACAGCGTGGCGTCCGGTGCAACAGCAGAGGAACGGGTCAAGGGCAGGGCGGAAGCCGCAGCCCGGAATGAAATGAAGGGGCCGGGTGAGCCTCTGGCGAAGCGAACCCTTGACGCGATCCGAGGCGACTGACGTTGATGGTTGGGGCTGGATTGGAGCGAAGAGAAGGGCCAGCTGCCTCGTGCGTGGCTGCGTTTCCCAAGGTACGGATCTCGCGGAGGATCACTGCTTTCCGGGCGTCAGGGTTCGGGCCTCAACCAGCGAAAGTCTCAGCTTGCGATCGGAAGCGGTCATCTTCTGTACCGTGAACTCGGGCACCGTAGCTGCGCTTTCACGACCCCCGCGGGCGTATCTTGCAGTGGTCGCGAGTCTCTCGGGTGAACTCAGTCATGCTGCTCAGTTCGGCCACGGAAAACGCGCGGCAACCCAAGGGCTCCCGGCTTGCGCCGGCCTGAAGAACCTGGCGGTCTCGTCCCACGATCCCGGGCTGGATAGGCCCGACCGACAGAACCTGAATGCCGGCACGTATCAGACCCAATGCCACGAGCCTGGTGTCGTCGGCTGGGACAGCGGTGCCTGCCCACACGGCGTTGGTTGCATCTGCAGGCAGCTTGGCTTTGCGTGGCTCTATAGGAAAGCCCAATAACATCAAGGTGGCGCGTACGTTGTCGCGGTCGACGTCCTTGGCCCAGATCTCCAGTGGCGTCCGGGCGCGCCGCTGAACATCGGCGGGCGTCGAACGTTTGAGGATCTTCTGGATCTCCTGGTCAGCCGCCACAGCCTGATCCAGTCGGGTGGCGTCGATGGCCCCGGCAAAGTACTGGGTTACCAGCGTGACCTGGCGCAAGCGCTCTTTGGCCTCATCTTGAGCGGTTCTGGCTTCTTCCCAAGCGGCGGCCGCGCTCTCCTGCTTCTGGGTAGCTATCTCATTGGCCTCGCGCGCAGCATTCATCTGAGCTTTCGCCTGATCTCTTTGCCAGACCGCTGCCACCAACAGAGCGACGGAGCAAACCAGCCCAACGAAGACTGCGTAGCGGAAGCGGCGCGTAGCCTGCTCACGCTCTGCCTGCTGCGCGGCATCGAGTTGGCGCTGCTGCTCGACGGCTTCCTGGCGCTGGGCTTCCTCGCGCGAATCAATCAGGAACTGACGCAGGCGCAGGAAGCTGGAAGACTCGTCGACCAAGGACTTTTCAAGCAGGGTGGCTGGCGTGGTTTGGTAGCGCAAGCTCCAGGCCTGTGTTGGGACCCATGCCTGGCCGTTGGCGGTTGTGACCGCATCCGGGTTCCACCAGCCCAGTGCCCGCGCCAGGTCCAGCTTGGCGAGCAGGCCACCGCTGCCGCGTTCGTCGGCCCGCGCTTGCCAGCGTTGCAAAGCCTGGGCCTGCCGCAGTTCGTCGGCCACCCAGACTCTCAGCTGGGCCCATTGGCGCATCAGCGCCTCGTGAGTCATGTCGATGACGCTGTCGCCATCCAGGCTGGTACCGTGATGCAAGAAACTCACCTCGGGCGAGGCCAGCTCTCGTACCACCTGCTCGAGCGTTGTGACTGGCACACCGCTCCAGATCGAGATGTCGGACAAGCGCTGAGGCCGGCGTACCGCGTCGGCGCCTTCACGCCCCGCCGTGATCGCCCTGAACAGCCACTCGCAGGCGTGCTGTGCCTCTGGCGACATCGCCTTGTACAAACGCGTGGCATGCCGGTCCAGGGCTTCCCCAACTTCGCCCGCGCGCTCCGTGCAGGCGCTATTGATCACCGGATGCTGAGGCTGGATGTGCTTGGCTTGCAGCCACCATTGCGCTAGCGCATGCTGCAGCATTGGCAGCTGGTCGGGATTGCCGGTGCTTTGGGCGATGGCTGCATCGGCCAGTGCGCCATCCACTTCGCCTTTGAACAGGCGTGCCGGCCCGGTCACGGCCAGGCGCAGCTCGTCGTCGCGTAGGCGGGGGGTGAGGTACTGGGCGTGGTTGATGGCCTCGGGCAGGTTGGCAAATTCCACGCAATGGCCAAGAAAGTCAGTGCGCAAGGTCAGTGCCACCACCACGCGGATACCGCCGAGTTCGGGCTCGATGCCTGGAGCCTCGCCGTGCCTGCACAGCTGCAGCAACTGGCCGATGAAACGAGCCGCTTCAGCTGGGTCAGGTGCTGCGGATCGGTAGGTGAACAGCTCCTCGAACTGATCGACCAGGATCAGGAGATTCAAAGTCGGCAAAGCAGAATTCGGGAGGTTCCGAGCCCTGTTGCGGGCTTGGCGCTCTGCCTGCGCTGTGGCCAGCACGCGAGCCAGGCCCTGCTCGTCGCGGCGCAACTCGGCGGCCACCAGCGCTGCGTCGGCCGTGGCTTGCTCGGCGGTCGCCGCCGTCATAGAGGGGACTGGGTTGGGGGGGGCTGCGTCCTGATCGCCTGCGCCCAGCTCCGGCCCCAGCGCGTGGCGGCTGACGAGGGCCGTGGCCAGCGCTAGCTGGGGTTGGGCGCCCGGGCGCAGCAGCGCCAGGCGCCAATGGCTGCCGGTGCCCAGTCGACCGCCAGCCAGCGCTGGCAGCAAGCCCGCACGCACCAGGCTGGACTTGCCGCCACCGGAGGGGCCGACCACGGCCAGGAATCGCTCTCGCTTCAGGATTTCCAGGAGTCGGTCGGTGTGGCGTTCACGCCCGAAGAAGATCTCACCTTCATGCGGCTCGAACGGACGCAGCCCGGGATAGGGGCCATCTACGGGATGCAGGTCAAACATGGCCGCTCATCGCCAAACGCTGTTGTCTAAGGAACTGAACAAAGCGACTCAGCTCCTCCTTTTGCAGGCCTCTGCGGCAATCCAGCACCATCAGTCCACGAGGCGGCAGGCCATGCGGCGGCTTGTCTTCAGGAGGGCCTTCCAGAACGCCGGTACAGGCGCCGGGCCGCTCCAGGGCCAATAGCTTGCGAACCTCGACGTGCTTGGCTTGCACCCAGGTGGGTGGCGAGGAACCGTACACCACCAGCACGCCATGGCTGGTGCGCAACAGGCCTTCCACGGCGGCGCGGTGCTGTGCGGGCGTCTGGCCCTCTGCCATACCTGGCGCCAGGTAGGCGTCGACATCCAGTTCGCCCAGCAGCGCCTGGGTCTGGCTGACGAACTTGCTGTCCTCGTCGTCGGCCGCATGGACCACGATGTTCAGGACCTCGCTTGCAGATGCCGCATTGGCGCTGGGCGGTGGCAGCACAGGGGTGGGCTGCTCGGCCGGAGGCGGCGGGGCCGGAATGGCCGGTGGCAGGACCTGAAGCTGGCGCGCCAACACGCCAGCCAGTCGATTGACGTCGTCCCAGAAGTCCCGATCCGCGCGCGGATCAGGCACCGGCCAACCCTTGGTGCGGGGGGCGGGCTGGGTCATGCTCCCTGTCCAAAGGGTTACCGGCGTGAGGTCCCGGATGGCTGCGTCCCATTGCTCGCGTTGGGTAGGCAGGACTTCGACCAGGAAGACGCGGTCACCGGCAATGCCCTGACCTACTTCGGCAACAAAGGTGGCCATCTCCTGCTGGCACCAGGGCGAGACCAGGTAGCGTGGCGAGATGAAGGCCAGGATCACCGCGCTTTCACGCACCTTGAGCTTCAGCTCGTCGGTGACTTTGCGCTGTGGCTCCAGGGAGTGGTCCATCCAGAAGTCGACCAAGGCACCGTTCGCATGGCGGGCCAGGGCCCGGCTCAGCTTGTCGACGAACGAACTCACCCAACCTGGAACGCCCTCATCCATCGGGAGGTCGTCTGCATGCGCATAGCTGACGAAGACTTGGTGGTGACTCCTGCCCTGCTCGTTCAAGATGGAGATCTCCTCATCACGGAGCCGAGGCGCTCCGGCGGAGGAATGCTGCCATGGATGGAGACTATCAGTCCATCCGCGTATTCCTAACTGTAGGGAGGCGGAGTTCGCAGATTCCCGCCTGTTGCCAGGTCACGACTGCTCCGGTTGAATCTGCTCGAGCTTCCCTAGACACCTTTGAGCCCTCGGCTCACCTCACAATCCATTAGTCACAGGTTCAAGTCCTGTATCAAGTCCTGTATCAAGTCCTGTATCAAGTCCTGTACGGCCTACCCGCCTTTCCCACCGCAGCCAGAACCTGCGCTGCAAGCCTTCCGTACCCGACCGCTGGTCCACAGCCAGCAAGCCGGCTAGCGATGCGGCATGGCACCCCGGCATGGCAAGGTCGCTCACCTCGTCAGCCCCTCACCCCACCGGCCCGTACCCGCTGCATCGGTTCCCCGTCCCGCAGCCCCGCAGGCAGCTCGGCGTGCTGCCACAGCCTCAGGACCACCTGCAGGCCGGGCCAGCCGGGCTCGCCGGCCGCAAGGTCCAGCTCGCCCTCGTGGGCTTGCGCCACCAGGGCCGCCAGCTTCAGTCCCAGGCCCAGGCTCTCCACCCTGGGTTCGGTCACCGGCGTTGCGGCCGTTGCCGACGTGCCAAGCAATTGCCTCAGCAGGCCAGCACGGCGCTCTGCATCAAGACCGGGGCCGTCGTCACAGATGCGCAAGACCTGACCCCTTTCCTGCCTGTCCGCGCTGAGCCGCAGGCGCCGTGCGCCGTGTCGCACGGCGTTGTCCATCAGGTTCGCCACCGCGGCTGACATGAGGCTGGGGTCGCAGTAGAGGCTGCCTTCCCCCTCCAGCTCAATCTGCAGACCTTCCACCGGCAACTGGGCGACGAGATCCGCCAGGGCCACGGTCTGCAGCTCCATCTCCGCCTGCGGGCGGAAGAAGGCCAGCAGGGACTGCACCACGCGCTTGAGCCGCTCGACGGCGGCCCGCGTGCGGGCCAGCCGGGGCTGGGCGTCTGGGCCGGCTTCACGCTCGGCCAGCGCCAGCTGTGCGTCCATGCCGGCCAGGGGCGTGCGCAGCGCGTGGGCGGCATGGGCAGCAAAGGCCTGCTCGTTCTCGATGCGCCTTGCCAGGCGCTGCCCGAGCTCGGCCACCGCACCGCGAATGGCGGCGATCTCGGCGCGGTCGGCCGGAGGCAGGCTGGTGCAGGGGCGCAGGGGATCGTAGAGCGGAATCTGCCGGGCCATGTCCCCCAGCGGGCGCAGGGTCGCCGCCACGCGGCGCCGCAGGACCACGGTCCAGAACAGGCTGACCACCACGGCGCTGAGCACGACGAAGACGACCGCCTCGTGCCCGGACTCCATCCGCTCCGCCCCTCGCTGGGCCACGTAGAGCAGGGCAGGCTGCCCGGGCAGGTGCATGCCGTAGACGCGCCAATGCTCCGGCCCGTCGGCGAAGCCCTCGCGAGCCTTGTCGAAGAAGGCGGCGGCGGGGGCTCGGTGCGAACGCTTGAGCAGCCGGCCCTCGTGGTCCACGATCTGCCAGACGATGTGCTCTTCATGCGGCGGGGCCGGGAGGATGTCGCTGCCGGCGTTGCCCGGCAAGGGGGCATTGAGCGCGACCATGCCGTAGATCAGCTCCGCGGCCTCGCGCAGGGCATCATCCAGCAACTCGTCCACCTCGTGCTTGACACCCCAGGCCAACACCAGCACCAGGGCCAGCAGCCAGGAGGCGCTGAGCAGCGTCAGGCGGCGGCTCAGCTCGCCCTGGAGCGAAGGCAGGAGGCGCTCGGACTCGTTCACTTGGGCACCCGGTAGCCCAGACCGCGTACGGTCTCGATGGCGTGGCGCCCAATCTTGCGGCGCAGGTTGAACACATGAACCTCGAGGGCGTTGCTGGCGATGTCGTTGTCAAAGCCCCTGCACAGGGCCTCCAGGTCGCCCTTGGACACCACGCGGCCTTGCCGCGCCACGAGCGCCTCCAGCAGGCTCCATTCCCGGGCCGTGAGCATCACCGGCTCATCGCCGCGCATCAGCACATGGCCACGCAGGTCCAGTTCCAGGTCCTCGCCCAGCTTGACGCGCGCCTGCCCATGGCCCAGGCGCCGACGCTGCAGCGCCCGCAGTCGGGCAGCAAGTTCCTCGGGCCGGAAGGGCTTCACGAGGTAGTCGTCCGCGCCGCTGTCCAGCCCCAGGATGCGGTCCTGCAGCCGATCCCGGGCCGTGAGCATGATGATGGGCAGACTCTCGCCGCGGTCCCGCAGCCGGCGGACCCAGTCCACGCCGGAGCCGTCCGGCAACTGCCAGTCCACGAGCAGGGCGTCGTAGGGCTCGCTGGCCACGGTCTGGGCGTCGAGGAGGTTTCGGAACCAGTCCACCACATGGCCCTCCAGGCGCAGGAATCCGCTGAGCCCTTCGCCCAGGGTTTCGTCATCCTCGACCAGCAACAAGCGCATGCCTACCCCATTCAGATGCCGCTCTCATCATCGGTGACTCTGCCGCGGCCGTCTGACATGGAAATTGCGGACATGCCTCTACGGCAACTTCATCTGGGCTTCAGGGAATTGCCGCATGGTGAAACCATGGAATGCACCCCGGACCGATTCGCATGAGCAGCCCCTACCTGGCCCTGTACATCGGCGGGGCCGCGCTGGCCATCGGCTTGCATCTGGCCCTCAGGCACCGGCGCGAGCGGGGCAACGCCCAGGCGCGGGAAGAGGCCGCAGCGGCGGGCCTCAACGAGCCGGCCTCGTTGCATCCCGTGGTCAGTGACAGCCGCTGCATCGGCTCGGGCGGCTGTGTCACGGCCTGCCCGGAGGGGGCCCTGGGCATCGTCAATGGCAAGGCGACGCTGATCAACGCCTCGGCCTGCATCGGCCACGGCGCCTGCGCGGACGCTTGCCCTGTCACGGCCATCACCCTTGTCTTCGGGACGGAACGACGCGGCGTTGACATCCCCCGGGTGTCGCCGCAGTTCGAGAGCAATGTGCCGGGCCTGTTCATCGCCGGCGAGCTCGGTGGCATGGGCTTGATCCGCAAGGCCGCGACGCAGGGCGTGCAGGCGATCGAATCGGTCCGGCGACGCAAGGCGGGCCCTGATGAACTGGACGTGCTGATCGTCGGCGCTGGCCCGGCCGGGATCGCCGCCGGGCTGGCGGCGCATGAGAGGCAGCTGCGCTATTGCCTGATCGAGCAGGAGGACTCGCTGGGCGGGGCGGTCTACCACTACCCGCGCGCCAAGATCGCCATGACCGCGCCGGTGCACCTGCCGCTGGTCGGCAAGGTGCAGATGACCGAGGTCTCCAAGGAGAAGCTCCTGGACTTCTGGCAGGACGTGGTGGGCCGCACGGGGCTGCGCCTGCATTTCCGCGAGCGCATGGAGCGCATCGAGCGGGTCGGCGAGGGCTTTGTCGTGCATACCAGCGCCGGGGTGCACAGGGCCCGCTCGGTGCTGCTGGCCATTGGTCGGCGCGGCAGCCCTCGCAAGCTGGGCGTGCCGGGCGAGGAGCGGCCCAAGGTGGTCTATCGCTTGGTGGATGCCGAACAGTACCGGGGCCAGCACGTGCTGGTCGTGGGGGGCGGTGACAGCGCGCTCGAGGCCGCCTTGCAACTGGCCGAGCAACCGGGCACGACCGTGCAGCTGTCCTACCGGGGCGCGTCCTTCAATCGCGTCAAGCCCAAGAACCGGCAGGCTCTGGAGGTGAGCTATCGGAAGGGCCGGCTGGAGCTGCTGCTGGAGACGGAGGTCCTGGCCATCCACGAGTCAGAGGTCGAACTCAAGGGCCCCGAGGGCCTGCTCTCGCGGCGTAACGAGGCCGTGATCGTCTGCGCCGGCGGCGTGCTGCCCATCCCGCTGCTGCAGCAGATGGGCATCGAGTTCGAGACCAAGTACGGCCAGGCCTGAGGTCCGGTGGCTCAGGCCCACCCTCGGTGTCAGCGGACGGTCTGGCTGATCTGCAGCGTGACACCGGTACTGCCCAGCGCCAGCGGTGCCGAGGGCTGCGCCTGCAGATCGCCCGGCTGGGGCTGGGCCTGACCACTGCGGCTGATGCGGGCGCTGACAACCACCTGCGCTGCGCCGGAGAGGCGGGCCTGCGGGCTCATGGCGAGGGAGTCGTCGAGCACGAAGTCCAAGGGCAGTTCCGAGGCCTTGCGCTTGAGCACCGCCAGCGGCATTCGCGCGCCCTCTGCCGGTCGGGCAAAGACGAACACCGTGTCGTCCGGTTTGACCTGCGCCGCCAGCGCCGGGGCCAGGCTCAGGCGGCCCTGGATGCGGGCGTCCCCAGAAGCCTGGGGCGCTGGCGTGGGGCTCGCCGGCAAGCCGCCGGCCTGGCGCGCGTCTTCCAGGGCGCTGCGGGCCTGCGCCCCCAGGCTGCTGCCCGGTGCAGCGCTCTGCAGGGCCCGCTCGAAGAAGCCTGCCGCCTCGGCATGGGCCTTGCGGTCGAAGGCTTCGGTGCCGGCCAGCAGCAGGGCCTTGGGCTGCCGAGGGTCGGCGGCCAGGGCCTTGCGCACCCACTCCAGCGGCTTGCCCTGCAGCATGCGGCCCTGCTGGAGGGCCAGGGTGTCCGCGTAGTCGGCCATCAGCGCCGCGTCAGCCGGGCTCAGTTCCAGGGCCTTGGCATAGGCCGGCTGGGCCTCGGCGTGCCTGCCCAGCGTGGCGTAGGAGCGGGCAAGCATGGCCCAGCCCTCGGGGTCCTCGGGCTGGGCCTGCAGGCGCTTCGCAAGGGTTTGCACCATCTCGAGCATCTGGTCATTGCCCAGGGCGTGCGGCGCCTGCTGCTGGGGGGCAGGGGGGGCGCCGTCAGCGCTGGTGGCCAACATGGCGGCTGTGCCGGCGCCGGCGGTGGTCCACGCAGCGGGGGCGCCCTTCCAGGCATAGCCTGCCCCGCCGGCCAGCAGGATGAAGGCGGCCACGCCCGCCCAGGTCGTGCGCCCGACGGCTGACTGGCGGCGCACGGGCGCGGGGCTGGATGGTGCCGCAGCGGGCGAGGGAGCCGGTGCGGCGCTCGTCTGCAGCACGGCGGCCACCAGGGACTGCTCCAGCTGCTGCCTGGAGCTGCGGTGCAGCTCGTCAGACAGCAGGCCATCGCGGTGCAGCTGGTCCAGCTGCTCGATCTGCGCGCGCAGTTGCTGCACATTGCTCATGGACTCACTCCTTGCTGGGGCGATGCAGGCGCGTCGCTCTCGAGGTCATCTGGACTGGTCTCGAAGTCGGTCTCGGGGCGGCGGGCCCGCCCCCTCAGGTGCAGCCAGAGCCCGCCAGCGGCAACGGCCAGCAGCGCCAGCGGACCGAACCACAGCAGCCAGGTGCGCGCGTCGACAGGCGGGCGGTAGAGCACGAAGTCGCCGTAGCGTTCAGTCATGAACTGCAGCACCTCGGTCTCGCTGCGTCCCTGGGCCAGCAGGCTGCGGATCTCGCGTCGCAGGTCGACGGCCAGGCCGGCGTGGGAGTCGGCGATGGTCTGGTTCTGGCAGACCAGGCAGCGCAGCTGCGAGGCCACATGCAGCATGCGGGCCTCGAGCGCGGGATCGTCAGCGCTGTCCCTGGCCTCGCTGGCGCGTGCGGGGAGCGCCAGCGCCATGATCACGGCGAGGACCAGGCCGTACAGGACGCCAAGACGGATGGCTTGCGAGCTCATTTCGTGCGCTCCAGTTCCTTGAGCAGGGGCTCGATGCGTTCGGCGATGACGGCTGCCGTGAGGGGCCCGACATGCTTGTAGCGGACGACGCCCTGCGCATCGATCACAAAGGTTTCCGGCACGCCATACACGCCCCAGTCGATGCCGGCGCGGCCCTGCGCGTCAAAGGCCGAGGCCACATACGGATTGCCGAACTGTGCGAGCCAGGCCTGACCTTCGGCGGGGCCGTCCTTGTAGTCGAGCCCATAGACGGGCACGCGGCCCTGGCGGGCGAAGTTCAGCAGAGTGTGGTGCTCCTCGCGGCAGGCGGTGCACCAGCTCGCCCAGACGTTGAGCATCCACACTTGGCCGCGCAGCGCCGTGGCCTGCACGCGCTGGCCGGGGTCGTCGAGCCGGGGCAGGTCCAGCGCCGGGGCCGGCCTGCCGATCAGCGGGCTGGGTACCTCGCGCGGGTCGCGCGAGAGGCCGCGTGCCAGGAAGAAGAGCAGGAGGGCGAACAGCGCCAGCGGCAGCAGCACGCGCCAGCTCAGCGCGCCGGCCTGATGGGAGCGGGGCGCGGACGTCATGCCTGTGCCTCCTGGAAGGCGCGGCCGCCTGACGTCGGCATGGGGCTGGTTTGTGCCGCGCGTCGGCGATAGCGGACGTCGCTGGCCGCCAGCAGGCCGCCCAATGCCATCAGCGCGCAGCCGCCCCAGATCCAGTCGACGAAGGGTTTGAAGTAGACGCGCAGCGTCCAGCTACCGTCGTCCAGCGCCTCACCCAGGGCCACGTAGAGATCGCCCAGCAGGCCGGGCGCGATGGCGGCTTCGGTCATGGGGTTGCGCTGGACGCGGTAGACGCGCTTCTCGGGACGCAGAACAGTCAAGACCTGACCCTCGCGCAGCACGGCCACCTCGGCCTGTGCCGCGATGTAGTTGGGGCCCTGGACATCTCGCACGCCGACGAAGCGGAACTGGTGCGAGCCCAGGCTGATGACGTCGCCGCTGCGGGCACGGACATCGCGCTCAGCCTCGTAGGTCTTGACCATCACCACGCCGATGATGAACACCGCGAGACCCCCATGGGCGAGGCTCATGCCCCATTGCGCGGCACTGCGCTGGCGCAGGCTGCGCCAGGCGCCACCTGTCGGCTTGAGCTCCGCCAGCGTGCCCAGGAGGATCCAGAAGGCGAGGCCGAGGCCGAGCGCGGCCTGCCAGTGGAGCTGCCCGGCCAGCCAGGTCGCCAGCACACCGCTCAGCAGGGCCAGTCCCAGCGCCCAGCGCAGGCGGCGCGCCAGATGGGGCAGCTCGGCTTTCTTCCACTGCGCGACCGGGCCGATGCAGACGAGGAACAGCAGAGGCGCCATCAGCGGCACGAAGACGGCCTCGAAGTAGGGCACGCCCACCGAGATCTTGCCCAGGCCGAGCGCATCGAGCGCTAGCGGGTACAGCGTGCCGAGCAGCACGGCGGCAGCAGCCACCAGCAGCATGACGTTGTTGAACAGCAGCAGGGTCTCGCGCGAGAGCAGCGCGAAGCGGCCGCCCAGGCCCACCTTGGGAGCCCGCCAGGCATACAGCGCCAGCGCCCCGCCCACGGTCACGCCCAGGAACACCAGGATGAACAGACCCCGCCGCGGATCCGAGGCGAAGGCATGCACCGAGCTCAGCACGCCGGAGCGGACCAGGAAGGTCCCCAGCAGTGACAGTGAGAAGCCCAGGATGGCCAGCAGCACCGTCCAGGACTTGAAGGCACCGCGCTTCTCGGTGACCGCCAGCGAATGGATGAGCGCGGTGCCCACGAGCCAGGGCATGAAGGAGGCGTTCTCCACAGGGTCCCAGAACCACCAGCCGCCCCAACCCAGTTCGTAGTAGGCCCAGCTGCTGCCCAGGGCGATGCCGACCGTCAGGAAGGCCCAGGCGAGGGTCGTCCAGGGGCGGGTCCAGCGGGCCCAGCGCGCGTCCAGCTCCCCCCCCAGCAGGGCTGCGATGGCGAAGGCGAAGGCCACGGAGAAGCCCACATAGCCCATGTAGAGCATGGGTGGGTGGATCACCATGCCTGGGTCTTGCAGCAGCGGGTTCAGGTCATTGCCATCCGGCGGCGCTGGCCACAGGCGCTCGAAGGGGTTGGAGGTCAGCAGCATGAACAGCAGGAAGCCCGTGCCGACCCACGACAGCACCACGAGCAGCCGCAACACCAGTGCCGCCGGCAGGTGGGCGCTGAAGCGGGCGACGGCCACGGTCCAGGCCTGCAGCATCAGCAGCCACAGCAGCAGCGAACCCTCGTGGCCACCCCACACCCCGGCGATCTTGTAGGCGAGGGGCAGGGCGGTGTTGGCATGCTCCGCCACATAGAGCACGGAGAAGTCGTCCCGCACGAAGCAGGCCGTCAGCGCCGCGAAGGCCAGGCCGACCAGCGCCGCGATGAGATGGGCGAGCGGGCGTGCCAGGGCCTGCCAGTCCGCGCGGCCCCGTGCGAGGCCCAGCAAGGGCAGGCTGCCCTGCACCAGACTGGCTGCGAGCGCCAGCCACAGGGCCAGGTGTCCGAGTTCAGCCATCATTCTCGGCCCCCGGTCTTGAGCGTGCCGCCGCGCCGGGCCCGATCCAGGGCCTCGGCTGCCTCGGGCGGCATGTAGTTCTCGTCGTGCTTGGCGAGCACCTCCTGCGCACGGAAGACGCCCGCCTGGAGTCGGCCCTGCGCCACCACGCCCTTGCCCTCCTTGAACAGGTCCGGCAACAGGCCCTCGTACTCCACCGGCATGCCGTGCTGGGTGTCGCTGACCCTGAAGCGCACCTTCACGCCCTCGCGCCGCACGCTGCCCACCTCCACGAGGCCGCCGACGCGGAAGACGCGCCCCTGCGGCGCCTCGCCGGCCTGGACCTGCGTGGGTGTGTAGAAGAAGACCAGATTGCTGCGGAAGGCATTCATCACCAGCGCCAGCGCCACGGCCAGGCCGGCGAGGACTCCCCCTGCGACGAGCAGACGTCGATCACGGGCTTTCATGCGTGCTCCCGGTCTGCAGGTTCCGTGTCGCCCTGCGGGCTCAGCGCGCGCGACAGGCGTCGCCGCACTGCGGTCAGTTCGACCATCACGGTCAGCAGGCACAGGCCGTAGGCCGGCCACACATAGGTGCCGTACCCCTTCAGGAACAGCCATTCAGTCAGCGTGTGCATGTCCATGCTCAGAACTCCTGGCGACGCAGCTGCGCCACCCACTCGTGGTCGTGTTCGCGCTCCAGCGCGATGGCGCGGGCCCTCGCGAAGACGATGGCGAAGGCATAGGCCCAGGCCGCCAAGGTCATCAGCAGCAGGGCCGCCAACATCGTGCTGGCCATGGTGGGCGCCGCGTCCGCCCTGATGCTGGCGCCCTGGTGAAGGGTGTTCCACCACCGCACCGAGAAGTAAATGACGGGCACGTTCACCACGCCCACCAGTGCCAGCAGGGCGCCGGCCTGGTCCGCGCGGCGTGGGTCCTCGATGGCGCTGCTCAGGGCCAGGTAGCCGAGGTAGAGGAAGAGCAGGATCAGCTCGCTGGTCAGGCGTGCGTCCCAGACCCACCACGTGCCCCAGGTGGGCTTGCCCCAGCAGGCGCCGGTCCACAGGGCCATGGCGGTGAACAGCGCGCCAGTGGGGGCAATGGCACGCGCCAGCATCGAGGCCATGCGCACGCGCCAGGCCCAGCCGATGACGGCCCAGAAGGCCAGGGCCACGTACATGACCATGGACAGCCAGGCCGTCGGCACATGGATGTAGAGGATGCGGTAGGCCTCGCTCTGCACGGCATCGGTGGGCGCCACGACGAAGCCCATCCAAAGCCCGAGCAGCGCCAGCACCGTGGCGCTGGCCCAGAGCCAGGGGGCGCAGGCCTGGGTGGCGCGGTAGAAGCGGGCCGGCGCCGCCAGGGCGAAGAAGCGGCGGGGGGCCGCGCGCTGCGGGCTGCCGTCAGGGGCCAGGGGATGGACGAGGGACATGGGGGCAACTCCGGCGGCATTCAATCCTGGGCGATCTGCAGGGCGTGGCCGATGAGCCAGGGCAGGCCCATCGCGCTGAGGATGAGGTCGGCACCGAGCAGCGACAGGTGGGGCGAGGCCGACTGCCCGCCCTGCAGCGCCTGCACGGCCGTCGTGCCGAAGACCAGCACCGGCACCATCAACGGCAGGACGATCAGCAGGATCAGCGTGCCCGCCGAGCGCAGGCCCAGGGTCAGTGCGGCGGCCAGGCCGCCGACCAGGCTCAGCACGGGCGTGCCCAGCAGCAGGCCGGCGGCCAGGGTGAGCAGTTCATCGGGCGGCAGGCCGTACATGGCGCCCAGCACCGGCGCGAGCAGCACCAGCGGGGCCCCGCTGGCCAGCCAGTGAAAGGCAACGCGGGCCAGGGCGTAGTGCCACAGCGGCAGGCGGGACAGCATGACCTGCTCCAGCGTGCCGTCGGTCTGGTCCACGGCAAACAGGGTGGGCAGGGGCAGTAGCGCCGACAGCAGGGCCGCGACCCAGAGCACACCCGGGCCGATCTGCCGCAGCAGGTTCGGATCCGGGCTGAGGCCCAGGGGCTGCAGCGCCGCCGCCAGTGCGAAGAAGCCCAGCGCCAGCGCGGCATCGGCAGGGCGACGCCACAGCAGCCTGGCGTCGCGCCGCAGGATCAGGACGGCAAGCGATGGGGCGCGGGCAGGACGCCGCAGCACGGTCGCGCCGGGGGCCAGGGCGGTACTGCGCTTCATGACGGTGCGCCTTGGGGGTGCAGCCAGTGCTGGGCGGGCTCCGCCGCACCGGCCGGCCAGCTCAGGTGGCTGCTCAGCACCGTGGCGCCACCGCGCACGTGGTGGGCGTACATCTGAGCGATCAGGACCGAGACTCCATCGTCGTCCAGCGCATCGAAGGGCTCGTCCAGCACCCACAGTGCGCGCTGTTCAGCCAGGCTCAGGCGGGCCAGACTCAGACGTCGGCGCAGGCCCTGGGACAGCACCCGCGCCGGACGATGCCGCGCCGCCCACAGTCCCCACTGGCGCAGGGCTGCCTGGACTTCGGTGTCCGACCCTTGCAACTGCCCCATCTGCGCCAGGAACTGCAGGTTCTCGAAGAGGCTCAGGTCGTCCTTCACGGCGTTCTGGTGACCGGCATAGAGGATGCCGGTGTGCGGGGCGCGCCAGAGGTCGCCGCCCGCGGGTGCTGCCAGGCCGGCCAGCACGCGCAGCAGGCTGGTCTTGCCGCTGCCATTGCGCCCCCGAAGCCACAGCGCCTGGCCGGCGCACACACTGAAGCTCTGCGGCGTGCACACCGCGCGTCCACCGCGCTCGCAGCGCAGCTCACGGGCATGCAGCAGCAAGCCGGCCTCAGAGGTCATAGCGCAGGCCCAGGTAGTAGAAGCTGCGCTTGGAGGACTCGCTGCGCATGGTGCCGTCCGACTTGCTGAACTCCATGCTCAGCTCACCCTCGACCACCAGCTTGCCCGTGGCGCGCTTGCTGGCACGCAGCCCCGGCGCCCAGCGCTGCGTGCGGTTGCCGCTGTCGTCCTGCTGTGCGTAGAAGCGGATTGACGGCTCCAGCAGCCAGCCTTCGCCAAGGGCAGACGAGTTGTTGTACGACAGCAGCTGGCCGCTGTAGGTCGGGCCCTTGAGCAGGGTGAGCAGCAGCACGTGGGTGTCGCGGGCCGAGTAGAGGTTGGTGCCGATCAGCTGGCTGCCCAGGCTCCATACGTTGCCGGTCCCCGGCTGACCGTTGGGCAGGATGTCCGCCACGGGCGGCAGAGCGCCGACGTTGGTGAGGCGGACGTCGGCCCCCAGCTGCCAGTTCGCGTTCAGCGGGTGGGTCACGCTGAGCATGCCCTGCGTGCTGAAGGCCGTCGTGTCCCGTACCTGCTGGCGCAGCAGGTCCAGCGACTGCGTCTGCAGCAGCTCGTAGAGCGTGCGGGCCTGGACCTGCAGCACCGGGTTCTGGAAGAAGAGACTGTTGCCCAGCATCAGCATGGGCGTGGCTCGACGGTCATAGAGCGCGTTGACGATGGTGTTGTCTGCGCCCTGCCAGGTGGCCTGCAGCGAGGCGATGTTGAGCTTCCGGTAGGTGGGGTCGTAGTCCAGCGTGCCCATGGCCGTCACCGGGCCGGCGAGCAGCCGCAGCTCGGTCCCGAGGCCGCGGCGGTCAAGTTCGCCGTCCACGCGCTGTTCGATGGCATAGAGGCTGCCGCCCAGGCCCTTGCCCAGCTCGTCGGCCTCGATGGAGCCGCCCCAGAAGGAGCGCTTCGCATCCAGCAGGGGGTCCGTCGGGCGGCCTGCCACCGCGTTGATGCGCCACTTGGGGGCCAGCCGATAGCCCAGCTGCAGGCCGTCGAAGCGGCCCATCACGCCGCCGCCGCTGGGCGACTGGCGGCCCACCTTGAACTGCAGGCCCTGCCGGATCAGCTTGTAGTCTGCGTAGAGGGCCGACAGCTTGTTCTTGCTGCGGTCGCTGCGGAGCTGGTCGGCGGTGTAGGTGTCGCGCAGCACCAGGCGAAGCTCGCTGTCGGCGTCGCGGCGGCGCCAGTTGATGTCGACGCTGCTGATGATCTGCCGCTGGTCCGTGCCGGAAAGCGTCGCGTCGTTCACCAGCTCCGGAAGGCCGCTGAGCGGCGAGTCCTGGAAGTCCTGGGTGCGGATCTTGGACTGTCCGCCGTAGTAGAAGCTGGAGATCGAGCCGCTGAGTGTGGTGGTCGCCCCCTTCTCGCCCGGTCCGGCTGCCTGAGCGGTCTGCACGGGCGGGGGCGCCAGCGTCAGCAGGGCCTCGCGGGCCCGCGCGGCGCCCGGCCCTTGCGGATAGAGCTTCAGGTAGAGCTCGAACTCGGCACGCGCCCGTTCAGGGTCGCCTTGCCGCCAGCGGGCCTGAGCGATGAGCTCCTGGGCCTCGGCCGTCTGCGCGTGCGGCGGCAGGGCGAGCAGGTCCTCCAGCTTGGCGATGGCAGGTGTGTGCTCGCCCTGTTCCATCAGCTGCCGGGCCTGCGAGAGGGCGGCCACGGACTCGGGCCTCGACTCGCCGGAGACGACGGCTGGGGTGGCCGTGGCCGTGCCCAGGGGCGTCCCCGGTGCTTGCGACGAGGCCTGTGCCGATGGCAAGACCTGACCCTGTTCAACGCGTGCCTGCGGGAAGCGGCCGCGCACCAACAGGCGCAGAGATTCCCCCTCGGCCGCGTCGCGCAGCCCCGTCACCAGCACCTCGCGGCCAGGGCGGTCCGGCTGCTGGCGGATCTGGACGTTGTAGTTCTGCAGGGCGGCCGGGATGGGCAATGCCTCTTCGCCGGGCGCCAGCGTCTGCAGCACCAGCACTGGGCCTTGAGGGGGCGGGGCTGCCAAGGGTGTGGCGGCAGTGCCGGGTGATGGCAGGCTGGCCCCCTGGCCCTTCAACACCAACTCCAGGCTGCGTGCATTGGCGCCGGGCCGCACCTGGTAGCTCAGCCCCCGGTTGAAGCGCAGGACCAGCTTGCGGCTGCGCTCCAGGGTGCCGGTGCCCTCGTCGGTCACGATGACCAGCGGCGCGCCCCGGCTGTCCAGCAGACGGCGCTCTGCCACGATCAGGTTCAGCGTGTCACGGGTAGGCAGGATGTCGTAGTAGACCTGCCCGAGATCGCCGCTGCGGCCTGCCACGTTGCGGATGTACTGCACCGGCGTGACGAAGCGCAGCACGAGCACGGCGTCATCGCCACTGCGGCGCAGCTCGGCCTCGTCCAGTATCTGGGCCTTCAGGCCACCGGCCGCCAGCCCGAGCAAGGCGGCCACCAGCGGGGCAAGTGGGATGCGGAGGGAGTTCAGGTTCACGACGATTTCAATCCCATTTGATGTAGGTGCTGCCCCTGCTGCCCAGTGGTCGATGGCAGCCGGATTCGGAGCAGTCCGTTGGCACAGGTGTCTTGGTGCGGTGGGTCAGGGACTTGCGGTCCATGCTGCCCAGGTAGGTGGTGCCGCTGGCGTGGCAGGCCTTGCACCAGCCTGCGCCGCTGCCTTGACTGCCGTTGTGGTTCATCTTCTGCGCCCAACTGGTGGTGCTGGTGTGGCAGGCGCTGCATTCCATGGCACTGCCGTTGAGCAGCTGCGTCTCGGGGATGTGGTTGCTTGGCTTGGCCGTGGCACCTTGCGAGGTGTAGGCACCAGAGTGGCAGGTCTTGCATTGGCCGCTCACGCTCACGTTGGCATGGAAGCGCCCACCTGCCCAACTGGCATAGCCGCTCTTGTGGCAGCTGTCGCAGTTGTTGATGGCTACGCCTGTCAGCAGCTGATAGGGGATGTGGCTGGCGGGCCTGCCGTCGGCCGGCGGATAGGCGCCGCTGTGGCAGCTGCTGCATTGACTTACCACGGTGACCTGGGTGTGGTTCCACTTCGTCGGCTTCCAGCTGCTGGTGCCGTGGCAGGCGATGCAGTTGGTGACGCCGACCGGGATGTGGGCTGCCGGCTTGCCGGTGGCCGCACTGCCGTTGTGGCAGCTGCTGCAGTTGGTGGCGACGGTGAAACCGCTGTGGTCAACCTTGGCACCGGTCCAGGTGCTGGTGCTCTTGTGGCAGTTCTCGCAGACGGTCTGGCCCGCATGCACGGCCGTGGCGGGGCGGGCGGAGAGGTGGCAGCTTGAGCACTGGTTCGTCACGCTCACGCTCGCATGCAGGCGTGCCGGGGTCCAGCTGGCGAAGCCGGCCTTGTGGCAGCTGTCGCAGTTCAGGGCCGAGAGCGTGCCCACGAGCTGGTAGGGCGTG
>NZ_JBPZGY010000021.1:0-25151 GCF_051857535.1 Roseateles sp. DB2 | reverse complement strand
CCGCTGTGGTCGACCTTGGCCCCAGTCCAGCTGGCGGTGCTCTTGTGGCAGTTCTCGCAGACGGTCTGGCCCGCATGCACGGCCGTGGCGGGGCGGGCGGAGAGGTGGCAGCTCGAGCACTGGCTCGTCACGCTCACGCTCGCATGCAGGCGTGCCGGGGTCCAGCTGGCGAAGCCGGCCTTGTGGCAGCTGTCGCAGTTCAGGGCCGAGAGCGTGCCCACGAGCTGGTAGGGCGTGTGGGTGGCGGGCTTGCCGTCGGCGGGCGGGAAGGCGCCGCTATGGCAGCTGCTGCATTGGTTGCTGACCGTGACCTGGGTGTGGTTCCACTTGGAGGGCTTCCAGCCGCTGGTGCCGTGGCAGGCGATGCAGTTGGTGGCACCGACCGGGATGTGGGCCGCGGGCTTGCCGGCGGCCGCACTGCCGTTGTGGCAGCTGCTGCAGTTGGTGGCTGCATTGAACGTGCTGTGGTCGACCTTGCCGCCCGCCCAGCTGCTGGTGCTCTTGTGGCAGTTCTCGCAGACCGTCTGCCCGCTGTGGATGGTGTTGCTGGGGCGAACGGAGAGGTGGCAGGTCGAGCACTGGCTCGCAATGCTCATGCTGGCATGGAGCTTGGCCGGCGCCCACGCGGCGAAGCCGGCCTTGTGGCAGCTGTCGCAGTTCAGGGCCGAGAGCGTGCCCACGAGCTGATAGGGCGTGTGGGTGGCGGGCTTGCCGTCGGCGGGCGGGAAGGCGCCGCTATGGCAGCTGCTGCATTGGTTGCTGACCGTGACCTGGGTGTGGTTCCACTTGGAGGGCTTCCAGCCGCTGGTGCCGTGGCAGGCGATGCAGTTGGTGGCACCGACCGGGATGTGGGCCGCGGGCTTGCCGGTGGCCGCGCTGCCGTTGTGGCAGCTGGCGCATTGGGTGGCTGCATTGAACGTGCTGTGGTCGACCTTGCCGCCTGCCCAGCTGCTGGTGCTGGTGTGGCAACTCTCGCAGACCGTCTGCCCGCTGTGGATGGCGGTGCTGGGGCGGATGGGAAGGTGGCAGGTCGAGCATTGGCTCTTCACGCTCACGCTGGCGTGAAGCCTGGCCGGCGCCCATGCGGTGAAGCCGGCCTTGTGGCAGCTGTCGCAGTTGAGCGAGGCCAGGCTGCCGACCAGTTGGTAGGGCGTGTGCGTGGCCGGCTTGCCGTCCGCCGGAGGGAAGGCGCCGCTGTGGCAACTGGCGCACTGGTTCACGACGCTCAGCTGGGTGTGATTCCATTTGCCCGGCTTCCAGCTGCCTGTGCTGTGGCAGCTGAGGCAGCTGGTGGACCCGGTGGGGATGTGGATCGTCGACTTGCCGGTGGCGGTGCTGCCGTTGTGGCAGCTGGCGCAGTCGGTGGCGGCATTGAAGCTGGCATGGTCCACCTTGCCCGATGCCCAGCCGTTGGTGCTCTTGTGGCAGCTCTCGCAGACGGTCTGTCCGTTGTGCAGCGCATTGGCCGGGCGAACGCTCAGGTGGCAGACGGCGCACTGGGCGTTGATGCTGGCATTGGCGTGGACCTTGGCCGGCATCCACGCCGTGAAGCCCGCCTTGTGGCAGCTGTCGCAAGCGAGGCTGGCGGTGGCCGCCACGGCGGTGTAGGGCGGGTGGCTGGCCGGTTTGCCGGTCGCTTTCTGGCCGTTGTGGCAGCTGGCGCAGCTGCCGGCGGCCACGCCTGCGTGGTTGAAGGCCGTGGCGGGCTTCCAGGCGCTTGTGCGGTGGCAGCTGTCGCAGGCCGCGGTGGTGGTCAGGTGGTCCGCGGGCTTGCCAGCTGCCAGGGCGCCGTTGTGGCAACTGGCGCAGGATCCGGCAGACACGCCCTTGTGGTCCATCTTGGCACCGCTGAAGCTGCGTGTGTTGTGGCAGGTGTCGCAGCCTTGTGCGCTGGGAATGTGGGTGGCGGGCTTGACGGTATTGGTCCTGGCGAAGCGGGCTCCGCTGGTGTGGCAGGCCTCGCATTCCTTGGGCGTACCCTTGAAGACCCCACCGAGGTGGCAGCTCTCGCAGCGCTGGTTCTGGTGCGTGCCGGTGAGGGCGAAGCCGGTGCGCAGATGATCGAACTCGCTCGCTGCGCCACTGGCATTGAGCGCCCAAAGACCCAGCCCGCCCATCGTGGCGAGCACCAGGCGCCGGACCCATCGAGCCAGCCAGGGGGTGTAGAGCAACTGCGTCATGGGCGGACTCCTGCAGACGCCCCGGGGCTCACGGCGGCCCAGCGGCTGGGCTGGTGGCACTGCTCGCAGCGCGGACCGAAGTTGCGCTCATGGACGTCGTCCTTCAGATGGCAGCTCACGCAGGTCCGGGCCAGCGAGCTCACCTTGCGACCGGCAGGGGCGGGGTCGCGGTGGCAGCTGGCGCAGGGCAGCTTGACGTGGGCGGCACCCAGTGCGTAGTCGGTCTGGCGGTCGTGGTCGAAACGCCAGAGCCGCCAGGCGCGCACGTTGTGGCAGCTCTCGCAGGCGTCGCCCAGGCTGGCCTTGTGCCTGTCGTCCTTGCGATGGCAGGCGAGGCAGTCCCGTGGTGCATCACGGAAGCGCAGGCTCTGGTGGCAGGCCTTGCACGCCGCTGAGCCATGGGCGCCGGCCAGACTGAATCGGGCCTTGTTGTGATCGAAGCGCGCCTGCTTCCAGCGCTGCTCGTCATGGCAGCTCTCGCAGCGCTCACCCAGCTGGGCTTCGTGCCTGTCGTCCTTGCGGTGGCAGGCGAGGCAGTCGCCGGGGGTCTTGCGGTAGCTGCGTACGTCGGCGTGGCAGCTCCGGCAGGCCAGGGGCGGCGATGCGTGGGCGCCCCGCAGGGCGAAGCGCGCCTTGTTGTGGTCAAAGCGCGGGGCCTGCCAGTTGCTCTCGGTGTGGCAATCGGCGCAGCGCTCGCCCAGGGTGGCCTCGTGTCTGTCGTCCTTGCGGTGGCAGCCGATGCAGGTCGAGTTCACCTCACGGTAGACGAGGCTCTGGTGGCAATCCTTGCAGCCGGCCTGCGCATGCTTGCCCAGCAGCGGGAAGGCGGTGCGGTCATGGTCGAAGCGCTGGACGCCGCGCCAGCCCTTCTCTGTGTGGCATTGCGCGCAATCGGAGCCCAGCGTGCTCCTGTGCTTGTCATCCTTGCGGTGGCAGTCGACGCATGCCGTGCCGAGCTTGTCCCTGTAGAGCGGTCCTGTGTGGCAGCTGCTGCAGCGCAGCTCCCGGTGCCTGTCGCGCAGCGCGTAGCGCGTGTCGACGTCATGCCGGAAGGTGATGTCGCGCCAGCGCTGCTCGGTGTGGCAGCTTTCGCACTTCTCACCGAACTGCGCCTTGTGCCTGTCGTCCTTGCGATGGCAGGCGATGCAGGCGCTCGGCGTGTCCTTGTATTCGCGGGTCTTGTGGCAGGACTCACACCGGACGGGGCCGTGGGCACCCTTGAGCGGGAAGCGCGTGACGCTGTGGTCGAAGCGTGTTTCCTTCCAGCGCTTCTCCTCGTGACAGTTGTCGCAGCGGGCACCGAGGCCTCCCTTGTGAACGTCGTCCTTGCGGTGGCAGCCCTGGCAGTCCTGGGGCGCAGCACTGTACTTGCGAGCGGCCGCATGGCACTTGGCGCAGTCCACGTCCTGGTGGCGGCCGCGCAGCGGGTAGTCGGTCTGCGCGTGGTCGAACTGCGGTTTGTCCAGGGGTGCGATGTTCATCTCACGCCCCTTGTGCTCGGTATGGCAACTGCGACAGGGCTGCGGTTTCTGGCGGCCATGCAGTCCCGTGCGCTCGGCCAGATCCCGGCCGACGTCCTTGTGGCAGTCGATGCAGAGCTTCTCCTGCGCCTTGCGGTCGAAGGGCGTATGGCAGCTGCGGCAGCTGTCGTCCCACTTGGCGTGGGCCTTGGTGAGCACGCCCGGCGAGAGCACCGACTCCATGCTCTGCGCCTGCGCCAGCGGTCCGTGCAGGAGCAGGCAGAGCAGAAGCAGGCTGAACAGCGGCAGGCTGAACAGCGGCAGGCATGCCCCGTGAAGCCAGCGGGCGTTGCTCATGAGGCCTCCCGGCAGGAGGACAAGAGGGGCGGCTCCGGGGTTTCATGCGCCATGCCGTTAGTAGACGTGGACGGCCACGATGTGCACCACCGCGCACAGCACCATCAAGTAGACGAAGGGCAGGTGCAGTACGTGCCACAGTGCGAAGAGGCGCACGGCTCGCTCGTACTGGGCGACGCGCAAGCCGGTGCGGAACAGCGCCTGGACGGTGGCTCGCAGCCTGAGCCACTCCTGGCGGCGCCGCTGCGGTCCCCAGTCCAGCTCGCGCGAGCGCCTGCGCATGGCGATGTGCAGGGCCTGCAGGCACTGGGCCTCCGTACGCAGGCGGATCCAGGGAAGCACGACGAAGGCCTCCGCCCAGCCTGCCTGCGACAGGGCCGCCGGGGTGATCCGTGCCTCGAAGCGCGCGATCAAGGCCTCGGCTTGCGGCGCGAACGCCAGCCGGCGCTGCGCCTCGTCGTGGTGGAGCCCCAGCTCCTCGCGCACCGATTGCAAGCCCTGCAGACCGCCGCTGAGCCCGCGGTGGGTGCGCAGGTACAGGAATCTCCCGACCACGCCGCTCCCCGCAACGATCAGCATGCTGCAGAGGGCCACGCCGGCGTTGAGGGAGCCGATGGCAAAGGCGCAATGCAGCAGGATCAGCAGTGGGCCGGCGATGCCCAGCACCATATGGGCCGCGAACCAGCTGCGGGCCGCACCCCAGCGCTGCATAGGGCGCCAGCGCTTGCGCAGCGGGTAGGCGAACAGCAGCAGCATGGACACACCGCCGGAGACGCCGAGCCAGTAGCCGAGCTCGGAGGACGCGCTCAGTTGCCAGCGCTGGACCGCCAGCCATGCTCCGGTGACGAGCACGGCCAGGCCCAGGTAGAGCCAGCGATCGCGGCCTCCTGGCGCAGGGCGGTGTCCCCTGACATTGGGGGACTGGCGGGGCAGGACCTCAGACATGTTCATGCGGCGCAGTTTGTGCAAGGCCCTTTTGCGGCGCATTAAGCGCGTGAGGATGTGTAACGGGCTGGGGGTGCTGCCCTGGCGCTGCGGCATCCCGTCTGCCGTTCGACAGCCTTGCGGCAGCTCAGGACGGAGCCTGCAAGGCCTTCCTGAAGTCCAGATGAAGCAGCCGGTCATGGCTTGCAACAACTTCATCAGGCCTTAAGGCTGACCGCCGACCCTGAGGCCCGTGAACGCAGCAGTACCCATCACCCAAGTCCTTGTGCATGCCCGGGATCCGGAGATCCTGCGGGTCTGCCGCCAGGCCTGTGAACAGCTGCGATGGCATTGCCAGCCCGCCAGCCCGGAGCCGCCATCGCTGCTGGGCGGTGAGGCGATGCTGCATGTGGTGGAAGACCAGCCCGCCCGTCCCTTGCCCAGGGGACTGGGGCGACCGACAGCGCTGCTCGTCTGCGACGCCCATGCCCTGCAGCGGCTGGTCGGGGGCACGCACGCCTTTGGTGCCTACCAGCTCCGGCCGATGCGCACGGAGCGTTTGAAGGAGCAGCTGAGCCGGCTGCGCCTGGGGCAGGACGCCAACCTGGCGCAATGCGATCGCGTGGGCCCCCTCGTGCTTGATGCCCTGGACCGCCGCGTCGTCTGGCGAGGTGAGGTGCTGAACCTGACCTGGCGCGAGTACGAGTTGTTGCAAGTGCTGGTGCGTCACAGAAACACCGTGGTGTCCCGCGACCGCATCGAGGCCGCCATGTACCGCTGGGGGCAGGAGCTGGGCAGCAACGCCATCGAGGTCTTCGTGCATGCCTTGCGCAACAAGACGCATCCCGCCCTGATCTCCACGATCCGGGGGGAGGGCTACCAGCTCAACGACATCGAAGAGACCGGGCCCGCGCCGGGCTGACTGGCCTGAGCGCCAGCGGACTGGCACCAGCGTGCCGCTCGTGCATGGGCAGGGCCTCAGACGCGGGGGCTGATGGCGCAGCAAGAGTTGGCGCGTAAGCCATCCTGCGCGTCTTTACGACTTCTTTATACCCACCCCCAGACCTTCTACACGGCCTTGACGCCCCCCAACCTACGCTCCTGACCTCACACAACCCCTTGTTGAGAGTGTCTATGGACGGAGTGTTTTTGGGCCTGAGCCTGGCGCTGTTCGCGCTGGCCGCCGGCCTCGCGCTGGCCAGTCATCGGCTGGAGAAGAAGTCATGAGTGCGCTGTACTGGATCAGCGGCCTGCTGGCCGTGGCCTTGTTCGTCTACCTGGTCCATGCGCTGCTGCGCGCAGAGG
This sequence comes from Roseateles sp. DB2, assembly GCF_051857535.1. Taxonomy (NCBI): domain Bacteria; kingdom Pseudomonadati; phylum Pseudomonadota; class Betaproteobacteria; order Burkholderiales; family Sphaerotilaceae; genus Roseateles; species Roseateles sp. DB2. The sequence goes on along the minus strand of NZ_JBPZGY010000021.1, from coordinate 18,925 downwards.
AGTTCTGAATGAGCACCTCTGCCTGGATCCAACTGGCCCTGTACATGGGCGTCCTCCTGGCCGCGGCCTGGCCGCTGTCGCGCTGGCTCTCGGCCCTGGCCGAGGGGCGGCTGCCGCGCTGGATGCTGCGGGTCGAAGGCGGCCTGCTGCGCCTGGCCGGCGTGAAGGCCGACCAGGGCATGCACTGGCGGCACTACGCCATCGGGCTGCTGGTCTTCAGCCTGCTGGGTGTGCTGGCGGCCTACGGCCTGCAACGCCTGCAGCACCTGTTGCCGCTGAACCCGCAAGGCATGGGCGCCGTCAGCCCGGACTCGGCCTTCAACACGGCCATCAGCTTCGTCACCAACACCAACTGGCAAGGCTATGGCGGCGAGTCCACCATGAGCTACCTGACCCAGATGCTGGCGCTGACGGTGCAGAACTTCCTGTCCGCGGCCAGCGGAATCGCGGTGGTCTTCGCGCTGATCCGCGGCTTCTCGCGCAAGCTCAGCGGTGACGTGGGCAATGTCTGGCAAGACCTGACCCGCATCACCCTGTGGCTGCTGCTGCCGCTGTCCTTCGTGTTCGCGCTCTTCTTCGTCAGCCAGGGCGTGATCCAGAACCTGGACGCCTACCAGGACGCCCACACGCTGGAAGTGAACCACTACGATGCCCCGCGCCTGGGCGCCGACGGCCAGCCCATGAAGAACGAGAAGGGCGAGCCGCTGACCGAGGCAGCCACCTCATCGACCCAGCAACTGGCCATGGGGCCGGTGGCGTCCCAGCTGGCCATCAAGATGCTGGGCACCAACGGCGGCGGTTTCTTCAACGCCAACTCGGCCCACCCTTTTGAGAACCCCACGCCGCTGAGCAACTTCGCCCAGATGCTGGCCATCTTCCTGATCCCGGCCGCACTGTGCTTCAGCTTCGGCCAGTTGGTGGGGGACTGGCGCCAGGGCCTGGCCATCCTGGCCGCGATGAGCGTGCTCTTCATCGCCGGGGTGATCCCTGAGACCATGGCCGAGCAGGCAGGCAACCCACGCCTGCAGGCTTTGCAGGTGGACCAGCGCCTGACGGCAGAACAGTCGGGCGGCAATATGGAGGGCAAGGAGACACGCTTCGGCATCAACGCCAGCAGTCTGTTCGCCGTGGTCACGACGGCCGCCTCCTGTGGCGCCGTGAACACCATGCACGACTCGCTGACCCCCATCGGCGGCATGGTTCCCCTGGTGATGATGCAGTTGGGCGAAGTGGTCTTCGGCGGCGTGGGCACGGGCCTGTACGGCATGCTTGTCTTCGCCATCCTCGCGGTCTTCATCGCCGGGCTGATGATAGGCCGCACGCCCGAATACCTGGGCAAGAAGATCGAGAGTCACGAGATGAAGATGGTGTCCATCGCCATCCTCGTCACGCCGCTCGTGGTGCTGCTGGGCACGGCCCTGGCGGTGGTCGCCGCGGACGGCAAGGCCGGCATCGCCAACCCGGGCGCCCATGGCTTCTCCGAGGTCCTCTATGCGCTGACCTCGGCCGGCAACAACAACGGCTCCGCCTTCGCCGGCCTCTCCGCCAACACGCCCTTCTACAACACCCTGCTGGGCATCGCGATGTGGCTGGGCCGCTTCGGCGTCATCGTGCCGGTGCTGGCCCTGGCGGGCAGCCTGGCGGCCAAGAAGCGCATCCCCACCAGCAACGGCACCCTGCCCACGCACGGCCCGCTCTTCGTGGCCCTGCTGATCGGCGTCGTGCTGCTGGTCGGCCTTCTCAACTACGTGCCTTCCCTGGCCTTGGGCCCCATCGTCGAGCAGCTGATGCTCTGGACCGCCTGAGGAATCATCATGAGCAATTCGACAACTGCAACAAGTTCAGCAACGAGCAGCACTTCCCTGCTGGACCCGGCCCTGGTGAAACAGGCCCTGGCCCAGTCCATCGCCAAGCTGGATCCGCGCATCCAGTGGCGCAATCCGGTGATGTTCGTGGTCTATGTGGGCAGCGTGCTGACCACGGGCCTGTGGCTGGCCAGCCTGGGCGAGCCGACGGTGGCCGGGGCTGAGGGCTCGGGCTTCATGCTGGCCATCGCACTGTGGCTGTGGTTCACCGTGCTCTTCGCCAACTTCGCCGAAGCCATGGCCGAGGGGCGCTCCAAGGCACAGGCCGCCTCGCTGCGCGGGCTCAAGACCAAGGCCTGGGCCAAGAAGCTGGAGAAGCCGCAGCACGGCTCCTCCTGGCACCCCGTCCAGTCCGACGAGCTGCGCAAGGGCCACATCGTGCTGGTGGAGGCGGGCGACCTGATCCCGCTGGACGGCGAGGTGATCGAGGGCGTGGCCTCGGTGGACGAGAGCGCCATCACCGGCGAATCGGCGCCGGTGATCCGCGAGTCCGGCGGCGACTTCGCCTCGGTCACGGGCGGCACCCGCGTGCTCTCGGACTGGCTGGTCCTGCGCATCGCCGTGAACCCGGGCGAGTCCTTCCTGGACCGCATGATCGCCATGGTGGAGGGCGCCAAGCGCCAGAAGACGCCCAACGAGATCGCGCTGACCATCCTGCTGGTGGCGCTGACCCTGGTCTTCCTGGTGGTGACCGTGACCCTGCTGCCCTTCTCCATCTTCAGCGTGGAGGCCGCCGGCAGCGGCACGGTGGTGTCCATCACCGCGCTGGTGGCCCTGCTGGTCTGCCTGATCCCCACGACCATCGGCGCGCTGCTCTCGGCCATCGGCGTGGCGGGCATGAGCCGCATGATGCAGGCCAACGTCATTGCCACCTCGGGCCGCGCTGTCGAGGCCGCGGGCGACGTGGACGTGCTGATGCTGGACAAGACCGGCACCATCACCCTGGGCAACCGCCAGGCCAGCCGTTTCCTGCCGGCCCCCGGTGTGAGCGAGATGCAGCTGGCCGACGCCGCGCAGCTGGCCTCGCTGGCGGACGAGACCCCGGAAGGCCGCAGCATCGTCGTGCTGGCCAAGCAGCGCCACGGCCTGCGTGAGCGCGAGCTTGCCAGCCTCGGCGCCCAGTTCGTGCCCTTCACGGCGCAGACCCGCATGAGCGGCATCGACCTCCAGACCGCCAGCACGCCGCTGCGCAGCATCCGCAAGGGCGCGGCTGACGCCATCCGCCGTCATGTCGAGGCCTTGGGGGCGCGCTATCCGGCGGAAGTCCAACAGGCTGTCGATGATGTGGCTCGCCTCGGCAGCACCCCACTCGTGGTCAGCGACGGTTCGCGCGTGCTGGGCGTCGTCGAGCTCAAGGACATCGTCAAGGGCGGCATCAAGGAGCGCTTCGCCGAGCTGCGCCGCATGGGCATCAAGACGGTGATGATCACGGGCGACAACAAGCTCACCGCCGCCGCCATCGCCGCCGAGGCCGGCGTGGATGACTTCCTGGCCGAGGCCACGCCCGAGGCCAAGCTGAAGATGATCCGCGACTACCAGGCCGAAGGCCGCCTCGTCGCGATGACGGGTGACGGCACCAACGACGCGCCTGCCCTTGCGCAGGCCGACGTGGCCGTGGCCATGAACAGCGGCACGCAGGCGGCCAAGGAGGCCGGGAACATGGTGGACCTGGACTCCAACCCCACCAAGCTGCTGGAGATCGTGGAGACGGGCAAGCAGCTGCTGATGACGCGCGGCTCGCTGACGACCTTTTCCATCGCCAATGACGTCGCCAAGTACTTCGCCATCATCCCGGCCATGTTCGTGGGCGTGTACCCGCAGCTGCAGGCGCTCAACGTGATGCAGCTGCACAGCCCGGCCTCGGCCATTCTGTCGGCGGTGATCTTCAACGCGCTGATCATCATCGCCCTCATCCCCCTGGCGTTGAAGGGCGTCAGCTACCGCGCCATCGGTGCCGCGGCCCTGCTGCGCCGCAACCTGGCGATCTACGGCCTGGGCGGCCTCGTCGTGCCCTTCATCGGCATCAAGGCCATCGACCTGATCCTGGTCGGCCTGCACCTGGTCTGAGGAGATCCATCATGAAACAACATCTGCGTCCCGCCCTGGTGAGCCTGCTGCTGCTCTGCGCCGTGACCGGGCTGCTCTACCCCCTGGCCGTGACGGGCATCGCCCAGATGACCATGCCCAAGGAGGCCAAGGGCTCGCTCATCGAGGAGAAGGGGCAGCTGGTCGGCTCCGAGCTGATCGGCCAGTCCTTCACCAGCCCGAAGTACTTCTGGGGCCGCCCTTCGGCCACGGGCCCGATGAGCCACAACGCGGCCAACTCGGCCGGCTCCAACCAGGGGCCGCTGAACCCGGCGCTGGAAGCAGCCGTCAAGGCGCGCATCGAGGCTCTGCGGGCGGCGGACCCCGGCAACACCGCGCCGGTGCCTGTGGACCTGGTCACCGCCTCTGCCAGCGGCCTGGATCCGCACATCAGCCTGGCTGCCGCCCGCTACCAGGCGCCGCGCGTGGCCCGCGAGCGCGGCCTGTCCGTGAAAGAGGTGCAGCGCCTGATCGAGGCTCACACAGAGCCCATGGACCTGCGCGTGCTGGGCGAGCCGCGGGTGAACGTGCTGAGGCTCAACCTCGCCCTGGACCGTGCCAGGCAAGGCTGACTCAGCCCCCGGACCCGCGCCCATTACCGAACTCATTTCTTCTGACCCCCATGCGGTGCCAGCAGCCCTGCGGCGCTGGCCGCCGCGCTGACCATCGACCTTTCATGAACAAGCTTTCTCTCCTCACCCTTGCCCTCTTGCTCACCACCCCGCTGGCTGGCCAGGCGCAGGGCAGTGATCCCGCACCCACACCCGAGCACACCCTCACCGGCAACCTGAGCCTGGTCAGCGACTACCGCTTCCGCGGCATCAGCCAGACCTGGGCCCTGCCGGCCGTGCAGGGCGGCTTCGACTATGCCCACAAGAGCGGCTGGTACGCCGGCACCTGGGCCTCCAATGTCTCGGGCAACAGCTACAACAACGGCGCCGGCCTGGAGCTGGACCTCTACGGCGGCGTGAAGCTGCCGGTGATGGGCGAGGGCACGCTGGACCTTGGCGCTCTGGTCTACCTCTATCCCGGCGCGCGACTCAACAGCGCCCCGGGCGTCGCCACCAGCAAGCGCTACGACAACCTGGAGCTCTACGCCGGCCTGAGCCTCGGCGCATTCAGCGGCAAGCTCTCCTATGCCGTCACCGACTACTTCGGCCTCAACGGCGACACCGCCGCCTATGCCTACTTCAGCGCGCTCGATGCGAAGGGCTCGTCCAAGGGCACGCTGTACCTGGACCTGAACTACACCGTGGACCTGGGGCAAGGCCTGACCCTCGGTGCTCATGTCGGCCGTACCGAGGTGCGTCACTACGGTGAGCTGTCCTACACCGACCTCAAACTTTCACTGGCCAAGGAGATGATCGGACTGAACTGGACGGCGGCCCTCATCGCCACCGACGCTAAGAAGGCGCTCTACCAGGTGGGCAACGCCGCCGGCCAGGACGCCAAGCGCGTCGGCAAGGCGGGGCTGGTGCTCAGCGTTGGCAAGACCTTCTGAGGCCGGGGCCGCGCATGAACGTGAAGATGGAATCGGCGGCCTTCCGGGGCTGACAATGCAGGCATGCTGATCAACTGTGCCGCCTACCGCTCGGGGGTCAAGGTCGAGGACTTCTCGCCCTACGATGAGGCCACCCTGGGGCGCCACCTCGCGGATCCGGACACCTTTGTCTGGATCGCCCTGCGCGACGCAAGCGCCGAGGAGCTGCAGCCCTTCCAGCGCCTGTTCCATCTGCACGAGCTGGCCGTCGAGGACGCCACGCATGGCCACCAGCGGCCCAAGGTCGAGGAGTACGGCGAGCTGGTCTTTGCCGTGATGCACCTGGTGGACTGGGTGGATGCGGACCTCAGCATCGGCGAGGTGGCGGTGTTCTGCGGGCCGAACTTCGTGATCTCGGCGCGCAGCGGCAGCCGCGTCCACTTCCTGGGCGTGCGTGAGCGCTGCGAGCGCGAGCCCCACCTGCTGATGCAAGGCCCGAGCTTTGTGCTCTACGCCTTGATGGACGCGGTGGTGGACCGCTACTTCCCCATCGTGGACCTGCTGGAGTCGGAGCTGGAGGAGATCGAGCAAAGCATCTTCACGCCCGGCGCGCAGCTGGACAACATCAAGCGGCTCTACGAGCTCAAGCGCCGGCTGATGCGCCTGCGCCGAGCGGTGGCACCCATGCTGGAGATGCTGTCCAAGCTGCACGGCGGGCGCGTGCCCCTGCTGTGCAGCGGCACGACCGAGTACTTCCGTGACGTGGCCGATCACCTGGCGCGCATCCATGCCGCCATCGAGTCCGTGCGCGACACCCTGGCCACCGCCATCCAGGCCAATCTGTCCATGGTCGCCATTGACGACAGCGCGGTCACCAAGCGCCTGGCGGCTTGGGCCGGCATCTTCGCCGTGGCCACGGCCTTCGCGGGCATCTGGGGCATGAACTTCGAGCAGATGCCCGAGCTCAAGTGGGCCTGGGGCTATCCGGCGGCCCTGGGTCTGATCGTCAGCGTCTGCGGCCTGCTGTGGTGGCGTTTCCGGCGCGCAGGGTGGCTCTGATGACGGAACAACGCCCCGACCCCGACGCGCTGCTCGCGCAGATCGACCAGCAGGACCGCGAGGCCAGGCGCGGCCGGCTGCGCGTCTATTTCGGTTCCTCGGCCGGCGTGGGCAAGACCTACGCCATGTTGGCCGCCGCGCGCAAGCTGCAGGCGGAAGGGCTGGACGTGCTGGCGGGCATCGTCGTCACCCATGGCCGGGCCGAGACTCAGGCCCTGCTGGAGGGCCTGCCCCAGCTGCCGCTGAAGGCTGTCGAGTACCGTGGCAGAAGCCTGCCGGAGTTCGACCTGGACGCTGCCCTGGCGCGCCACCCGGCCTTGGTCCTTGTGGACGAGCTGGCCCACTCCAATGTGCCGGGCTCGCGCCATCCCAAGCGCTGGCAGGACGTGGAGGAGCTGCTGGCCAACGGGATCAACGTCTATTCCACCCTCAATGTCCAGCACCTGGAGAGCCTGAACGACATTGTCGGCGGCATCACCGGCGTGCGCGTGCAGGAGACCCTGCCGGACACCTTCTTCGACGCGGCCCATGAGGTCGTGATGGTGGACACGCCGGCCGACGAGCTGCTCGCGCGCCTCGCGGCTGGCAAGGTCTACATGGGCGCCCAGGCCGAGCGCGCCGCCCAGCACTTCTTCCGCAAGGGCAACCTGATGGCCCTGCGCGAGCTGGCCTTGCGGCGCACGGCGGACCGGGTCGAAGACGACGTCCAGGCATGGCGCAGCAATCAGCGGGTGAGCGAGGTCTGGAAGACCGAGGCGGCGCTGCTGTGCGCCATCGGCCCGGATCCTGCCGATGACGGCGTGGTGCGCGAGACGGCCCGGCTGGCGCAGCAGCTCAACGTCAGCTGGCATGCCGTCTATGTGGAGACCCCGCAGCTCAGCCGCCTGCCGGACGCGCAGCGCGAGCGCATCCTGCGCACCGTGCGCCTGGCCCATGAGCTGGGGGCCGAGACCTCGGTGCTGAGCGCCCAGTCCATCGCGCAGGCCTTGCAGCGCCACGCGCGCCAGCACAATCTCTCCACCCTGGTGCTGGGCCGCGCGCAGCCGCCCAAGGGCTGGCAGCGCTGGCTGGGCCGCCAGACCTTGGCGCGCGCGCTGGAGGCCATGAGCCCGGACCTGGACGTGCTGACAGTGGCCCGCCGCACACCATCGCGCGAGGAGTCCGGACCGGCCATGGCCCCGCAGGCGGAACCGGCCTTTCTGCGGCTGCGCCGCTACGGCTTCACCGCTGCCGCCTGCATCGGCGCGACCCTGCTCTGCTGGCCCCTGCAGTGGGCTTTCGCGCAGACCAATATCGTCATGGTCTTCCTGCTGGTCGTGCTGTGGGTGGGCTGGAAGCAGGGGCGTGGGCCTGCCGTGCTGGCCAGCTTTCTGAGCGTGGGCCTGTTTGACTTCTTCTTCGTCGAGCCCAAGCTGAGCTTCGCGGTCTCTGACGTTCAGTACCTGCTGACTTTCGCCGTGATGCTGGCCGTGGGCCTGCTGACCGGCCAGCTCACCGCCGGGCTGCATTACCAGGCCCTGGTGGCGTCCGAGCGGGAGCGGCGCGCCCGCCTGCTGTTCGAGCTGACCAGCGACCTGGCTGGTGCCCTGCAGACCGAGCAGGTGCTGGAAGTGGCCGAGCGCACCCTGGCGCGCGAGGTGCAGGGTCAGGTCTTGATCTACACCTTGGACCTCAAGGAGCAGCTGCAACCCTCGCCCCGCGAGGCGGCCCTGGGCGAAGCGGACCGGCCCGACGCCGGCACGGCCCGCTGGGCACTGGACCACCGCCAGGCGGCCGGCCTCTCGACGGACACCCTGCCCGGCAGCCCCTGGCACTACCTGCCGCTGGAAGCCCCCATGCGCCTGCGCGGCGTGATGGCGCTGCGCCCGCGCGCCCTGGGCACGGTGCTGCAGCCCGAGCTGAGCGACCAACTGGCCACCTGCGGCCGCATCATCGGCCAGGCCCTGGAGCGCGTGCATTACGTGGAGGTGGCCCAGCAGGCCCTGGTGCAGATCGAGTCCGAGCGTCTGCGCAATTCGCTGCTCTCGGCGCTCTCGCACGACCTGCGCACGCCGCTGGCGGTGCTTTACGGCCTCTCCCAGACCCTGGAGACCCTGCCGGGCCTGCCGGCCCAGGCGCGCGAGCTGAGCCTGACCCTGCAGCAGCAGTCGCGCCGCGTGGGCGCCATGGTCAACAACCTCCTGGACATGGCCAGGCTGGAAAGCGGCAGCCTGCAGCTCAACCGGCAATGGCAGCCGCTGGAGGAGGTCGTCGGCACCTCGCTGCAGATCCTGGGCGACAGCCTGGCCCAGCACCGCTTGCAGATGCGCCTGCCACCGGGTCTGCCCTTGCTGCACCTCGATGCCGCGCTGATGGAGCGCGTGTTGTGCAATCTGCTGGAGAACGCGGTGAAGTACACGCCCGCGGGCTGCCAGATCGCGCTGAGTGCCGTCGCTGAGCCGGACCAGGTCGTGCTGAGCGTGGACGATGACGGCCCCGGCCTGCCGGCGGGCCGCGAGGAGCAGCTTTTCAACAAGTTCAGCCGCGGCGAGAAGGAGTCCAGCACGCCCGGGGTCGGCCTGGGGCTGGCCATCTGCCGTGCCATCGTCGACGCCCATGGCGGTCGCATCTGGGCCGAGCGCAGCCCCCTGGGCGGCGCTGCCTTCAAAATAGCGCTGCCCCGCGGCACCCCGCCTTCGCTGGAGGCCATGGAAGCCGAGCTGCCTCAAGAACCATGAGTGAACCGCATCCCGTTGTCCTGATCGTCGAGGATGAACCCAGCATCCGCCGCTTCGTGCGCCTGGCCCTGGAGACCGAAGGCTGGGTCGTCCATGAGGCCGAGACGCTCCGGCAGGGGTTGATCGACGCCGGCACCCGGCATCCGGACCTGGTCATCCTGGACCTGGGCCTGCCCGACGGCGACGGCCTCAACTACCTTCGGGACCTGCGCAGCTGGTCCCATGTGACCGTCATCGTGCTCTCGGCGCGCAGCAACGAGGCCGACAAGATCGCCGCTCTCGATGCCGGCGCTGACGACTACCTGAGCAAGCCCTTCGGCATCGGTGAGCTGATGGCGCGGGTGCGCGTCTGCCAGCGCCGCCTGGCCACGACCACGCGAGGCCAGGAGGCGGCGCTCACGGTTTTCCGTTTCGGTGAGGTGGAGGTGGACCTGGTGCACCGCCGTGTGCTGCGTGCCGGCCAGCCCGTGCACCTGACGCCCACCGAGTACCGCCTGCTGACGCACCTGGTGGCCAACGCGGGCAAGGTACTCACGCACGGCCAGCTGCTCAAGGCCGTCTGGGGCCCCAGCCATACCGACAGCAGCCACTACCTGCGTGTCTACATGGGCAATCTGCGGCAGAAGCTGGAGGCGCAGCCGGCGAGCCCCAAACACCTGCTGACGGAAACGGCGGTGGGGTATCGGCTGGTGCCCTGAGCACGCCAGGCAGCCCACGCCGCTGCGAGATGGGCATGTCCTGCGATGGCCGTTCGGATCGCTGGCAGCTCCGATGGTCCTGGGCTCGGCCAAGGAGCTGGGCAAGGAGCCGGCAGGGCGAGGTGCATCGGTCTTCTGGCGGGGGCGCTGCTCGCAGCGTTCCACAGTCATGGCGTTCGACGCGGTCGCCGGATTGTGCAAGGCCGCTGATGACAGGTCTGATGCCCCCGGCGTCGCTCGACGATGCAACGGTGGTTTGTCACCGCTGCTCTGCGTTCCATTGACGAGATCTTGACGAGATCTTGACGTCCGACGGCCGATTCTCTGCAAGGCCTTGAGGGCGCGCTCGATAGATTGCTCCTCATCGCAACACCGCCCGAGCCAGGCCCGGGCCGCCTCTATGAGACCGATCCTCATCCTGCAGCACGAAGACTTGCAGGGCCCCGACTTCCTCCAGCAATGCCTCAGCGATGAGGGCCTGGAGACCCTGGTGCTACGCCCGGACCAGGGGGACCGGATCCCTGGCGAGGTGCGTGACTTCGCAGGTGTCGCCGTGCTGGGCAGCGACCACAGCGTGCACGACCCGCTGTCCTGGATCGGGTCTGAGCGTGTGCTGCTGCAGCAGGCCCTGGCGCATGAGGTGCCCGTGCTGGCTCACTGCTTCGGTGCGCAGCAGCTCGCGCTGGTGGCGGGCGCGCAAGTCAGTCGCAATGCCTGGCCCAACGTCGGCTGGTCCCGCGTCTGGGTCACGCCGGAGGGGCGCCGTCTGTTCTGCGGAGCGCAGGAGCTGCAGGTGTTCAACTGGCACTACGACACCTTCGAGATCCCGCGTGGAGCCAGGCGGCTCCTCTTCGGGACCCACTGTCTCAACAAGGCCTTCGCACTCGGCCCGCACCTGGGGTTCCAGTGCCATCTGGAGATCAGCGAGGCCGGCCTGCGCCGCTGGTGCGAGGCCGGCCGTGCTGAGGTCGAGGGCCTGCGGGGACCGGCCGTGCAGCGCTGGGCGGACATGCTGCGCGAGCTCCCGGCGCGCACCCTTCAACTGCAGCGCATGGCGCGTGCGGTGTATCACCAATGGGCCTGGCAGTTGCAGGGACCGCCTCAGCGGTTTGCACCGGCCGGGCGTTCCGGCCGCCAGATGCCATGATGGCGTCAAGGTTCAGGTTCCAGCAGCCTCGCGGCACGGCGGGCAGCGCTCGCTGCCAAGCGCGCAGCCACAGGGCGATTGCCCAGCTCAGTTGCACAAAAGGCAGCGTTCCTGTGCGCTTCTGTACCTTTGCCCTGGCGTCAGCTAGGCCCACATCACCGGAGCCCGGACTTCATGTCTGAAGTCCGAGGTGGTCAAGAGGACAAGGAGCCGCAGCAGCGGGCATAGACGCATTGCCGCATGAGGGACGACGAAGACAAGTCGATGCGCGACGGCCAGGAACCTTCGCACGGCCTGGACCGGCTCTTCTGCTTCCGGCAATGGAGTGCTCGCGAACTGTCAGCACAAGAGGCCAGCGGCGGCGTTCATTGCGCGCGAACGCCAGCGCACCCATTCTGCGCCGAACATATCGGGCAAGGTCCAGGCTGCCGTCTACACCCAGACGGCCGCTCCCGTCCCGAAGGAGCAATGGCGCAGCCATGAGTCATGAGCCATGAGCCATGGCCAGGCACTCCGCTTGAGTTAGCATCCCCGCCACCCTCCAGCACCCGCCCCGTCATGAGTTTTCCCGCCATCGACAGCAGTGCCGCGCTCATGGACTGGTTCCGCCGCAGCGGCGTGACCGGGCCGCTGGATGCCTGCGAGGGGCCGTTCCCGGCGACGGGGGTGTCGCTGGCGCGGTGGTCCAGGCGGCAGGCGGACGGGGGCATGAAGCCGGTCAGCCCGCATCCGGGCAGCTACCGGATCGCCGTGATGCTGGAACCGCTGGAGTCGCAGATCTGGGTCGGGGACCAGGCCATCTGGGGCGGGGTGATCGGGGCCAATCGCTTCCGCATCTGCGCGCCGGGCTCGCCGGGCCGCTGGCGGCAGTTGAGCGGCTGCGACATCGTCAACCTCTTCGTGCCGGTCCAGACGGTGGAACGGCTCAGCCAGGCGGCCGGCCTGCCGGAGGGCATAGGCCTGTGCGACACCCCCTTCTCGCCGGACCGCCAGGTGCTGGACCTCACCTGGAAGATGCTGGACGCCAAGGCCAGCGCTGGTGCGCTGGCCGCGCAGTACTGCGACGGCCTGGCCACGGCTCTGCTGTGCTATCTGCTGGAACGCCATGGCGGCACGCATCAGGCGTCCGCAGGCAAGGGCGCCCTGGATGGCGCGCGCCTGCGCCGTGTGCTGGCCTTCATCGCCGACAACATCACCCGGGAGATCCCCATTCCGGAAATGGCCCGGCACTGCGGCATGAGCGAGTCGCACTTCTCGCGGGCCTTTCATGCGGCCGCTGGCCTGCCGCCCCACCAGTACGCGATGAAGCTTCGCCTGGAACGCGCCTGCGCGGCCCTGACCGGCAGCGAGGACCGCATGGTGGACATCGCGCTGGAACTGGGCTTCAGCAGCCCCAGCCATTTCTCCCGGGCCTTTGCCCAGCGCTACGGCATGCCGCCGGCACGCTACCGGCAGTTGCATCGACGCAAGATCTGACCCTGGGACTTTCCCTGAAAGCTGCTGGGAAGCAGCAGGACGGTGCAAGTTGCGCAGGATTTGAGGCGCCGCGCCGCGGCCGTTTTTCAAGAATCGCGGCGTGAGCGCCGTTGAAGGCGACTGCCCTGCACCCCGGGGCTCGTCTCGATGCGCGCTGGCCGTTGCCCGAACTGGGCGACGCCGCTGCAGCCGCCTACCCGGCGGCTGCGCCCCGTTGCCGAGGCACAAGAAGGCCGCCCGGCGATGCCCCTGCCAACATCGAGAGAGATCCTCATGCCCCCTATCCGCCCGATTGTCCGAGCCGTCGCCATTGCCTGCGCCGGTACCACCGCGCTGCCTCTGCTGGCCCAGGAGCCGCCGCCCCAGGAGTCGCGGAAACTGGAGCGCGTCGAGGTGACGGGCTCCCGCATCAAGCGCCTGGAAGCGGAGACGGCATCGGCCATCCAGACGCTCAACCGGGACGACATCGCCAAGTCCGGGGCCCTGACCGTGTCCGACGTGCTGCGCAGTGTGGCCGCCGGCAATATGGGCGGCATCTCGAGCGATGGGCCCGTGGACACCACCTTCGGCGCCGCCGGCATCTCCCTGCGCGGCCTGGGTGTGGGCTCGACCCTGGTGCTGATCAACGGCCGGCGCGTGGCGCCCTTTGGCTTCGGCACGGCCTCCTTCGTCGACACCAACTCCATTCCCGTCGATGCCATCGAGCGCATCGACGTGCTGCTGGACGGCGCCTCCGCCATCTACGGGGCGGACGCCATCGGCGGTGTGGTGAACATCATCCTGCGCAAGAACTTCGAAGGCCTGACGGGCAGCGCCGACACTGGCATCTCCAGCCATGGCGACGGCGGCAGCAAGAGCTTCGCCTTCACCTACGGCAAGGGCCAGTTGAGCCAGGATGGCTACAACGTCTTCGCCACGCTGGCGCACCGGCAGCAGGATCCCGTCCGCGCCTCCGATCGCGAGCGCACCCGCGATGGCGACTTCACCCGCTTCGACCTTTATGACGCGCGCTCGCCCTACTATCGCAACGTCTACCGCCTGACGCCTACCTCGGGCCCCTACAACAGCAGCGCCAACTTCATCGCCCCGCTGACCCGGCTCGACAGCCCCTGCACCCCGGCCGTCAGCAGCAAGCCCAGCCTGAATGGCCGCTGCCTCAACGACAACACCAGTGCCGTCAACCTCGTCGCCGGCTGGCAGTCCGACAGCCTCTACAGCGCCGGCGTGCTGGCCCTGCCCAAGGGCTTCGAACTCTTCGGCGACCTGTCGCTCACCCGCAGCCGCTACAACACCCGCAGCTTCAGCTATGGCTCCAATGCCTATGGCTACTACACCTACGACCTGGTGGACAAGTTGGGCCAGTACGGCAATGCGCCGGGCGCCCAGGTGAGCTATCTGATCCTGCCGGAGGGCCATCCGCAGAACCCGCTCAGCACAGGCGAGGTTGGCGTGCACTACCTGTTCAACGACGTGCCGTCGACCATGGCCAGCAACACCCTCAACCAGCGCTACACCGCTGGCGTGCGTGGCGAGTACGCGGGCTGGGACGTGGAGGCCGCGCTGATGCTGTCGCGTGCCCGCACCCACACGACCCTGGTCGGCTATCTGCAGGACTCGGTGCTGACCCAGGAGGTGCTGGACGCCAACGGCAAGGTCCGCAGCAGCTTCATCCTGGGCAATGCGGCCGCCAATGATCCTGCGCTGATGGCCCGCCTGTATCCGCGAATGCTCAACAAGGGCACGAGCAGCACCGACACGCTGGACCTGCGCGCCAGCCGCGAGCTGTGGGCGCTGCCGGGGGGCAAGCTGGGGGTGTCCGTCGGCGCGGAGTACCGCCGCGAGAAGGTGGACTCGGTGCCGGACACGCTGCTCTCCTCGGGGGCCATCTCGCTGTACAACTCGCAGGGCGCGACCGGATCGCGCCGGGTGAGCGCGGTCTACGCGGAAGCTGTGGCGCCGGTGCTGAAGAACCTGGAGCTGTCCCTGGCGACGCGCATGGATGACAACAGCGACTTCGGCCACTCCAGCACGCCCAAGCTGGGCCTGAAGTGGCAGGTGCTGCCCCAGCTGCTGCTGCGCGGCACCTATGCCGAAGGCTTCCGCGCGCCGACGCTGCCCGAGCAGCACATGGGCACGCAGACCTACTACATCAAGGTGCGTGATCCCAAGCTGTGTCCCACCTACAACAGCGACAACCCCAACTGCGAGCGCTACGTCGTCGGTGTCTACGGCACCTCGGGCGACCTGCGTGCCGAGACCTCCAAGAGCCACTCCCTGGGCCTGGTCTTCCAGCCCACGCGCAACAGCAGCCTGGCGATCGATGCCTTCGACATCAAGCGCAAGGGGGAGGTGACGTCCATGAGCACCGACTACCTGCTGGAGCACGAGGCCGAGTTCTCCGACAAGATCGTCCGCGGTGCGGCCTCGGGCCAGATCGACAAGATCTTTCTGACGGCCACCAACCTGGCCGAGACTCGCGTGCGCGGCGTGGACGTGGACGGCCGCATGCAATGGGACCTGCCCGGCGACCGGGGCCGTGTCACCTTCAGCGGGACCTACAACCGCCTGTCCAGCTACGAACAGGCCCAGGCACCGGGCGCCGGGCTGCGGGACAACGTCGGCTACTACCTGATGCCCAAGGAGCGCATGCGCTTCGGCCTGGGCTGGAGCCGCGGGCCCTGGCAGCTGAACATCAACTGGAACTACACCGGCGCCTATGCTCAGGTCGCGGACGCCTCCGTGAACTGCAGCTATGCCGCGCAGAGCACGCCGCGCCCTGACTACTGCCGCATCGGCGCCTGGATGACGGCCGATGCCCATGTGTCTTACCGCGGCTTCAAGGACCTGGAGTTGAGCCTGTCGGTGCGCAATGTTGACGACCGGGCCGCACCTTTCGACGCCGACCGCGTCGCCTATCTCCAGGGTTTCAACCCGGCCTATCACAACCAGCTGGGGCGCTTCATGCAGCTGTCGGCGAAGTACCGCTTCTGGTGAGATCGGGCGCGCGGCCTCAGGCGGCGGTGCCGCCCCAGGCCGCCCCAGGCCGCCCCAGGCCGCGCCGACGGCGGGCGACGGCGGGCGCTCCCAGCTGTGCAGACAGGCCTCCGCGCCCAGGGCCAGGGCCAGCACCAGGGGCAGCAGCCGGGCCGCCCTCTGGGCAGGGCCGGTCCTGCCAGGCGCCTGCCCGTCGATGCGACCGCGGGAGTGCCACAGCCGGAACATGGGCCGGACCAGCCTGTGCCTGCGCAGCCCCTCGTGCACCGCGATCGCCAGCCCATGCAGCGCCAGCAGCCCGTACATGCCCCAGGCCAGCCGGAAGCCCAGCAGGCCGGCCACGACGGCGCCCGCGCGGCCCTGCCAGACCATCGCATTGCCGCCGACCCAGGCTGTCACCAGGGCGGCCGTCCCCGCTTGCAACAAGGAGCCCTGGGAATCCGGGCTGGTTTCGGCCGGCGCCAGTAGCGGGCAGTCAACAGTGAGTTGCCTGCGCGTCAATCCTTTGCTTGCCAGCCCTTGCTACAGTGAAAACGTTCGGTTTGCATGCGTCCCGTCGGCTCTCCAGCTCATCAGCCTTGGCCTGAGCATGCAAGCTGGCACCGGATGGCGCTTTCGCCTTCGCGCCCCGTTTTGCAGAACAAGGAGTGCCGCCTTGAACCGTTCAGCCTTTACGACACGCCGCCGCCATCTGCTGGCGGTGGCGGCCGGATTCGGCCTGTTGGGAGATTCGCTTGCCTCGAGCGGCGGCTCGGCCGAACCAGACTTCGACTCGATGCTGAAGCCGCAGTTCGGCGTTGGCGATGCTGGTTGTGCCGTGCTCGTGCAGCGAGGGGGCAAGACGCTCTGGCGCGCAGCGTACGGAAGCAGCGGCCGATCGCCGGAGCAGGCCATTGCTCCCGAATCTCAGTTCAGGATTGGCTCCATCACCAAGACGTTCACCGCCGTGCTGGCCCTTCGGCTGGTCGACGCAGGGAAGCTGGACTTGGACACTCCGGTTGGGGACGCCCTGACTGACTGGCCTCGTGAATTGCCCGCCTTCACACTTCGCCAGTTGCTGAGCCATACGGCCGGCCTCGGTCAGTACACGGAGTTGCCTGAGTTCAAGCGGCAGGCCGCACGAGGGTTCAGCAGCGCAGAGCTCTTGGCGCTGTGCGCGAAGACCCCGCGGATTGCTGCGCCTGGGGAGCGGTACATCTACAGCAATACCGGCTACGCACTCATCGGCTGTCTGATCGAAGCTGTAGGCGGACGTCCCTTTGAGAAGGCCATTCACGACGAGGTGCTTCGCCCTCTCGGGATGGCAGATACCGGGTTCGAGGACCAAATCGGCAGCAAATCGCGCCTCGTCCTCGGGCATGGCAGGAGGATGGCTGACGGAACTCGTGCACCAGTGCCTGCGGTTCACTCCTCGGGAATCTCCGCGTCTGGCGGTCTCATCTCGACCGTCGATGACCTGGCCAAGTGGAATGCTGCGACCACGACGGGGCAGTTGCTGCGGCCCGCAACGGCGGCCTTGATGAACACGCCAGTGCGCCTGTCAGATGGGAGGCCGGCTCCGACTGGTCTCGGATGGATGCTCCGCGAACTGCAAGGGCAGACAGCGTTAGAACACAGTGGGTCCACTCAAGGATTCATTGGGCACCTGCTGTACCTTCCTGCCGGCGAACTCTTTGTGGCCGTGCTCATGAACGAGAGTTCCGGGCGGCAGCCCGGGCCTGGCTATCTGTGCGAGCAGCTCGCAGCGGCTGCGCTGGGAAAGGTGGCTGCCGATTGGGCTGTCATCGAACTGCCCCAGGAGGCGCTCCAACAGCTGCTTGGAGACTATGGTGAGCCTGAGGTTCGCCGGCATATGGAGCTGTATCAAGGCCGGCTCATGGTTAGGCGCGGACCCTCCCGCGCGCTCCTGGAGGCGCTCTCTCCCACTCACTTCATTGATCGACGCCGTGGGGTCGTGCACTACAAGTTCCAGGTCGACGGCAAGGGGGACGCAAAGGTGCTCACCATTCAACGAGAAGGCAGCCCAGATCTGACGCTTGTTCGCCAGTGAAGCCGACACCCCTGATGCCGAGCCGGCCCCAAGAACGGTGTGCTTTCTTCACCTGGCGTATGAGTGCGCCCCGTGGCGTGGTCCGGATTGCCTCCCGGCTCATACCTTGCCCAGCGAGCCCGCCAACGTTCGGGACCCCGCGGTAAACGGTCAGAAGCGCTCGGGCGTTGTGGGGCTGGCGAACATGGCCTGCGGCCGACTTCCCTGGCGAAGTCATGAATGCCGGGCTGACGTCGGTTGACACGAGATCGGCACGGGGCGTTCTTCCGCCCGGGGGCTCTGCACTGCGATCTGTGGTCTTCGGACCTTCAGGAGCAGGGTGGCTTGCCTGCAGATCAAATCAAGGCCGGATCGGCCTGGCATGGACGAACTGACAAGGTGATGTGTCTATGAATTCGAGGCTGTGGCAAACGCTGGCGCTTTGCATGACCGCATTGGGCGGCGTATCCGTGCAGGCAGAAGTCTGGAAATGCAAGGTGGAGGGCAGGCTTCACTACTCGGATCAGCCCTGTCAGTCCTTGGCCAAGGGTGGGCTCATGCCATCCCGCGCACTTGAGCCCAATATCGTTGGGCCTATCCCGCCGGCAAGGACCGCGTCCGCTCCAGGCAATCTGCCGCAGGCGGGGGCCTTCTGGACGGCAGGGGAAGCCGCGGCCCCCTCGGCTCCGTTGGCGAGTGTGTGTCCTTCCGACCGCGACATCGCGTCTATGGAGACGACGGCGAGTTCGACGACGCTGCCAGCAGGGGCGAAGCGCTTTGTGCAGGATGAAATTCGCCGAGCCTGGCAATGCCGCAAGGGGCAGGGGCGGTACTCAGCCGCTGACTGGCGCATCAGCCGTGAGGCGGTCGAGGCGCAAAGCAGTCTGTCTGGCGCCGAGTCGGCGCGCATCCGCAGCGAGTCCATGCACAGCGCAGCCAACCCAAACGAAGGCGAGCTTATCGCTCGACAGCGCGCAGCAGAGGCACGGGCCGCCTTGCGGGACCGGCGAAGCGAACCGGCTCCTGCAGCGAGTGCGCCGGGCCTGCGCCCTGACTAGGCATGAGGCCTGGCGCCGACGACCCGCAAGGCGAGGCCCAGAGCAAGCGTGGCTGAGTCGATGCAACGGAGCGGCATGGCTCGCAGGCACGCGAACTTCGAGTGTGTCTGGTCGCGCCAACCTGCATCGGCCCGGTGGGAGCTGTGCCAAAGTCACCAGCGAGAGACCGCTGCATAACTTCCCTGATGCGCCGCGATCGGTCATCGGGGTTGCAATGGCGACATGGATAGCTTCTTCCTGATGGGCGCCAAGCCCTTGGTCCAGGACTCGCCGACGATGAAGTTGCACGAGTTGCTGGACTGGGCCGAGATCGCGCA
>NZ_JBPZGY010000020.1:0-64514 GCF_051857535.1 Roseateles sp. DB2 | reverse complement strand
ACTCGGCGACGGCGGCCTGGCGCTGCTTGCTCCATAGTGCGTACGTACCCATCAAGTCGTTGATGGATACGAGCATCCTAGGCGCGGCTCAGCGGATCAACATGACATGCCAGGACGCTTACGGTCTTGTTGCACAGCTTCTCCTGTTCCAACTGGTTGACCAGCTCGACCGTAGAGAAGAAGCGCACCCGTCTTCGATGGTGCTCCAGCGCCTGCACCCCGATGGCCGTGGCCAGGTGGGTCTTGCCGGTGCCGGGTCCTCCGACCAGCACGACGTTCTCCGCCCGATCCATGAACTCGCTGCGATGCAACTGCTTCACCAGCGCCTCGTTCACCTCGCTGTGCGCGAAGTCGAAGCCGGTCAGGTCCCGGTAGACCGGGAAGCGGGCCTGCTTGAGCTGGTAGGCCACGGCGCGCACCTCGCGCTCGGCGGACTCGGCCTTGAGCAACTGCGCCAGGAAGGGCTGCGCCGCCTCGAAGGCCGGCGCACCTTGCTCGGCCAGCTCACCCACGGCTTGCGCCATGCCGAACATCTTCAGCTCGCGCAGCGCGGTCATGAGCCCATTGGTTGCTGAGTCACGCATGGCGCACCTTCCTCTCTTCTCGTAGTTCGTCGTAGCGATTCACATTGGCCTTCGGCTCGGTCGTCAAGCGCAGCGCGTGCGGCGCATCCACCGGCGGCGGCTCGGCCTTCCCATCCAGCAGCCGGTGCAGCACGTTGAGCACGTACATCTTGGTCGGCACCCCGACCTCCAGGGCCAGCTCGACGGCCGCCAGCACCGACTGCTCGTCGTGGTGCAGGACCAGGGCCAGGATGTCCACCATCTCGCGGTCACCGCCCGGCTTCTTCAGCAGCTCGGCCTGCAGCCGCTTGAAGGCCAGCGGCAGTTCGGTGAACGGCGCGCCGTTCCTGAGCGCGCCAGGCTTGCGCTGCAGCACCGCCAGGTAGTGGCGCCAGTCGAAGATCGTCTGGCCGATCGTGTCGTGCCGCCGCTCGATCACCCGCTGGTGCTCGCAGATGAGCTTGCCCTCGGCCGCGACGACGAGCCGGTCGGCATAGACGCGCAGGCTCACCGGCCGGTTCGCGTACGACGCCGGCACGCTGTAGCGCGTGCGCTCGAAGGTGATCAGGCAGGTCGGCGAGACGCGCTTGGTGTGCTCGACGAAGCCGTCGAACGGGCGGGGCAGCTGCATCAGCAGTCGCCGCTCGTCCTGCCAGGCGTCGTGCACGGTGCCGGGCAGCTTGCCGTGCGAGATCTCGGTCCACAGCGCCTTGCAGCGTTCCTCCAGCCAGACGTTGAGGGCGTCCAGCGACGGGAATGCCGGCACAGGCTGCCAGAGCCGGTGTCGGGCGTCGCGCACGTTCTTCTCGATCTGGCCCTTCTCCCAGCCGGAGGCCGGGTTGCAGAACTCGACCTCGAAGAGGTAGTGGCTGACCATCGCGGCGAAGCGCGCGTTGACGTCGCGCGCCTTGCCGGTCAGGACCTTGTCCACGGCCGTCTTCATGTTGTCGTAGATGCCGCGCTTGGGCACGCCGCCGAACACGCGGAAGGCGTGGTTGTGGGCGTCGAACAGCATCTCGTGCGTTTGCAGCAGGTAGGCCCGGATGTAGAACGCCCGGCTGTGGCTGAGCTTGAAGTGCGCCACCTGCAGCTTGGTGCGCTCGCCTCCCAGCACGGCCCAGTCCTCGCTCCAGTCGAACTGGAAGGCCTCGCCGGGCTCGAAGACCAGCGGCACGAAGGTACCGCGTCCGGTGGTCTTCTGGTCCTCCTGGCGTTTGAGCGCCCACTCGCGCGCGAACGCGGCCACGCGGTTATAGGAGCCGTCGAAGCCAAGCTCCATGAGCTCGGCGTGCATCTGCTTCAGCGTTCGCCGCTGCTTGCGGTTCTTGCCGGACTCGGTCTTGAGCCATTGGGCCAACTTGTCCGCGAACGGATCCAGCCGGCTGTGGCTCTCGCGCTTGGCGTACGACGGTTCCTTGTCGTCACTGCGCAGGTACTTCCTGATGGTGTTGCGAGACAGGCCTGTTCGTTTGGCTATCTCGCGGATGGACAGCTGCTCACGCAGGGCCCATCTCCTGATGACACTTAGTGTCGCCACGTCAATCACTCCAATACTCCTGCCGCAATTTGCGGCAGGCTAGGGTTCATACGTGGGTCAGGTTTGAACGGAAATCAGTGACGGTAGAGGGTCAGTTCTTGCCGGAAATCAACAACCTGGCTCTGTTTGAACTCGTGGATCAGACGCTCAACACGCTCACCCTCAGGCCCAACATAAACCGAGCATCCATGGCCGTCGACATCTCGGAAGTTGAAGTAGACGTAGGTCTTGCCCTTGATCTGCCGACGATGGAATGAGCCACGCAAGCAACTGAACTTTGCCTGCTCAACGCTTCGAGCCATGTCCAACAACTCGGCGTACGAGGTTTGTGCGCCGAGAGACAGGTTTGTGAAGGATGAGCGCTTGGCTACCATACGGTTTCTCGTTTTGTATGGTAACTCCGGGGACTGAAGCGCCAGTTTGGACAACAAATGTTGTCTCAGCTTTCCTCGCCACCCCCGTCGCGGCCAAGTTTCCCTTGATCCAGCTGACGCCTATCTGAGAAAGTCGTTCCGCGTCAGCTACTTAGCGCCATCGCCAAACGCCGCCAAGTATTGCGAGCACGCCGGGAAGCTACGCAAGCATTTGATTGATTCCGACCGCTTTTGGCCTGTCGGCCGTGCGTTGTAAGGCAAGCTATTGCTTTACTTGCGGCCGCCATACGGCCGGCTTGTCAGTGACTTGACCCATCGCTTGGCCGGGATGGCCAAGATTCAGCTCATTTCACTCTGGGTCAAGCTTTGCTTCGCTGTTCGGGCTTGATACCGCCCTCCACGATCGCTTGAGCCCCCTGCAGGCCCCCCGCATGGCGCATTTGCCGTTAGCGCCCATCCGATTCAGGACTGAGCTTGCTCTGCCTATGAACGCGGCATCTGGCGCGCGAGTATGAAGCACACCTCAGATCGCCAGACGCCAGCGTCAGGACTCTCGGCTTGTTGCACCGCGAGCTGGCATACCCCGAAGACTGTGACGCCCCACTACCGGCCGCAGGCGGGACTCGAAGAACATCCTGACGCTGACCTTCAGCGGTCCGCTTGATCAAAGGAGAAGTAAGGCGGCAGCGGTTGCTGCACGATCCACTGGCTGGCGGGAGGCAGCAGGGAGGACAGGTCTACCTGGGGAAGCGAAGCTTGGGTCAGGAGCAGCACTGGCAGCTCCAGACTGGCAGCGCCAGAGCGAGGCCCCACAACGGCGGCAACGACAGCATCCAGCACCGCTCGGGCATTGTGAATCGGCGTATCTGTGACGATGGAGTCGATCAGCCCCTCCCGGAGCAAGGAAACCGCCTCATGCGAGACGCCCACCGAAATCAGAATCGGCGCGGGGGGCGGCCGACGCTTGAAGTACCTCCCGGCAAACACCACCGCAGCAGCGTTGCCCACGATGAAGTCGGGGGTGCCCTTTGCCTGGAGATAGCCGCGCACCAAGCCCGCCTGGTGTCCAGGATCTGGTGGCCCATAGCCGCCGATGCCAAGCTGGACGCCCTGCTGTGCAAAGACCTGGCGCAAGCGGACTTCGGTGTCGTTCACTTGAGCGCTATCGGCGGGTCCGGGAAACCAGGCGACCACGGGCCTGGCCTTTTGAGACACGGCCTTGACTCGGGCCCCCACCAAATCGGCGATCTGGTTGAAGTTGAGCGCCGCTTGCAAGCTCGTCCTGTAACTGGCGCCATTGACAAAGTCGACGACGACAATCCCTTGCTTCATCGCCCGTGCAGCCTCCGCCTTCAACCCCTCTGCATTGACCGCTGCGACGACGATCGCTTGAGCCCCCAGCGATTCGCACAGGGCCCACTGGCGCTGCTGCGAGGCGACATCCGCGTAGCCAGCCGAGAAGTAGATGCCCAGGGAGACGCCCTTTTGCCTGGCATGCGAAGCAAGCGCCCACGAGACGCCCCACCAGTAGTTGTCCTTGGCATCGGGCAGCAAGGCACAGACGCGGGGAGGCGACGGTGCCGAGCGCCAGTTGTAGGGCCGCGCCGGTGGAGCGCGCTGAACCAAGGGCACCAAGGGCATTGCCGGCGGTATCGCGGCTCCGCTGGGAGCGGCGATGCCGACGACAAGCCCTGCGACAAGCCACCTACCCAGTGCTGAGATGCATGCAATGGCGAGTGAGTTCCCAGCGATCAAAACGAAGTCTGTACAGAGAAGGACAACAGCTTGTGGTCCCCGAAAAAGTCGTACTTGGACTGGTCTTTGGAGACGTCGTACTGGGCCTTCAGGGCCACGTTCTTGTTCAGGTCGTAGCGCAGGGCCAGGCTTTGCGTGCGGCGACCCTCGATGGCGAAGCCCAGGTTGTTCTCCTGCGTGCGGTAGCGGGAGATCGTCGCCATGCCGGTCCAGTCGTGCCACCTGTAGCCAAGACCGATCAGGAAGTAGTTGTAGACGAAGTCCGAGGTCGCCTGCTGGAAGCGGTTGATCTCGCTGCGCAGGATCCACTCGCGGCCGTCGTAGTTGAAGGACAGGCCGGCGATGGTGGTGCGGTAGCCGGGGAGGTTGTCGCGCCGGGTGCCGTCTGCCAGGTCGCTCCACTGGTAGTTGTCGAAGCGCATGAGCATGGCGCGGGCGCTGTAGACGCCGTCCGACACCGTCAGGTAGCCGCCGAGGATGTTGCGCCATTTCTCCGTGGTCGGGTCACCCCAGTAGATACGCGTGTTGTAGGGCGCGTTGTCATTCTGGAAGTTGCCCGCCCAGACATTGCCCTCCAGGGTCCAGCTGCCCTTGAGCGCGCCGCTGTAGGCGAGGTTGGCACCGTCGTAGGCGTAGATGGGCCAGCCGTAGACGTCGGGCGCCGGGCGCACCCAGGGGTAGGCAGTGCCGATGTAGAGGAAGTCGCTGTAGTAGTAGAGGGGAATGCGCTTGCGGCCTGCCTGCAGTGTCCAGGCGTCGTTGAGGCTGTAGGAAAGGTAGGCCCAGTCCAGGGTGGGACGGTAGTTCTTGTTGTTCGCCCTGGAGACGACCTGCGCCGTGGCCGAGAGACGGTCGTTGACATGCAGCGTGCCCTGCAGGCCCAGGAGGGACTCCTGATCCGCCTGCCAGCCGCGGGACTTCTCATAGACGCCAACGTATTCCCAGTTCTGGATGGCGCAAGGACATTGCCACTCCATGTAGCTGCGATCAGTGCCGCTGAGCACCTTGGCCACGGTCAGCTGTGCAAAGCCGGACCAGGTGAAGCGCATGTCGTCCGCCTGCGTGGGAGCCGCTCCGCCCAACGCGGCGCCCAATACGGCGATCCGAAGCATCAGTGCGGCGTTCTTGGAGGTATTCATGCTCGCCATCCTTTCACTTGATCTCTGCCAGGACCTTGACGCTGCCGTCCACCTGCGCCGCGTCGATGTAGCCCACCAAGTTGGGGTTGCTGGCCACCAGCTTCTTGACCGCACCGGCGTCACCGGCCTCCTGTGGAGGGGCCCCTTTTCCGGTGAACACCATGCGTGACCAATATGCTTTGATCTGGGCCTCGCTACGTCCGGCAACCTGGCTGTAGAACTGCCCGTACGCCGGCGAGCCTGCCGTCTGGTCGATGGGGATCGCCTTGTCTCCATTCGGGAAGCTCTTGACGCTGCCCAGGAAGATCGCCGAGACCTGCTCGCCCGTCAGCTTGGGCGCATTGCTGGAAGCACTGACCACAACGACCAGGTGATCGGCGGCCAGCGCACCGACTGAAAAGCTCAAGGAAAGGGCCGCGAGTGCCGCCCGGCAAAGCGTACGAGTGACAAGTTCCACGTCGTGCTCCTTTGAAGAGTCAACAGTGATTGGCCTCTCGGTGAGCGATCCCCGCCTGGCGGACGCATCCGAGATTGACTTTCCATCGATCCCCTGGGCGCCATGCGGCCGATGCAGGCCGGTGCACATGTGCTTCTCGACGAGAGCGAGTCGCAGCGCACCCTTTGACGCCACTGTGCATGCCTGGGCACCGGCTGGCAATCCATTTACCCAGCTTCGGGGACAACTGTCGCGCGGGTCGCACGACCATTGACATCGAGCAAGGCGGATCGTTAAGACAACAGGGTCCCGCCTGCCTGACGAGCCGTTCGCGCCGAGCGGCTCGATGACGCGGGGAACCCAGTTGCGAGCTCGGGGCTCGGATCGGCGCTCGCGCAAAGAGACCTCGACCGCTTCGTCGGGATCCAGGAACAGCAAGGTGCGAGATGGTGCGACGCCAAAGCCGCTGGACGCGCGCACTGAAATGGTGGGTGGGCGCCTCGCCCTTGTCGCCATCGAGCAGCTGTAGCCGCAAGGGATCCGCGCTCCGCCCGACATCCGGTGGCGTCAACACCTGGCTCCCGCGCTCGCTGAGGTGCATGACCAGTCCGGCGATGCCATGCTGAAAAGCCGGCGGGACAAAGCCCCAGACGGAGAGGTGCTCACGGTCGACGGGCAGCAGGAAAAGTCGACCTGCTCCTGGTGGCGGGACACGACGACAGGGGTCCCCCGCGATGCCAGGGTTTGGGAAGGCATGCTCGAAAGGTTCAGTCAACGAGGCAGCCCCATCTGACCACCCGGGCGTGAATCACCGATGACGTGAAACAGGCACGCGACAGCCGGCGCCGCCTACCGCTGACTTACAGTGCTAGCACCTTGCCAGGCCTGCGGGCGACCGCGCGCGCCTCACTCACGCTCAAGGCCTTCTCGCCGGCTCGTGATGAGATTTGCGGCCTGTGCCGTGTCATCGCTGTTGGGGCCGGCGCTCTCGGCAAAGGCCAGGGCGCGTTGACCAGACGGGCATCATCCATCGTGGTCCCGGCCAGGCACTTCGCGGTGTTGTAGAGGCTGGCCAGCTGCTGACGAGCCAGATCCGCGGAGACCTCGGCCCAGCCCGATGCCTTGCGCGCCTGCAGGTCGGGCTCGGCTCCATCCAGCAGCATGTCCATGAGGGGATCGTCGTCACTCCAGACCTCCTGCAGCGTCCCCAAGGCCTTGCGACGGCGGCTCTGGTCCTGGCTGAACATGTCCGTGAGCAGGCGCTGGCGGCCACGCTGCAGCGCTCCGTCCGCCGCCCTGGCGTTGCGGGTGTCCGAACGCAGCACCACCAGCTTGATGCGCTGCGCCTCCTTCGCCGGCAGCACGATGTTGATGGCCTCGAAAGCCACCTCCCGGCGGATCTCGTCCTTGCCGGTGGGATCGCTCAGGAAGTCGGCAATCACCCGGACCTTGTCGACCTGGGTCTTGATGTTGACACTGGTCGTCCCGGCGGCCGTCTTGAGGGCCTGGCTGTCGATCTGCTGCCGCGCGCTGTTGATGCCGACATTGATCCAGGCGCCCACACAGACCACCAGGATGGGCGTCAGGGCGGCCAGCAGCTGCAGCCAGCGCGCAAAGGCGCCCAGCGATGCCGGCTCGCTGTCCTGGGAAGTGGATGTGCCCATGGCCATCTCCTGATGCGGTGATGGGCGGCCCATACCCAGCCCCCAGCACCCAGCCCCCTGCAGCCGGCAACCCGCGCCTGTCCCTCCTTGCTGGATTTCCATTGTCAAGTTCGACGATGCTTTTCTCGCGGATGCCGCGCAGGCGCCCGGCGGACTGCGGAGAGGCGCACTGCCCGCCGGCACCCATGTGCCAGACAGGCTCAAGGACTGCGCTGGGCTGCCTGCTCGATGCACTTCAGCAGGGCGTCGGCGTCCACGGGCTTGACGAAATGCCTGTCGCACCCCGCACTGCGCGCCCTGGCCACGTCCTCCTTCTGGCCATAGCCTGTCAGCGCGATGAGGGTCACGCCGGACATGGCCGCCCGGCCGCGCAAGGTGCGCGCGACCTGATAGCCATCCAGGCCGGGAAGCCCGATGTCCAGGACAACCACGTCGAAGGGCTGCTGCTCGGCCAGGGCGAGGGCCCGCGCGCCGTCATAGGCCAGGCTCACCGCATGACCGTGCAACTGCAGGATGGCGCCCAGCATCTGCGCCGCATCGGCGTTGTCGTCCACCACCAGGATGTGCCGGGCTTTCGCATTGGCGCGCTGGGGGAGCGGCGGCGCCTGCACGGATGCAGGTGTCTTGGACAAGGGCTCCAGCAGCGGCAGGCGCACGCTGAAGGTGCTGCCCTTGCCCAGGCCGGGGCTGGACGCCGTCACCTCGCCGCCATGCAGCTCCACGAGCTGGCGCACCAAGGTCAGCCCCAGGCCCAGGCCGCCCTTGGCCCGGTCCAGCGTCCGGTCTGCCTGGCTGAACAGGTCAAACACGCACGGCAGCATCTCCGCTGAAATGCCCGCACCGTTGTCGCTGATCTGCACCAGGATCTGCCGCGCCTCGGCACGGGCCCTGACCTGGATCGTCCCACCTTCGTCGGTGTACTTGGATGCGTTGTTCAGCAGATTGGCAAACACCTGGGTCAGTCGCACCAGGTCGCCGTTGATCAGCAGGGGCCCGTCCGGCAGCTCCACATGGAGCGTCTGGCCGCGCGAGTCGATCAGGGCCTGGCTGACCTCGATCGAACGCTCGATCACGACGCTCAGTTCCACCGGCGCCAGCTCCAGCTCAGTCTTGCCGCGCGCGATACGCGCCACATCCAGGAGACTGTCCAGCAGGCGGCTCATCGCTTTCGTCTGCCGCTCGATCACGCCGACAGCCCAGGCGGCTGTCTCGCGCGAGGCATCCCGGGTCGACAGGAGCTGCGCGGCATTGCGGATGGGGGCCAGCGGATTGCGCAGCTCATGGGCCAGCATCGCCAGAAATTCATCCTTGCGGCGGTGGGCGTCCAGCAGCTCGCGCTCCGCGAGCTTGCGGTCGTCGATGTCCAGCATCAGGGCCACGTAGCCGGCGAACTCGCCGTCGCCGCCGACATGCGGCACGCTGATGGAGCGCGTCCAGCGCGGCACGCCGTCGTGCCGGCGCAGCCGGATGTCGATCTCCAGCCGAGCCCGCGCCGCATAAGCCCTGGACTGCTCTTCCAGGTAGCGCTGGCGGTCCTGCGGGTGGACGAACTCCAGCCAGCCGCTGCCCAGCAGCATCTCCAGCGAGGCGCCGGTGAATTCCGTGCAGGCACGGTTGACGAACTGCGCCAGCCCGTGGCGGTCCTCCACCCGCAACAGGGCCGGGATGTCGTCGGCCAGGCGGCGGAAGCGCACTTCGCTCTCGATGCGCCGCCGCTCGGTGATGTCGCGTTCGGTGGACAGCAGTGCCGAAGCGATGCCCTGTTCATTGCGCAGCGCCGACATGACCACCGACACATTGATGCGCTGGCCGCTACGGGTGCAGCGCAGAACATCCGCCGGCCCGGCTGCGCCTGCCTCCAGGCCCTGCTTCATCAATCGCCGCGTGCCGTCCTGGCTTTCTGTCGGCACGAGGTCGAAGATGGTCAGCTGCCGCGCCTGCGCTGCCGTGTATCCGTAGATCCGCTCCGCCCCCTGGTTCCAGTTGAGGATGAGCCCCTGCGGGTCCAGCGTGAGCACTGCATCGTTGGAGTGATCCAGCACCGAGGCCAACTGCCGCACCTGCTGCGCGGCGTTGCGAATCACCGTGATGTCGATGTAGGTGACCACCACGCCATCGACTTCCGCAGCCTGCGTCAGGAAGGGCTGCAGACGGCGCAGGTACAACCGCCCGTCCAGACTGCCGACTTCGGCATCCGAGCTCTGGCGCAGGTCGAAGGTCCGGCGCGCCTCCTCGGCGAACTGAGGGTCCTGGACCCGGCTTGCGATGTCGCTGAGCAGCCGGCCCTCGTCGCCAGCCCGCAGACTGAACAGCAGCATGGCTGCCGGGGTGAAGCGCCGGATGCGCATGTCGCGGTCCAGGAGGATGGCCGCCAGGGCGGTGCTCTCCAGCAAGTTGGCCAGGTCGTCGGCATGACGCGCGATCTCGACCATGCGCTCCTCGAGCTGCGCATTGACGGTAGCCAATTCCTCGTTGAGCGACTGCAGCTCTTCCTTGGAACTCTCCAGCTCCTCGGTCGACGACTGGAGCTCCTCGTTGAGCGACGACGCCTCCTCGCTGGCCAGGCGCAGCTCCTCGTTGCTGCGCTCCGCATCTTCCAAGGCCTGCGCCAGCTCGCGCCGACTCTCTTCCAGCTCGCTCATCCCCTCGGCCGATGGCGGGGGCGTCGCGGCGGCGGCAGGCGTCCGGCCCGTGGCGGCGAACGTCACCACGAAGGCCCCGCGGCCAGCCTTGCCCTGCACAGGTTCCGCCTGGATGAGCACCTGCTTCGTGAGCAGGCCGTCCTGCAGGGCGATGTGGCGTGAGGTGGCGGCCCCCTCGGAGAAGGCCTGGCGGATCAACAGGCGCATCGCGGGCCTGAGCTCCGACTGCACGGTGCGCAGCAGCTCCTGCGTGGCATCGCCCTGTGGCGCCAGGAAGCTGCCCGTGTCGCCCTGGTAGTGCAGGGCACGGCCCTCGCGGTCGATGAGGACCGCCGCGCTGACCTCGCGGCCCGCCAGGTGCAGGCGCAGCACATCGCCTGCAGCCAGGGACCGGTCCGCAGCCCGGTACGCCGAGTCCACAGCGGGGCTCAGCGGCGCGACGAAGCCCCGCGGCAGGTGGGAACGGCCGCCCAGACGCCTGTACAGGCGCACCGGGCGGGAGACCGCTTCAAACAGGCTGCCGTGCCCCGTCAGGGATTCGGCCTTGCCCAGCCACAGCAGCCCGCCGGGCTTGAGCGCGAAATGGAACAGCTGCACGATGCGGTCCTGCAGGCGCTGTTCCAGGTACATCAGCACATTGCGGCACAGCAGCAGGTCCAGGCGCGAGAACGGCGTGTCGCGCGCGAGGTTCTGCGGGGCGAACATGACGCTGTCCCGCAGCGGCTTGCACACGACGAAGTCGTCACCCCGACGGTCGAAAAAGCGCGCCAGCCGCTGGGGCGGCATCGAGGCGTCGATCGAGGCGGGATAGACGCCGCGCCGGGCCACGGCCAGCGCTTCCAGGTCGATGTCGGTCCCGAAGACCTGCACCGCAGGCGGCAGCCCGCGCTGCTCCAGGGCCTCGATCAGCAGCATGGCGATGGAATAGCTCTCCTCGCCCGACGAGCAGCCGGGCGTCCAGACGCGCAGCGGCGGCGCATCGGCCCGGCGCTCGGCCAGCAGGCCGGGCAGGATGTCGTCGGCCAACTCGTCCCAGGCCTCGGAATCACGGAAGAACTCCGTCACGCCGATAAGGAACTCGGCGGCCAGGGCAGCGCTTTCTTCGGCGGAGTTGCGCAGCAGCTGAAGATACTCGCCCAGATGTTGGCACCGGCTTCGCACCATGCGTCGGCGCAGACGCCGCCGCAGCATGCCCGGCCGATAAAGCTGGAAGTCGTGGCCCGTGCGCTCCAGCACCACGGCCAGAGCCTCATGGAGGAGGTCCTCGCTTTCGGCGCTGACGGGCTCGTCGCCTGCCGCGTCGTTGGGCAGTGCAGGTGGCTGACGCTTCAGATAGTCCAGCAGGGCCAGGGCCATGGCGCGCGGCGCCATCACCTCGTCGGCCGCGCCGGAGGCGATCGCGCTTTGCGGCATGCCCGGGAACTCGGCCGTCGCGGGAGTCTGGGCAAAGGTCCAGCCGCCCGCGGCCTTGATGGCCTTGAGCCCTGCGGTGCCGTCGTGGTCGGTGCCGCTGAGCACGATGCCGATCGCGCGGGTGCCGGCGTCCTCCGCCAGGCTGGCCATGAAGTGGTCGATGGGGCGAAGGCCGGCGGCCTTGTCGGCGGGCTTTTCCTCGAAGGACAGCACATCGCCCTGCACGGTCATCCAGCGTCCGGGCGGCATGACGAGGACCCGCCCGCCGCGGATCAGGTCTCCGGCCTGCACCTCATGGGCGGGCAGTTGCCCGGCACGCTGCAGCAACTCGGCCAGATAGCTGATGTGGTGGGGCGGCAGGTGGGTCAGGACCACAAAAGCCAGCCGCTCGTCAGGCACCATGGCGCCGAAGAACTCGCGCATGGCCTCCAGCCCGCCCGCCGAGGCACCGACAGCCACGATGGTCGGGCGGCCCGGCCCCAGAGGGGGGGAGGAATCAGACGGAGGGGCGAGGGGATCGTTCACGGGGTTCCCAGGTGAGGGTTGCACCGCGCGTGTGACGCCGATCGCCGAGCTGGCCACCCCGGCTGGGCGGCGCTCGCACTGTGCCTGTGCGCAGGCAGTCTACTCCCTTCACAGGCCCTGATGGCATGCATCACTTCGCAGCGGGGCCGGGCTCTCTTCTCCGCCGCGGACCAGAAGTACAGCTACGAGGTGAAAGCGCCCATCGGCCAGTGCGGGTCGCCGTACCGGCCTTGCGGGTCCGAGTCGTATCAGATCGCGAAGGCGCTGAGGCAGTTCAACGCACAGGGCGTCGAGCGCCAGCAGGCCCTGCGAACCGACCCCTCATGCCTGGCCCGCTGGCTCCAGGCTCGCGCGCTGTGAATACCAGGGTCGCGACGGGGCGCGCAAGCACTTGCTCCGCAAGTTGAGCACACCGGCCGCATCGACGGCGATCAGCCGGGCTGCGCCCGCCTCACTTCCTGGCGGCAACAGCGCCCGACTCCGGCAGCCCCAGCGAGGGCGTGCCGATGCGGTAGTTGAGCAGCACGCCGGAATAGGTCTTGCCATCCATAACGCCTTCGCTGCGCACGCTGGCGATCTCCAGCCAGTTGTCCGTGCCACCGAATGCGCCGAGCTGGAACTCGGCACCGTAGGCGGTGTGGCGCAGGCTTCGCGTGCGGATATCGCCCAGGCGCACGCGGTTGCGGCCATATTCCAGGAATCCGTGCCAGCTCGTCCTGCCGACGCGCACACGCAGCACGGTGTCGGTGGAATCCTGGCGCAGCAGTTGGCTCGCGTCCTTGGGATCGGGCGCGCGATCGTTCAGGCGGCGGCCGATGTAGAGCTGGCCCAGCACACGCAAGTCGCTCGCCTCGCCCTGCTTGTCCTCGGCAGGCGCCCAGCCAAGGGAGCCGGAGAGCCAGAGTTGCCTGACGTCAGGCGCGCGGTCAGTGAGCGCGCCGGTCTTGGAGTACCAGGACTGGCCGTAACCCGCATACAGCGAAGGCTTGGCCCAGAGGTTGTCAGCCGCATCCTTGGTGGGATCGCACTTGCTGTAGTCCACCTCGATGGGCTCTGCGGGCTTTCCTGGCTTCGTAGGTCCCGGTGGAATGACACCCTCGATCTGGCTCACGCAGTTGACCACCTTGGACCAGTACAGCCCCGGGTCGCCGGAGTCGTAGAGGCCCACGCGGAGGCCCAGGGCGCTGCGCGCCGCGCCCGTGGCATCGGGGTTGGTCGTGCCGAAGGACAGCGTGGTGCGCGCCAGCATGCGGCGCACGCGTTGCTGCCAGCCGCCATCGCTGTCGCTCGTGGCGTTGGCGGGCGCATAGACGTCGCCGGCCCCGATGAACTTGGGGAAGAAGACGAAGGCAGGTGCGAGGTCCAGGGCTACGGCGGACTGGATCTTGCCGTCGGGGCCGATGCCGCGCACCAGAGAGGCCGTGAGCTCGCGGACGGAGCCGGGGCGCTGCACCTTGTCGGCGCTTATGCCCAGCAGGGCTGCGGCCGGGCTGGCGGGGATGGAGAGGTCGGCCTGGAGCAGGTTGCCAATGGCCTCGTCTGCTGTCTTGGCCACCACGGCCTTGCCGACCGCATCAGCCGGCGACACAAGCTTGGGTGGGGTGGACGCCGTGGCGGCACTGGCTGCCGCAGCGGCTGGCGACACCGCAGCGACCTTGGCGCCTGGTGCAGTGCCGGCAGCAGCCACAGGAGCCTCGGCCACCAGCTTGTGCTGACAGGTGAAATTGCCCTGGGCATCTGCGGGGCCGCAGCTGACGGTGTAGGACTTGCCAGGCTGGAAGCCGCCGGGGGCCTCCGCGGCTCCCGCAAGACCCACGATCAGGAGGGCGGCCATGCCGGCGATGAGCGAGGACTTCATGGCGGCCTTCCTCAGGCGTTGATAAAGACACCGTCCGGCTGGGCGGGATCATTGAAGCTCTTGAGCTCGCCCCTGAACCAGCTGGTGGCCACCACCTCGCCGCTGGTGTTGATCACGGTCACCTGGGCCTTGTAGGCACTGGCATTGGCCACCGGCGCGAAGGCAACGACCGCCCATGCCAATGAATGAGCGCCTTCCGGTACCGTGAAGGGCCAGCTCACATGGCGGCCGGACGAGGTGATCAGCGCGTGCTGGCTCTTGTCAACACCACCGGTCACCAGGACCTTGCCGTCCTTGTCCCGGATGGCCGTCGTGAGCCGGCCCATCACGCCGCCTTCGATCATGTCCAGCGCCACACTGCAGACGCCGGACAGGTTGAGGTTCTTCGTGAAGTTGATGAGCCCCGCAGGGTCGGTGATGGGCATGGTAGACCTCCCAGGAGGTGTGTGGACAGTGGATGCGCCGAGCTCCCGCCAAGGGGCGCTCAGGGCGCGGGCGGAAGGGTGGCAGGCGGCAGCACCTGCTGCAGGGTCTGCGGGAAGCTCGCCAGCGGACCGGCAGGCACCGTGGCAGCAGGCAGTTCGGCCGGCGCTGCCGGCTGGGTCTGCGGCGGTGCGAATCCTGCCGGAGGCCCGGCAGGCACCGTGGCCTGAGGCAGGGGCTCCGTCTGCACGACGGTCTCGGCCGGACCTTCCACCGCCTGCTTACCGACAAGCTGCGCCGCATTGCTGAGCCCCAGCATGGCCAGCCAGGTCGGGTCCCAGATCGGGTAGCCCAGGTGCTTGCTGACGTACCACCCCGTGGACACCAGCAGCAGCAGGTTGACCGCCAGCGCCTGGAAGCGGTGGGCCTGGGCGGTGGCATCCGTGCTGCCGCTCAGCAGGTCCTGCCACAGATTGGTGGCCTTCACCGGCACGGAGGGCTTGCTGGCGTCCATGAAGAAGGAGGTGGTCGCGGCCAGGGTGCTCACACCCATCAGCGACAGCATCTGCTCCGACAAGGGCATGAACACCCCGTACACCGCCCACAGGAAGACGGCCGATGCCAGGGCGAAGGTCGTCCAAACGCCCCACTGGACACGCGCGAAGCTGTAGGCCTGGCGCTCGCCGGTATCGAGCTGGGCACCGATACGAAAGACGTCCGACTTCAACAACGCCGCAACATAGCCACCGATGATCAGCAGCCCCAGCAGCGTGGCAGCGATCAAGCGCGTGCGGCTGGTGATGAACAGGCCGTCCGGTATGCCGTCGCTGGTGTCAGGCTGGAAGTAGTTGGGGTTGTCCGGCCAGCCCAGGGTGACGTACAGCGGTGTCAGCTGGCTGAAGCCCACGCGCTGGAAGGTCGTAGACCAGAAGACCCGGGCGTCTGCCGTATCCACCTGGGTGACGCTAAAGCCGAGCCTGACGGAATCACCGCTCTGGGACACGCTCGTCAGCCTCGCACTGCCGGCCATGCTCACGCCATTCACGGACAGCTGGGGCGGCTTGTTGTCCATGGCCTTGCGAGCGGCCAGGTACAGGGGCGCCTTCAGCACCACGACGATGTCACCGTTCTCGGGCGTCAGCGCCCGGCCCTCGCGCTCCTTGGCGGGGCACAGGCCCTCGAAGGCCAGGGCTTCACCCTTGGGATGAGCATAGACGCACTGATATTTCGCGCTGTCGCCCCTGAGAATGGCGGCCTTGAGCGCCTCCAAGTTCGCCTGCTGGGGTGCGCTGGCGGCGCTTTCCGGCGCCTGCGCCTGCGCCTGGGCCTGGATCACAGGCAAGAGCGTGAGCAGCAGCGCCGCCAGCATGCGCCGGCAGCGGCCGAACATTCTGCGGTCCCGGTAGGACATATTCCTCTCCCTTGGCCAGTCACCATGGTCTGGAGGGTCTCCCATGCCATTGCCGGACCCGCCTCACGTTCGAGGTGCGAATCTACCGTTCCCATCGCCGGGCGCATCAGCAAGACTAATGAGGCTCTCTGCGGCCCGGCTGGCGCCGCACCGGCATCAACGGGTCAACAACCGGGGCAAAACCTGGCTCCGGGGCCCACCCTCCTTCTGCGTCATGTCGACTCCATTCAATACCTCCGTCCCCCGGAACTGCGAAACTGATGTGGCCATCATCGTCACAGTCCACCATGCCTCCCATCGTTCTCAAGCATGTCCAGAAGACCTACCGCATGGATGCCGTCAGCGTGCCTGCGTTGCGCGACGTCAGCCTTGAACTCTCGCCCGGGCGCTTCAGCGTGATTGCCGGGGCCTCGGGCAGCGGCAAGACCACCCTGCTCAACATCATCGGCTGTCTGGACCAGGCCGATGCGGGCGAGGTGCAGGTGCTGGGCGAGTCCGTGCAGCAGCTCAGCGACAACCAGTTGGCCGACCTGCGGGCGCGGCGCATGGGCTTCGTGTTCCAGAACTTCAACCTGCTGCCTGTGCTGGACGCCTACGAGAACGTCGAGTACCCCACACTGCGTCTGGGCCTCTCGGCGGCGCAGCGCCGAGAGCAGGTGGGCAGCCTGCTGGAGGCCGTGGGCCTGACAGATTTCGCCCGGCACCGCCCGGGGCAGCTGTCCGGCGGGCAGCGCCAGCGGGTGGCCATCGCCCGCGCCCTGGCCAACGAGCCCGAGCTGGTGCTGGCCGACGAGCCCACGGCCAACCTGGACAGCAGCACCGGCGCCACCATCATCGCCCTGATGCGCCGCCTGCAGCGCGAGCGCGGCGTGAGCTTCGTGTTCTCCTCGCATGACCAGCAATTGCTGGCCGAGGCCGACGAGATCTTCCACATCCGGGATGGCGTCATCGACCGCCATGAGGATCGCCACCAGCACCGCGCCACCGGCCCGGAGGTGCGTGCATGAACGCCACGACCTTCAAGCTGGCCCTGCGCAACCTGCTGCGCAACCGCCGCCGCTCCCTGACCACCCTGCTGGCCATGGTGGTGGGCCTGGGCGCCATCCTCATCTTCGGCGGCTACAGCCGCAATGCCATCCTGGGCATGGAAACGGGATTCATCCAGCTCCACGGCCATCTGCAGGTGCAGCGCCAGGGCTATTTCCTCTACGGCAGCGGCAATCCGGCGAGCTACGGCATCAAGGACTACCAGGCCCTGATGCAGCGCATCCGCCAGGACGCCGTCCTGGGGCCCATGGTCAGCGTGGTGACGTCCAAGCTGGAGCTGGGCGGCCTGGCCGGGCACTTCGCGGCCAACCAGTCCACGCCGGTGGCCGCCGCCGGCATTGAGCCCGAGGGCCAGGCTGCGCTGCGCCGCTGGGACGAATACGGCGCTGCCATGTACTCCGCCCCGCGCGACCTGCGGGGCAGCCCGCCCCATGCGGCCATCATCGGCCTGGGCGTGGCCCGCAAGCTGCAGCTCTGCGCGGAGCTGCAGGTGGCGGACTGTCCGCCGCCGCCCGAGGCCGAGGCCGAAGGAGCGCAGGAAGGCGTCCCTGCGGACATCGCCGCTCTCAGCAGCGAGCAGGCGCAGGCCCGCCCGGCCGGCGCGCAAGGCCCGGTCCAGATCGAGATGCTGGCGTCCAGCCTGCGCGGAGCACCCAATGTGGTCGCCCTGCAAGTGCTGCGGGCCGAGAACTTCGGCCTCAAGGAGTTCGACGACCGCGCCACCGTCATGCATCTGGCGCAGGCGCAGAAGCTGGTCTACGGCGGGCAGCCGCCGCAGGTGACGGCCCTGCAGATCCAGCTGCACCACACGGCCCAGTTGCCGGCCGCGCAGGCGCGGCTCAACACCCTGCTCAAGGAGCCGGGCGCCAGCACGCAGGCCCTGGAGGTGCTGGACTTCATGACCCTGGCGCCCATGTACCGCCAGAGCCTGGAGTTCTTCGACTCCATGTTCGGCTTCATCGCCGTGCTGATCGGCGTCATCGTGCTCTTCACCGTGGGCAATACCATGAGCACCGCAGTGATGGAACGCACCGTCGAGATCGGCACCCTGCGTGCCATCGGCGACCGCCGCAGCGGCATCCGCAGCCTCTTCCTCACCGAGGGCCTGCTGCTGGGGCTGATCGGCGTGGTGCTGGGCGTGCTGGTGGCGCTGGTGGTGGCAGCCCTGATCAACCGGGCTGGCCTGAGCTGGACGCCGCCGGGCTATGTCTATGCCTACCCCATCCGCGTGCGCCTGCTGGGCGACTGGGGCCTGCTGCTGGGCAGCGCCGCCGGCCTGCTGAGCGTGGCCCTGCTCTCGGCCTGGTGGCCGGCACAGCGGGCTGCGCGGCTGCAGATCGTCGAGGCACTGCGCCATGTCTGAGGAGAAGCCTGTGCCACGCCCTTCACAACGCCGCTGCTGCTTGCTTGCCATGTCCTTGCTTGCCCTGCTACCCATCCTGGGCGTCGGCCTCCCCGCAAGGGCCGCCACCGACCCCCAGGCCCTGCTGGCCGCCAGCGACGCCGTGCGCAACCCCGACCACGGCTTCGGCCTGACCAACACCCTGCTGGAATACCGCCAGGGCAAGCAGACGGACAGCAGCGTGCTGGCCGTCTACTCCAAGGCCGATGCCAGTGGGCAGTTCCGCAGCCTGGTGCGCTTCATGGCGCCGGCCCGGGACAGCGGCAAGCTGATGCTCTACAGCGGCAAGGACCTCTGGTTCTACGACCCGGCCAACCGCGCCAGCATCCGCCTCTCGCCCCAGCAGCGCCTGCTGGGCCAGGCCTCCAACGGCGACGTGGTCACCGTCAACCTGGCGCGGGACTACCAGGCCACCGAGGCCATCGAGGAAGAGGTCAGCGACGGCGACCGCCAGAAGCGGCGCAGCTACCGCCTGAGCCTCGCCGCGCGCAATGCCGACGCCAGCTACCACCGCATCCTGCTGTGGATCAGCGTGGAGGGCCTGCGGCCGCTGAAGGCGCAGTTCATGGCAGAGAGCGGCGCGCTGCTCAAGACCGCCTTCTACCGCCGCTACCAGCCGCAGCTGGGCGCCGAGCGACCCACCGAAACCGTCATCATCGACGGCCTGGACCCGAGCTGGGTCACCGTCATGCGCCTGAGCGACTGGACGCGCCGCGACGTGCCCGAGGCCTGGCTGCAGCGCGACTACCTGCCGCGCTTCAAGCCGGAATGAGGCCTGTGCAGCGCGCCCGGCTCGCCGCGCTGGTGCTGGCCCTGCTGTGCGGGGCGGCAGGCGCCCAGGGCACAGCCCCACAGGACGAGGACCAGGCCCTGCGCCTGGCCGACCTGGCCCCCGAGCTGCCCATGCCATCCACTGGCAAGACCTGGCACGGCCACGCCGAGCTGGCCTGGGGTCGCAGCCTCCAGCGCAGCCTCCTGGGCCCCGAAACCTGGATGGCGCAGCAGCGCCAGTCGGTGGTGCTGCAGGGCGAGGTCGCCTCCAGCGCGGACCTGCGCTGGCTGGGCAGTGCCCGCCTGGACCACAGCGATCCTGCGCAAGCGCCCTACCCGCAAGCCCTGCTGAGTCTGCAGGAGGCCTACGTTTCCTGGCGCGTCCATGAGCAGTTGCTGCTGGACGCTGGCCGCATCAACGCCCGCCAGGGCCTGGGCACGGGCTACAACCCCAGCGACTTCCTGCGGGCCGGGGCCCTGCGCTCGCAAATCTCGGCGGATCCGGCCAGCCTCAAGACCAACCGCCTGGGCACGGTGATGCTGCGCGCCCAGCGCCTGTGGGAAGACGGCGCGCTCACGGCCCTCCTGGCCCCCAAGCTGGCCGAGGCGCCCAGCCAGGCCGGGCTCAGCGCCGACCTGGGCGCCACCAATGACCGCAGCCGCTGGCTGTTGGGCTGGAGCCAGCGCTGGAGTGAGAACCTGCAGCCGCAGTGGACGCTCTACGGCGCCGACGGCCAGGCGCCCCAGCTGGGCTTCAACCTCAGCAGCCTCGTGGGGCAGGCCACCGTCGTCTATCTCGAATGGGCCGGCGGGCGCACGCCGAACGCCATCGCCCAGGCCCTGGCCCTGCCGGACGCCCCGCGCCCCTGGCAGCAACGCCTGGCCACGGGCCTGCGCTACACGGCGGCCAACAAACTCTCGCTGACCCTGGAATGGGCCCATGACAGCGCCGCACCGGACCGTGAGGCCTGGCAGCAGCTGCAGGCCCAGCCCGCGGCCTACCTGGCCTACCGCCGCTGGGCGCATGCGGCCCAGGCGCTCAACACCCGCGGGCAATGGGGCCTCTACGCCAACTGGCCGGACCTGCTGGGCTGGCAGCGCCTGGACCTCAATGCCCTGCTGCGCCTCAACCCCGAGGACCACAGCCGCATGCAGTGGCTGGAGCTGCGCTACCGCTGGCCGGGGCTGGACCTGGCCCTGCAGTGGCAGGCCCAGACCGGCCGGCGTGGCAGCGAGTACGGCAGCCTGCCCCAGGCCCGGGCCTGGCAGCTGAGCGTGCGCGGCTATTTCTGAAGGGCTCAGTAGCCCAGGGTGAAGCGCTGGCGCACGAACTGCGGCTGCTCGGCCTCGGCCACCAGTGCAGCCGCCAGATCGGCCACGGTGACGCGGGAGTGGCCCTCGGCATCGAAGACCGGCTCCTCGCGGCCCAGGCGGTAGACGCCCGTGCGCTCGCCCGGCTCCAGGTGCATGGCGGGGGACAGGAAGGTCCAGTCCAGGCCCGCGCCCTCCTCGCCCTTCAGCCGGTTCAGGGCCTCGCGGGCCGCCAGGGCGCCCGCCTTCCATTCGGCAGGGAATTCCGGCGTGTCCACCAGCTGCACGCCCGGCGCGATGTAGAGGCTGCCGGCGCCGCCGACCACCAGCAGGCGCCTGACGCCCGCCGCCTTGACGCCGGCATTGATGGCAGCCGAGCCGCGCAGGAACTCGTCGTGCAGGTCGGCATGGCCCCAGCCGGGGTTGTAGGCGCTCATCACGGCGTCCACGCCGCGCACGGCATCGGCCACGGCGGTGGCGTCGGTGACGTCCGCCTTCACGGCCTGCAGGCCGGGCTGGGCGGCCAGCTTGGCGGGGTCACGCACCAGGGCGCGCACCTCATGGCCGCGGGCCAGCAGTTCCTTCAGCAGGGCGCTGCCCACAAAGCCGGTGGCGCCAATCAGAGCGATCTTCATGCGATGTCCTTTCAGTGGGCGACCGCCTTCTGGGACTTCGGCGGTCGCGGTGTTGCGATGGGATGAACTTTAAAAACTTCACAGTCCCGCGATAAGCCGGCAGAATTCACCAGCACTGTTTAGAAAAACTTCATGCCCGACCCGTTGAAACGCATGGGAAGACGCCATGCTTGATCAGTTGAAGCGCATGGCCGTGCTGGCCACCGTCATCGAGCAGGGCAGCTTTGCCGGCGCCGCCCGGCAGCTGCGCACCAGCACCTCGGCCGTCAGCCAGCAGGTGCGGGCCTTGGAGCGGGACATGGGCGTGACCCTGCTGCACCGCTCCACCCGCAAGCTGAGCCTCACCCCCGCCGGCAGCCGCTTCCACGAGGGCTGCGCCGCCATGCTGGCCGCCGCGCGCGAGGCCCAGACCCAACTCCACCAGCTGCGCGACGCCCCCGAGGGCGAGCTGCGCGTGGCCGCGCCGGTAGGCTTTGCCCGCCAGCTGGGGCCGGCCCTGGCGCCGCTGCTGGCCGCCCACCCGGGCCTGCGCCTGCACCTGGAGGTGGATGACGGCTTCACCGACCTCGTCGAGAAGCGCATCGACCTCGCCATCCGCTTCGGCCGCCTGCCCGACAGCGCCTGGGTGGGCACGCGCATCGGCGAGAAGGGCATCTCGCTCTACGCCGCGCCGGCCTACCTCGCCCGCCATGGCGTGCCCACGCTGGAGACCCTGCCCGACCACGACTGGCTGCTGCTGCGCGCCGAGGCCAGCGGCCGCCACCGCCTGCCCCTGCCCGGGCCGGGCAGCCGGGTGCTGGAAGTCCAGGCTCGCGCAACCAGCAACAACCAGCTGAGCCTGCAGCAGCTCTGCGAGGCCGGCCTGGGCCTGGCCCTGCTGAGCCCGGGCGACGTGGGCGAGGCCGCGCAGTCGGGCCGCCTGCTGGCCCTGTTGCCCGAGCTGTCCTGGCCCGCCCTGCCCATCCACGCCCTCAGCCCGCAGCGCGACGCCCAGCCCGCCAAGGTGCGGCATGCCATCGCGGCGCTGCGCCAGTTCTTCCAGACCGCCGGCAGGCCTGCCGACCCGCCCCCCGCTCCCCACCCGGAAAGCCCATGAACACCGACGCCCCCCTGCACGACGGTCCTCTGTCCGGACTCAAGGTCCTGGAACTGGGCCAGCTCATCGCCGGCCCCTTCGCCGGCAAGACCCTGGCCGACTTCGGGGCCACGGTGATCAAGGTGGAGCCTCCGGGCAGTGGCGACCCCTTGCGCCAGTGGCGCCTGCTGCACGAGGGCGAGAGCGTCTGGTGGCAGGTGCAGAGCCGCAACAAGCAGAGCATCACCCTGGACCTGCGCGAGCCCGCGGACCGTGCCCTCGCCCGCCGCCTGGCGGCCGGCTGCGACGTGCTGATCGAGAACTTCCGGCCCGGTCTCATGGAGGAATGGGACATGGGCTACGAGCAGCTGGCGGCCGACAACCCCGGCCTGATCATGCTGCGCATCAGCGGCTTCGGGCAGACCGGCCCCTACCGCGACCTGCCCGGCTTCGCCGTGGTGGCCGAGGCCATGGGCGGCCTGCGCCACCTGATGGGCGAGCCGGGGCGGCCGCCGGTGCGCGCGGGCGTGAGCCTGGGCGACACCCTGGCGGCGCTGCACGGCGTGATCGGCGTGCTGCTGGCCCTGCAGGCACGCCAGCGCACGGGGCGCGGGCAGGTAGTGGACGTGGCGCTGTACGAGTCCGTCTTCAACTGCATGGAGTCGCTGCTGCCCGAGTACAGCGCCTTCGGAGCCGTGCGCGAGCCCGCCGGCTCCGCCCTGCCCGGCATCGCGCCCAGCAATGCCTACCGCTGTGCCGACGGGCAGGTGGTGATAGGCGGCAACGGCGATTCCATCTTCAAGCGCCTGATGAGCGCCATCGGCCGCGAGGACCTGGGCCAGGACCCCGGCCTGGCCGGCAATGCGGGCCGCGCGGCGCGCGCGGACGAGCTGGACGCCGCCATCACCGCCTGGACGGTGCAGCGCCCGGTGGACGAGGTGCTGCGCCTGCTGCAGGCCGTGCGCGTGCCGGTGGGCCGCATCTACACCGCGCGGGACATCGCCGAGGACCCGCACTACCGCGCCCGCGGCATGATCGAGACCATCACCACCGCCAAGGGGCTGGCGCTGGAGGTGCCGGGCGTCGTCCCCAAGCTCAGCGACACGCCGGGCCGCCTGCGCAGCCTCGCCCCCGGGCTGGGTGAGCACAATGCCGCCGTGCTGGGCGCCTTGACCCGGCCGTCCGCCGATTCAAGCAAGACCTGACCCTCTCGGTGCCTTCATGAACCTCAGCCCCGCGGCCTGGGCCCGCATCCTGCCCTTCCTGCTCTTCCTGGGCCTGCTGGCCCTGCGCGGCCTCATCGCCGACCTGGGCTGGCTGGACGCCCGCTGGATCTACGCCCTGAACCTGCTGCTGGTGGGCGGCCTGCTGGCCTGGAGCTGGCGCAGCTTCGGCGAGCTTCACCGGCAGAACCGGCCCCAGGGCCGCGAGTGGCTGTGGAGCGTGGGACTGGGCCTGGCGGTCTTCCTGGCCTGGATCCACCTGGATGCACCCTGGATGCAGATCGGCGAGCCCACCGCCCCCTTCGTGCCCACCCAGCCCGACGGGCGCCTGGACTGGCCACTGATCATCGTGCGCTGGCTGGGTGCCACGGCCCTGGTGCCGGTGATGGAGGAGCTGTTCTGGCGCAGCTTCGTGATGCGCTGGCTGGAGCATCCGCAGTTCGAGTCCGTGCCGCCGCAACGGGTGACGATCAAGCCCGTGCTGATGGCCACTTTCGCCTTCATGCTGGTGCACCCGCTGTGGCTGGCCGCCATCGTGGCCGGCCTGGCCTATGCCTGGCTCTACGTCCGCACCGGCCGGCTGTGGAACGCGGTGATCGCCCACGCCGTCACCAACGGCGCCCTGGGCCTGTGGGTGGTGGCAACGGGGAACTGGCAGTTCTGGTGAGCGCCGGGCGGCGGCGCGTGCCACTCAGTGGGCGGCATCGTGCGGCCCCTGGAGGGCGCGCTCGATGCGCCGGTCTGGCACCAGCCACACGACGGCCACGCCCACGAAGACGGCCTGGGCCAGCGCCGGCATCACAAAGGCCAG
The DNA here is from genome assembly GCF_051857535.1 of Roseateles sp. DB2. Taxonomy (NCBI): domain Bacteria; kingdom Pseudomonadati; phylum Pseudomonadota; class Betaproteobacteria; order Burkholderiales; family Sphaerotilaceae; genus Roseateles; species Roseateles sp. DB2. The sequence goes on along the minus strand of NZ_JBPZGY010000020.1, from coordinate 40,499 downwards.
CGGCAGGGCCAGGGCATAGGCCACGGCGGACCAGGTCCCCTTGCGGTCACGCCCCAGGGCACGGGCCACCACAGAGTCCGGCCCCTCGACGGACAGGATGCAGTGCGCGAGCAGCCAGTAGGCAATGGCCGCCATCAGCAGCACGAAGCCATAGACGGCCGTGGGCAGGGCGCCGAAATGGTTCTCGCCCATCCAGCCGGTGACGAAGGGCATCAGGGACAGCCAGAACAGCAGGTGCAGATTGGCCCACAGCACGCCGCCGCTGACCTTGCGCACCGCATGCAGCAGGTGGTGGTGGTTGTTCCAGTAGATGCCCACGTAGACGAAGCTCAGCACATAGCTCAGCAGCACGGGCAGCAGGGGCCACAGGGCCGCCAGGGTGTCGCCATGCGGCACCTTCAGCTCCAGGACCATGATGGTGATGATGATGGCGATGACGCCGTCGCTGAAGGCTTCGAGCCGGGACTTGTGCATGAGGTGCATCCTCTCAGGTCTGGATGTTCGGGCGGCGTTGCAGATGGCGGAAGCGCTCGAAGAGCCAGCCGCGCATGCCCATCAGCAGGGTGTACTGGCGCTTCTCGGCGTCCGGCAGCCGCTGGTCCAGCAGGTGCTGGCGGGCGAAGTCCTCGGCCACGCGCTGCAGGCGCTCGTTGAGCTCGCGGGCCTTGGCAGGCGCCAGCTGGCCATGCACCAGCATCAGCAGCTCGCCTTCGCCGTCGAAGCCGCCGGCGTAGAAGTCCTGCATCACCTCCTCGCGGAAGTACTGCATCACCGGGCCCTGCGGCCGCCAGCGGAAGGTCTTGGCCACCTGCAGCTTGTAACGGTTGAGCGGGCGCAGCTCGATGATGCCCAGACGGTCCAGCTGGACCAGGTAGCGCGTGACATCGGCCTCGTCCAGGCGGTAGTGGGCGCTGATCTGCTCGGGCGTCCACTGGCTGAGGCAGCAGATGGCCATCAGCAGCAGCTTGTCGTCCGCCACCACGGCGCGCTCCTGGGCCAGGCTCAGCTCGCTGCGCAGCGGCCGAGCCTCGACCAGCTTGCGCGAGAGCTCGGCGAAGTCGCAGTGCAGCACGCGGCAGATCTCGTCCACGCGTGACAGCGGCATCTCGCCGCCGGCTGCGAACATGCGCTTGACGCTGGACTCCGAGAGCCCCAGCGCCTGCGCCAGCTGGCCGTAGCTGATGGACCGGGCCTTGAGTTCGGCCTTGATGAGGGTGAGCAGGGCGTGGGTGCTGGACATGGCGCAACGGTAGCAGCAGAAGCTACCGCCGGTGCCTCGGGATGGCCCGCCCCAGCAATTGCGAGGGCGCCCGCCGCCCGGTCAGACCAGCATGCCGGCATGAGAACGCCTTCCCATGCCGCCCACCGCCAGGCCCCTCCCGGCCGGGCCCTGAACCCAGGGGTTTTCGCCAGCGCCCGCCACGTCGAGGGCCGCGTGCCATAAGGCGATACTTCGCCGGCCGGCCAGCCGTACTTGCCAACATCAAGGAGGCCCGGGCCCTGCGGCCGGCAGATCATGGGCCCAGCGACCTCCGGGAGGATCACATGCAACACACCCCGTCCATCGTCCGTCGCGACACGTCCGCCTGGCGCCTGCAGGTCTGGATCTCCTTCGGCCTGAGCGTCAGCCTCTGCGCCATCGGCCTGGCCTGGCTGCCGGGCGAGGACCTGGACCGCGCCTTCATGGTGATGGGCTACATCTTCTGCCTCTCCACCGCCTTCGTGCTGGCCAAGTTCATCCGCGACAACCAGGACAAATCCGTCGACACGCCCATGTGGAAGGTGGTGGTCTGGAGCGCCTTCTTCCTGGCCATGGGCCTGACGGGCTGGGGCCTGTGGCGCATGGAGATACAGCCGGTCTGGAAGGCCTACCTGCTGGTCTGCTGGTTCTACCTGATCTCCAACGTCTTCACCCTGGCCAAGATGCTGCGCGACGCTCATGACGCCGACATCGCCGAGGCCCGCTACCACGGCCGGCGCCAGGCAATGCACGAGGACACCACGCCCGCGGCCTGATCTGCGGCCGGACCGCGACCGCCCCTTTCCTGAAAGGACACGCCATGACGCCCCTGCGCCACCGACTGACTGCCTGTGCCCTGATCGCCGCCCTGTGCGCGCCGCTGCCCGGCCAGGCCCATGACCCCTCGGCCGACCTCAGCCTGGTCTCCATGCTGCCCGTGGCCGTCTCGGTGGCGGCGCCCGTGGCGCTGCTGTCGGCCGGCGCAGTGCTGACGGTGGTGGCCGTCGAGGCCAGCGCCCAGGGCACGGTCTGGATTCTGGAGCGGGCCTCGGACGGCGCACGGATCAGCATCCGTTTCACCGGCAAGGTGCTCAAGGGCGCGGCGCTGTCGGCCGGCACGGCGGTGACGGTCTCGGTGATTGCCACCGGCACGGTTCTGTCCATCGCAGGCGAGGCCATCTGCTTCATCCCCAACGAGATAGGCGCCTCCCTGCTCTACAACGAGAAGGTCAGCAAGTGAGGACCGCTGCCACCGCCCTGCTGCTGGCTGCGGTGGTGAGCCCGGCCCAGGCAGGCCGCCCCTGCGAGGAGAAGCCGCTCACCCGGGCGCAGATCGAGCAAGGCATGGCCCTGGCGCAGCGCACGGCCCAGCAGCTGGACGCCAGCGGCGCGCAGGTGCTGGTGCTGGCCCGTGCGGGGCAGGACCTCTCCAAGTACGGCCTGCAGTGGTCCCATCTGGGCCTGGCCTACAAGACCGAGCAGGCCGGCAAGCCCGTGTGGCGCGTGCTGCACAAGCTCAACCACTGCGGCGCGGCCGACGCGGCCCTCTATCGCCAGGGCCTGGGCGAGTTCTTCCTGGACCGGCCGCACCGCTACGAGGCGGCCTATGCCGTGCTCAAGCCCGCGCTGCAGCAGGCCCTGCTCCCGCTGCTGCACCAGCCCCAGCGCCTGCTGACGGTGCACGAGCATCGCTACTCCATGGTCGCCTACCCCTGGGCGACCCGCTACCAGCAGAGCAACCAGTGGGTGCTCGAGTCCATCGCCCTGGCCGCCCAGCCCGGCCTGCAGGGCCGCGCCCAGGCCCAGGCCTGGCTGAAGGACCAGGGCTACCAGCCCAGCGAACTGCACATCTCCACCCTCTCGCGCCTCGGGGCGCGCGTCGGCATGGCCAATGTGGCCTTTGACGACCACCCCAACGCCAAGCGCTTTGCCGGTCATATCGAGACCGTCACCGTCGATTCCATGTTCGCCTGGCTGCCCCGCGCGGGCCTGGGCGAAGCCGCCGTCCCCATCAAGCCCTGAAGAAGACCTCCATGTCAGACGCTCACGCCACGGACCACGCCCACGGCAACCAGTTCAGCCTGCTCGCCCAGCGCCGCTTCGCGCCCTTCTTCTGGACGCAGTTCCTGGGCGCGGGCAATGACAATCTCTTCAAGTTCGCCTTCACGGTCCTGATCACCTACCAGCTGCAGCTCTCCTGGCTGCCGCCGGCGCAGGCCGGGCTGGCCATCGGGGCGCTGTTCATCCTGCCCTTCGTGCTCTTCTCGGCCACCAGCGGGCAGCTGGCCGACAAGCTCGAGAAGGCCGGCCTGATGCGCCGCATCAAGGAGCTGGAGATCGCCATCATGGCCCTGGCAGCCTGGGGCTTCTGGACGGCCAACGTGCCCGTGCTGCTGGCCTGCGTGCTGCTGATGGGCCTGCACTCCACGCTCTTCGGGCCGGTCAAGTTCGCCTACATGCCCCAGCACCTGGACGAGCGCGAGATCACCGGCGGCAACGGCATGGTGGAGATGGGCACCTTCGTGGCCATCCTGTTGGGCAATGTGGCGGGCGGCCTGCTGATCGCCACGCCCGAGGTGGGCCGCCATCACGTGGCCATCGCCGCCCTGGGCCTGGCCGTGCTGGGCCGGCTCACGGCGCAGATGATTCCCCACAGCCCGTCCACGGACCCGGGCCTGAAGATCAACTGGAACCCCTTCACCGAGACCTGGCGCAACCTGACGCTGGCGCGCGAGCAGCTGGCGGTGTTCCGCTCGCTGCTGGGCATCTCGTGGATGTGGTTCTTCGGCGCCGTCTTCCTGGCCAACTTCCCGGCCTTCGCCAAGGAGGTGCTGCACGGCAACGAGCAGGTGGCCTCGCTGCTGCTGGTGGTGTTCTCCATCGGCATCGGCACGGGCTCGCTGCTGTGCGAGATGCTCTCGCGCCGCCATGTGGAGATCGGCCTGGTGCCGCTGGGCGCCATCGGCATGAGCGTCTTCGCGCTGGACCTGAGCGCGGCCTCGCAGGGCCTGCCGGCGGTCGCGCAAGCCCTGACCCTCTCGGAGTTCCTGGGCCAGCATGCGCACTGGCGCATCCTCATCGACCTGTGCCTGCTGGCGCTCTTCGCCGGCCTGTACAGCGTGCCCATGTACGCCCTGATCCAGATGCGCTCGCAGCCCAGCCATCGCGCGCGCATCATCGCGGCCAACAACATCCTCAACGCGCTCTTCATGATCGCCAGCTCCCTGATCTGCGGCGTGCTGCTGGGCGCGGGCCTGAGCCTGCCGCAGCTCTTCGGCCTGCTGGGCCTGGCGAATGCGGTGGTAGCGCTGTACATCTTCCTCGTGGTGCCGGAATACCTGCTGCGCTTCTTCGCCTTCTGCCTCTCGCGCCTGATCTACCGCTTCAAGCTCAAGGGTGACGAGCACATCCCGCTCAAGGGCGCGGCCGTGCTGGTGTGCAACCACGTCAGCTTCATCGACGCCGTGCTGGTGATGGCCGCCAGCCCCCGCCCCATCCGCTTCCTGATGGACCACCGCATCTTCCGCATGCCGGTGCTGGGCTGGCTGTTCCGACTGGCCAAGTGCATCCCCATCGCCCCGCAGAAGGAGCATCCGGCCATCTACGAAGCCGCCTTCAAGGAGGCGCAGGCCGTGCTGGCCGATGGCGAGCTGCTGGGCATCTTCCCCGAGGGCGGCATCACCCGCGACGGCCAGTTGCAGCCCTTCAAGGGCGGCATCATGAAGATCCTCGAAACCCACCCCGTGCCCGTGGTGCCCCTGGCGCTGCAGAACCTCTGGGGCTCCTACTTCTCGCGCATCGAGCAGGGGCAGGCCATGGTGCGCCCCTTCCGCCGCGGAATCTTCAGCCGGGTCGGCCTGGTAGCCGGACCGGCGCTGGCGCCGCAGGACGTGACGCCGGAAGGGCTGCAGGCGCAGGTGGGGCAGCTGCTGATCACCTGAGCCGCCTGGCCCGTGAACCGGCTGCGCGCTGTTGCCCTGGCCTCACAGGCCACCCATGTCCGCGCAAGCCGCCCCCCGCCCCGGTCAGAAAAGTCGCGCTTTTGAGGGGCCATGCCCCTGCGGCCGCGCCGCTTTGACGCATCATGGCCCTCTCAAGAGCCGCCACCGAGGTGATGCATGCCCCGCGCCACGCTTCCTGATGCCGCCCGCCGCACCGTGCTGCGCCAGCTGGGATCCACCCTGGGCCTCGCCGCCCTGGGCACGCCCGCCCTGGCCCAGGACAAGGTCTACAACTTCTCCCCCGTCAACCAGGCCGGCATCCCGCTGATGGCCACCTACTGGAACCCCATCATTGCCTACGTGTCGGAGAAGAGCGGGGTGAAGTTGGCGCTGAAGCTGGGCCGCACCTCGGCGGACACCACCAGCTATGTGCTGGCCCAGGAGGTGGACTTCGTCTTCAGCAACCACCTCTTCAGCCCGGAGCGCGAGCAGCTGGGCTGGCGGGTCTTCGGCCGGCGCATGACGCCGCCCATCCACGCCCAGATCGTCGTGCCGGCCGATTCGCCCATCAAGGATCTCGCCCAGCTGGAGGGCAAGGACGTCAGCTTCCCCGGCCCCGAGGCGCTGGTGGCCTATAAGTTCAACTATGCGCAGCTGCTCAACCGCAAGATCAATGTGCGCGTGGTCTTCGGCGGCAACATGGACGGCGCGCTGACCCAGCTCTACAGCGGCAAGGTGGCCGCATGCGGCGCCAATTCCCAGCTGGCGGAGAGCCACGCCCGGCGTGAAGGCAAGGCCTATCGCGTGCTGTGGAGCTCCGATGCCCTGCATGACCTGGCCCTGATGGCATCGGCCCGGGTGCCCGACAAGGACATGCAGGCCGTGGCCCGCGCCTTCGTGAACATGCACAAGGACCCGCGCGGCCTGGCCATCCTGGAGCAGGGCTCGCAGGCCCTGGGCCTGACGGGCGAGGCGCATTTCATTGCCTCCGATGGCAGCGAGTACGCCGCCTACCGCCGCTTCTACCAGACCGCCCCGGCCCAACTGCGCTGAGCCATGGCGTTTCGCCTCGGCGCCCTGCTGCCCCAGAGCCTGGTGGCTCGGGTCTTCCTGCTGCACTCGGCCGCCATGTTGCTGTTCGTGGGGCTGGGCTTTGGCGGCTTCGTCTGGTACACCGCGCGCAGCAGCATGGACCAGGCCATCATCGAAGTCGACGCCCTGGCCGCCGTGATCAGCCCGGCCGTCGGCGAGTCCGCGGTGATCGGGGACTACGACACCATCAAGCGCCAGCTGGAGCGCGCCATCGACCACCCGGCCCTGGACCGGGCCAAGTTCATCGACATGAAGGGCGCCCTCATCGACGTGCGTCGCCAGGAACACCCGGGGCTGGGCGCCCCGGCCTGGCTGATGCGGCGGGTGAACGAGGAGCTGGTGGATGCCAACCTGCCCATCAACGTGGGCGGGCGGGACTACGGCGTGCTGCGCCTGAGCTTCCACACCCAGCACGTGGCCGGCGAGATCTGGCGTCAGGGCCTGCTCGCCCTGGCCCTGGCCCTCAGCGCCCTGGCCAGCGGCGTGGTGCTGGTGTGGTTTCCGCTCAAGCGCTGGCTGGGAAACCTGGGCCGCATCCAGGCCTTTGGCCAGCAGCTGCAGACCCAGGGCGGCGCGCTCGCCAGCATGGCGGACGACGCCGCCGCGCCCCTGGAGTTCCGCCAGACCTTCGAGATCCTCAACAAGGCCGCCGCCTCCCTGCAGGCCGAGCGCGCGCAGGCGGCGGTGACGCTGTCTGCCATTGCCGACGGCATCGCCACCACCAATGCGCAAGGCGAGCTGGTGCTCGTGAACCCGGTGCTGGCGGACTGGCTGGGCAGCAGCCCGCAGGCACTGCTGGGCCGCAGCCTGCGTAGCCTCATGCCTCACCTGCACGTCGAAAGTGACGAAGGAGACGAAGCCGGTGGCCTGATGGTCCTGCAGCGGCCGCGGGGCGAGCCGCTCATCGTGTCGGTCAGCCGCTCCTCGGTGCGGGCGGGCGACGGGCAGGTGGCCGGCTGGGTCTATGCCCTGCGCGACGTCAGCGCGGAGCAGCGTCTGGCCGCACAGCTGCAGGAGGAACTGTCGGCCCGCGCAGCGGCCATGCGCTCGATGCGGGAGCTGCTGGAGCAGCACCGCAGCCGCGGCAACCTCTCCCACCTGCTGCAGCTGCATGACGAGGCGCCGTCCGAGATCGAGCACCTCTCACGCCTGGTGGCCGACCTGGTCCAGCAGCTCAGCAGCCAGTCCGCCCAGCTGGAGGCCATCTTCGCGCTGAGCCCGGATGCCTTCGTGGCCTTCGACACGGACGGCACGGTGCACTACGCCAGCCCCGCCTTCGAGACGCTCACCGGCTGCGAGATCGCCGACATCCTCGGCCTGGACAAGGCCGGGCTGTCCCGCACGCTGCAGGCGCGCTGCGTGGACTCGCAAAGCGCGCTGGCCATAGACCAGCTCGCCGACCGCCGCCAGTCCATCGAACTGGCCCAGCCGCGCGACCGGGTGCTGGAGCTGGCCCTTCATCGCGGCAGCAGCAGCACCATACGCCAGGTGCTGCACATCCGCGACCTCAGCCATCAGGTCGCGCTGGACCGCCTCAAGAGCGAGTTCGTGACCACGGCTGCACATGAACTGCGCACCCCCATGACCAGCATCTACGGCTTCTCCGAGCTGCTGATGATGCGCACCCCCTCGCCGGAGCGCCTGAAGGACGTGCTGGGCCGCATCCACCGCCAGAGCGAGGCGATGATGCACATCCTCAACGAGCTGCTGGACCTCTCCCGCATGGAGGCACGCCGCGGCAAGGACTTCCAGTACGAGCAACTGGCCCTGGCGCCGGTGCTGACCGAGCTGGTGCAGGACTTCCAGCCCGCCGACGGCCGCGAGCCGCCGCGGCTGGAGCTCGCTCCGGACGTCGGCGGCGCGCAGGTCCGCATCGACCGCGCCAAGCTGCTGCAAGCCCTGCGCAATGTGCTGTCCAACGCCTACAAGTACTCGCCGGCGGGCGGCGAGGTGCGGGTGACGGTCTCGCGCGCCCGGCGCGAGGGCGGCGGGGCCCAGCTGGAAGTCGCTGTCCAGGACCGGGGCATCGGCATGACGGCCGAGGAACTGGCCCACGTCAGCGAGCGCTTCTACCGCGCCGACAAGTCCGGTGCCATCCCCGGTACCGGCCTGGGCATGGCCATCGTCAAGGAGATCATCGAGCTGATGGAAGGCCGTCTCACGCTGAGCAGTGAGCCGGGCGTAGGCACCTGCGTCACGCTGGCCCTGCCGGAGCGCTCGCTCATCGCATGAGCCAGGCGGGCGGACCGGGAGGGCGAGCACCGGGCTGCTACCAGCCCTCCCCGGCGCCCCTCAGGACGAGGCTCCGCCGTGCATCAGGGCCCGCCACTGCTGGCGCCAGCGCTTGAAGCGCTGCTTCAGCTGGCGCTTGATCGCCCGCGCCTGCCGCCACAGCAGGGTGGCGTGCAGCCAGTCCAGCACGCCCTGCTTCCAGGCGGTCCAGCGCCCGTAGAGTCGGGCGAACCAGGGCAGAGCCATCAGCGTGGGCTGGGTCAGGAGGAAGAGGCGGGCCAGCAGGGCCGTGCCACCGAACTTGACCGTCAGAATAAGGAGCAGGCCCAGCAGCGCGCGGCCCGAGGCCATGAGCCAGACCGCCAGCAGCTTGACGGGGATGGCCAGCAGGAAAGGCAGCACCAGCACCGCCAGCGCCGGCCCGGGCGGCAGGGCCCGGATGCGGTCCTCCAGCCCTTTCAGCGGCGGCCACTGGGCCAGCCAGGCCATCAGCCGCTGCAGGGGCACCCAGCCCCATTCCTCGAAGAGGATGAACAGGGCCATCAGCAGGCGGCCCAGCCAGCGCAGCGGGGCGATCAGCAGCTTGAGCATGAACCCATGATGCGCCGCAGGGCGCACTCTGCCAAAAGCCATGCGCGCGTCGGGTGCATGGCGGCGCGGGCGCTCATGGCGGCAGGCCTGGCGAACTCAGACGCCGCGTGCGCGGTCCGCCGCGAAGCGGGCGCGGAAGCCTTCGAAGTCGCCGGCGTCCAGGGCGTCGCGCACTTCCTGCATGAGGTTGAGGTAGTAGTGGAGGTTGTGGATGCTGGTGAGCATGGGGCCCAGCATCTCACCGCAGCGGTCCAGGTGGTGCAGATAGGCACGGCTGAAGCCGCCGCTGACGCTGCCGTCGGCGTTCGTCACGCCCTTGCAGGTATAGCAGCTGCAGGTTTCGTCCACCGGGCGCTCATCGCTCTTGTAGCGGCTGTTGCGCAGGCGAAGGTCACCGAAGCGGGTGAAAAGATGCCCGTTGCGTGCGTTGCGGGTGGGCATCACGCAGTCGAACATGTCGATGCCCTGGCGCACGCCTTCCACGAGGTCCTCGGGCGTGCCCACGCCCATCAGGTAGCGCGGCTTGTTCGCGGGCAGCTGGTGGCCGGTGTGCTCGAGCACGCGCAGCATGTCGGCCTTGGGCTCGCCCACCGAGAGGCCGCCGATGGCGTAGCCCGGCAGGTCCAGCTCGACGAGGCCGGCCAGGGAGTGGTCCCGCAGGTTCTCGTACATGCCGCCCTGCACGATGCCGAACAGGGCGTTGGGGTTCTGCAGGCGGCTGAACTCGTCCTGGCAGCGCTTGGCCCAGCGCAGGCTCATCTCCATGGACTTGCGCGCTTCCGCCTCGGTGGTGATGTGGCCCTTGGTTTCGTAGGGCGTGCACTCGTCGAACTGCATGACGATGTCGGAGTTCAGCACCGTCTGGATCTGCATGGAGATCTCGGGGGTCAGGAAGAGCTTGTCGCCATTCACGGGCGAGGCGAACTTGACGCCTTCTTCGCTGATCTTGCGCATCTCGCCCAGGCTCCAGACCTGGAAGCCACCGGAGTCGGTGAGGATGGGCTTGTCCCAGCGCTCGAAGCGGTGCAGACCGCCGAACTGCTTCATGATGTCCAGGCCCGGCCGCATCCAGAGGTGGAAGGTGTTGCCCAGGATGATCTGGGCGCCCATCTCCTCGAGGGAGCGCGGCATCACGCCCTTGACAGTGCCGTAGGTGCCCACGGGCATGAAGATGGGGGTCTGCACCACGCCGTGGTTGAGCGTCATGCGGCCGCGGCGGGCGCGGCCCTCGGTCTTGAGGAGTTCGAACTTCAGCATGCGGCAATTGTCGCAGGGGTGATCCGCGGCGGGGCAAGCCGGGCGCCCCCCGCGAAGAGATGCCGGTGCCTTTCCTCATCCGCCACAGACTCCTACACTGGGGAAAAACAGGGAGACACCGGCCAGCGGCCGTCCTGCCCGAGCGCGTCCATGTCTCTCCTTCCCCTGCCTTCCCTGCTGCTCGCTGGCCTGCTGGCCTTGCTGCCGCCTGCCGCAAGAGCGGCGCCGCCCTGCGGCCCCTACACCTTGGCCTTCTACGAGCTGGGCCTGCTCTACCACCGCGATGACGGCGGCTTCTCGGGCATCGACAAGGACGTGGTCCAGGCCCTGCAGCAACGCAGCCAGTGCGAGTTCAGGCCTCAGCTGGAGTCACGGGTGCGCATCTGGGACCGCCTGGCCACGGGCAGCCTGGACCTCAGCGTGTCCGGCATCGCCACGCCCGAGCGCGAGCGCTTCGCCGACTTCGTGCCCTACTTCCAGACCCGCAACTTCGCCCTCATGCGCAAGGAACTGGCCCAGCGCCTGCCGACGCCCGCGGCCTTCCTGGCGGACCCCAGCCGCCGCGTCGTGGTGGTCAAGGCCTTCCGCCATGGCCCGGGCTTTGACAGCTTCATCAGCCAGCTGCGAGAGCAGGGGCGCCTGGTGGAGGCGGCGGATTTCGACACCGTCCTGCGCCTCTTCCTGGCCGGCCGGGCCGACCTGATGCTGGCCCTGCCCACCTCCTGGAGCCCCATGCTGCAGAAGCCCGATTTGATGAACCAACTGGCCGTGCTGGACTGGGCGCCGCAGGACCGCGTCGTCCATGGCCTGATCATGTCGCGGGCGCGGCTGTCAGAGACCGAGCGCCAGCGCCTGCGCCAGGCCCTGGAATCGCTGGTGGCCGATGGCAGCATCGAGGCCATCTTCCGCAGGCATGTGGGCGAGCGCATGGCGCGCGAGATGCGTCCGGACTTGAGACCGGATCTGCGGCCGGACCTGCCGCCCCCCGCTGCGGGCCTGCGCAAGAGCCGAAGCACCGAGCCCGCAGGAGGGACAATGCCCTGATGCCCTTCAGCCTGGCCTCCCCCGTCCACAGCGAACTGCTGATCAAGAAAAGCCGCTTCATCGGCTGCGTCGAACCCTGTGCCGACCGCAGCCTGGCCCAGGCCCGCGTGGCCGAGCTCAAGCAGCAGCATCCCGGCGCCGCCCATGTCTGCTGGGCCCTGTTGGCAGGCGGCCAGTCGGCGGCCAATGACGACGGCGAGCCCGGCGGCACCGCCGGCCGGCCCATGCTGGACGTGCTGCGCCACCAGGACCTGGACGGCGTGCTGGCCACCGTGGTGCGCTATTTCGGCGGGGTCAAGCTGGGCGCGGGCGGCCTGGTGCGGGCCTACACCGACAGCATCGCCCAGGCCCTGCTGCAGGCGCAGAAGATTCCCCGCGTGCGCCAGGCCCTGCTGCGCTGCACCCTGCCCTACTCCTTGGAAGGGCTGCTGCGCCGCGAGATCGAGCTGGCGCAGGCGCGGCTGCTGGACGTGCAGCACGGGGCCATGGTCGAGATGAACCTGGCCCTGCCCGAGCCGCAGGCCGCCGCCTTCCAGGCCCGGCTCAACGAAGCCTGCCAGGGGCGGCTGGGCTGGCTGGCGCCGGACGAGGGCTGATCAGCCCTCCCGACGCTCCAGCAGCATCGCGTCGCCATAGCTGAAGAAACGGTAGCCGCCGCTGATGGCATGGCGGTACAGGGCCATCACGTGCTCGTAGCCCGCGAAGGCCGAGACCAGCATCATCAGCGTGCTCTTGGGCAGGTGGAAGTTGGTGACCAGGCGGTCCACGACGCGGAACTGGAAGCCTGGCGTGATGAAGATGCTCGTCTCGCTGGCGCCCGCCTGCAGCGTGCCGCCGCGTGCCGCCGACTCCAGGGCGCGCAGCGTGGTCGTGCCCACCGCGACGACCCGGCCGCCGCGGGCGCGGGTCGCGGCGATGGCCTCCACCGTGGCCGCCGGCACCTCGAAGCACTCTCTGTGCATCTGGTGCTCGGTGAGCTTCTCCACGCGCACCGGCTGGAAGGTGCCGGCGCCCACGTGCAGGGTCACATGGGCCGTGTCGATGCCGCGGGCGGCCAGCGCGGCCAGCACGCCTTCGTCGAAATGCAGGGCCGCCGTCGGCGCGGCCACGGCGCCGGGCGCGCGGGCGAACACGGTCTGGTAGCGGCGCACGTCGTCGGCGCTGTCGTCATGGGTGATGTAGGGCGGCAGCGGCACATGGCCATGCCGTTCCAGCAGCTCGAAGGGATCGCCCGAGAGGCGCAGATGGAAGAGCCCGTTGTCGGGGCCGCAGCGGCCCAGCACCTCGGCGTCGAAGGCGTCGGCGAAGCGCACCACCGCGCCGGGCTTGGGGCTCTTGCTCGCGCGCATGTGTGCCCAGACCTCCTGCGTGCCGGGCAGCACGCGCTCGATCAGCGCCTCCACTGCGCCGCCACTGGCCTTGGCGCCGTAGAGGCGGGCCTTGATGACCTTGGTGTCGTTGAAGACCAGCAAGTCGCCCGGGTTCAGCAGCCCCGGCAGCTCGCGAAAGACGCGATCCACCGGAGGCAGGCTGCGGCCGTCCAGCAGGCGCGAGGCACTGCGTTCAGCCGCCGGGTGCTGGGCGATGAGTGCGGGAGGAAGTTCGAAATCGAAGTCGCTGACGCTGAATTCGCGGGTCGCGGCAGAGGAAGTGCTGCTCATGGTTTTGAGGGCCGGACGGACCCGTGCCAAAAAGGGGTTGCAAGGACGTGGCGCGCCACAAGAAGGGCCGCAAGGCTGCATGCACGACTGCGCATGCCGCGCCAACGGCGGATTGTTCCATGCCCACAGGAGGCTTGACGCGGATCAACGTGACCCGGCCGCCGCAGTGCCACCATGAAGTCAAGGAGCTTCCCATGAGCACATCCCTGACCCCAGGCCAGAAGAGCCTTCTCGAGACCGCCCTGCAGGCCCAGCGCAGCCGCCTGGAAGGCGAGCTGAAGCTGCAGCTGGGCGGCACGGATCGCGTCACCCATGCCCGCGAGCAGCTGCTGCAAGACACCGACGGCGAGACCGCCCATGAGGCCGATCGCGAGGTGGACCTCGCCCGCAGCGATGCCACCCTGCAGGCCCTGCGGGACATCGACGCCGCCCTGCAGCGCCTGCAGGACCCCGACTTCGGCCAATGCGCCGATTGCGGTGCGGCGATTGCCTTCGACCGACTGCGGCTGAGCCCCCAGGTCACCCGCTGCATCGACTGCCAGTCCGCCGCGGAAGCCCGCGGCGGCGGCGCCCACCACGCCACGCTTTGAGCCTGGCCCCGTTTTCCACCCCTTTCTTTCACAGGAGCCCCGCATGAGCCTTTTCCACGCCGTCGTCTGGCTGGACCATCACAGCGCCAACATCCTGCAGTTCGACGCCGAGCATGTGCAGGCCGAGAAGGTCAAGGCGCACACCCACCACACCAAGCAGCACGGCAGCACGGTGCGCAGCGAGCATGAGTTCTACGCCGATGTCTGCGACGCCCTCGCCGGCATCCAGGAAGTCCTGGTCGTGGGCTCATCCACGGCGCAAAAGGACTTCAAGCACTACGTGGAGAAGCACCGCGCCGCGCTGCAGCCGTCCATCGTGGGCTATGAATCCGTCGATCATCCCAGCGACAAGCAGCTGGTCGCCCTGGCCCGCCAGTACTTCCTGAAGCATGACCGCATGGCCGGCGTACCCACACCGACCTGATCGCTCCGGCATCCCCCCATGACGCCCTGGCCCGCCAGGGCGTCATGCCTTGTGCGCCGCGGGTCAGGAGCGCGGCGCGGAGAGCATCTCCATGCGCTGACGCTGACGCAGGCGCTGCTGCTCGATGTCCAGCTCGCGCAGCAGGCTGCGCAGGCGCTTGCGCTCCTCGTCGGTCTTGGCGTCGGCGAGGTCGCGCTCCAGGCGCTGCATCTCGCGGTAGTTGCGATCCAGCTGCTGGCCGATGTCATGGACGCGCTTGCCGGCCTGGTAGTTGTTCTCGAAGTCTTCGCCATCGGCCTGGTCAGCGCAGACGCCGCGGTAGTACTCACCCTTGAGTCCCAGCTGCCAGCCGTTGGCGGGGCGGCAGTAGCGGCGCAGGCCCTCGGCCCAGCCCGCCTGCCAGCGGGTCTCGTCCGGGCTGATGCCCACCTTGGCACAGGCCTTGGCATGGTCCTCCACGCGGTCGCGCGCCTGGCCGTCGCGGCCGTCCTGCACGCCCTTCTGGTACCAGTCGGCACGCTGGCATTCGCCCTCGCTCATGCTGGCGCAGCCGCCCAGCAAGGCCACCATGGCCGTCGCCATGCCCCATCCCCATGCGCGCTTGCTGATCATTCCCAGGCTCCTTGATCATTTGTCAGGTCTTGCACCAACGCATCTTCGCCGATTCCAGACGACAGCCGCCGGCAGCCGCCCCCCGGCTTAGGCAGAATGCCGCCCATGTCCGCCGACCCCGACCCGTCCACCCGGCCTCCTGCGTCCCGTGAGGCCCCAGCCCCGGCTGCCGCCACGGCCAAGTCCGGCCCGAAGAAGGCCATGGAGAAGCTCGGCCTCAAGCGCGACATCGACCTGGCCCTGCACCTGCCCCTGCGTTACGAGGACGAGACGCGCCTGACGCCCGTCACCGAGGCCCACGAGGGCGAGACGGTGCAGTGCGAGGGCGTGGTGCGCGAATGCCGGGTGGAGCTGCGCGGCCGCCGCCAGCTGATCGTGCGCCTCCAGGACGAGGCCCCCGAGGCCGCGGGCCGTGGCCGCGCGGCCGAGCTGACACTGCGCTTCCTGCACTTCTACCCCTCGCACCAGAAGAGCCTGGCCGTGGGCACGCGAGTGCGGGTGCGGGGCGAGGTCCGGGGTGGCTTCTTCGGCCGCGAGATGGTCCACCCCAGCTTCAAGACGGTGGACGAGGACACCCCGCTGGCCACCGCCCTGACGCCGGTCTACCCCACCAGCGCCGGCCTGCCCCAGGCCTATCTGCGCAAGGCCATCGCCGCGGCGATGAAGCGCGCACCGCTGGACGAGGTCCTGCCCGCCGGCACCGTACCCAAGCCCCTGCCCTCGCTGCGCGAGGCGCTGAACTACCTGCACCATCCGCCGCCCCTGGCCCGTCTGGGCAGCCTGGAGGACCACAGCCACCCGGCTTGGCAGCGCCTCAAGTTCGAGGAGCTGCTGGCTCAGCAGCTGAGCCAGATGAAGGCCCAGCGCGAGCGAGCCCAGCTGCGAGCACCCATGCTGCCCACGCGCCCGGGCGGCCTGCAGGAACGGCTGCTGGCCGCCCTGCCCTTTGTGCTGACCGGGGCGCAGCGCCGCGTCTGCGAGGAGATCGCGCATGACCTGGCCCGCCCCCAGCCCATGCACCGCCTGCTGCAGGGCGATGTGGGCTCGGGCAAGACCGTGGTCGCGGCCATGTCCGCGGCCATCTGCATCGCCGCGGGCTGGCAGTGCGCGCTGATGGCGCCCACCGAGATCCTGGCCGAGCAGCATTTCCGCAAGCTGATCGGCTGGCTGGAGCCTCTGGGCATCCAGGTGGCCTGGCTCACTGGCTCGGTCAAGGGCAAGGCACGCCAGAAGATGCTGGACGCGGTCGCCGACGGCAGCGCGCAACTGGTGGTGGGCACGCATGCGGTGATCGAGGACAAGGTGCAGTTCCGCTTCCTGGGCCTGGCCATCGTGGACGAGCAGCACCGCTTCGGCGTGGCCCAGCGCCTGGCCCTGCGCAAGAAGCTGGAGTCCTCCACCGGCGAGATGCCTCCCGGCTATGGCGACCATGTCCCCCATCTCCCGGCTCAGCGTTCCGGCATCGAGCCGCACATGCTGATGATGAGCGCCACGCCCATCCCGCGCACCCTGGCCATGACCTACTTCGCCGACCTGGACGTGTCGACCATCGACGAGCTGCCGCCGGGCCGCAGCCCCATCGTGACCCGCGTCTTCGCCGACGGCCGGCGCGACGAAGTCATCGCCAAGATCGCCGACGCCGTGGCCGAGGGGCGGCAGGTCTACTGGGTCTGCCCGCTGATCGAGGAGTCCGAGGCCCTGGACCTGAAGAACGCCACCGAGACCCACGCCGAGCTCAGCGCCGCGCTGCCCGGCCGCATGATCGGCCTTCTGCACGGCCGCATGCCCCCGGCCGAGAAGGCGGCGGTGATGTCACTGTTCTCCGCGGGCGAGATGCAGGTTCTGGTGGCCACCACCGTGATCGAGGTGGGCGTGGATGTGCCCAATGCCAGCCTCATGGTGATCGAGCATGCCGAGCGCTTCGGGCTCTCGCAGCTGCACCAGCTGCGCGGGCGCGTCGGCCGCGGCTCGGTGGCCAGCGTCTGCGTGCTGATCTATACCGGGCCGCTCTCGCAGACCGGCAAGGAGCGCCTGCGCGCCATGGCCGAGACCACCGACGGCTTCGAGATCGCCCGCCGCGACCTGGACATCCGCGGTCCCGGCGAGTTCATGGGCGCACGCCAGAGTGGCGCCGAGTTGCTGCGTTTCGCCGATCTCCAGGAGGACGCCCCGCTGCTGCAGGCCGCACGGCGCCTGGCGCCCCAGCTGCTGGATGCCCACCCGGGTGCCGCCGCGAAGCATGTGGACCGCTGGCTGGGCAGCAAGGCCGAGTTCCTCAAGGCCTGAGGCCTGCGGCCGCTGTCAAGACCTGACCCTCAAACCGCCCCGGCCTCGTGTCTCAGCGGCAGCCCTCCCTCGGTGGTGTGCCGATCTGGTGGCCGTCGTTGAGGGTTTCCAGGAAGCACTGCAGGTCCGCCAGGTCCGCCGCACTCATGCGAGGCGTGGCGCTGCCGAAGGGGGCCTGGGTGTTGACGTTGCCGCGCAGGGCTTCGGGCAGGTCGTCGAAGCGCTGAACCACGCCATTGACGGTGGGATACCAGCGGGTGGGGTCGCTGTCCCGCGTGTTGTAGAACGCCAGCACCTGCGCCAGCGAGTTGAAGCGGCCATTGTGGAAAAAGACCGGACGGCGCGCCACATTGCGCAGATTGGGTGTGCGGAAGGCACCGCAGTAGGCCGGCCGCTGCAGGTCCTGGCGCTGCGGGCCGCACAGGCCGAGGTCGAAATACGCGGCGTCGCGATTGGCCGGCACCGCCGGATTGCGCGGCACGCCCAGGACCGCGTAGCCGAAGTTCGTGAAGCGCGGCTGCTGGCCCGAGTTCGTCACGATCTCGTGGCAGCTCATGCAGTTGCCCTTCTCGGGATCGCGGAAGAGCTGCAGGCCGCGCTGCTCGGGCGCGCTGAGCTGCTCCAGGCTCTGCAGCGTGCGGTCGTACTTGCTGTCAAAGGGATGGAACTGGGCGCTGTCGCGCTGGAAGGCGGCCAGGGCCTGGGTGGCCTGCGTCACCTTGAGCTCATCGTCCGCCGTCTCGCCGAAGACCTGCACGAACAGCGGCGCATAAGCCGCCCGGCGCAGCTTGCCCGCCAGGATGGCGACGCTGCCGTTGTCCATCTCCAGGGGATTGAGCAAAGGCAGCCGGGCCTGCGCCTCCAGGCTGGCGGCGCGCCCGTCGCTCATGAGGCCGCCGCGCAGGCTGGCCAGGCTGCCATCGCCCGGGCTGAAGGCCGGCACGCTGTCCAGGTAGCGCAGGCTGGGCGCGGCGCGCAGGCCGAACTCGGTCTCGAAGGCGCCGCCCACCTGCACCGCCTGGGCATTCGAGGGCCCGTGCGCGAAAGCAGGATCATGGCAGGTGGCGCAGGACATGCGGCCCGAGCCGCTCAGGTTGCGGTCGTTGAAGAGTCGCTCGCCCAGCTGAAGACGCGCCGCAGCCGCCATGTCCGGCAGGCTGCTGCTGCCTGCTCCGCCTCCTCCGCCCCCTCCGCCACCACAGGCCATCAGGGCAGCCAGCCCGGCGACCGAGACGACCGAGGCGGCGGTCAGGACGAAAGGCCGGATGGAAGAGCGGACGAAAGACAGGGCAGCAGCAAGCATGGCGCGCATTGTGGTGCGTGCCATGCTGGGCGTGTCAGAGTCCTAGGGAAATTACTCAGCGTCTTGCCGGGCCCGGCCGCGTCCAATGCGCGGAACCTGTCTGCCCAAGCGAGAGGATCCCATGCCACAACAAGAACAGCGCCGCCGCCTGCTCCTGGGCGCCGGCATGGCCGGCCTGCTGCAGGCCTGCGGCGGCGGAGGCGGAACCACACCGACACCATCGCCCACGCCCACGCCCACTCCAGCGCCCACTCCAACGCCCGCGCCCACGCCCACACCGACACCCTCCAGCGGTCCAGCCTGGGCCTTCTACGGCGGCAACGCGCAGCACACCGCGCAGGCCGGCGTCGCCACGCAGCCCTTGCAGCGCGTGCTCTGGACGCTGCCGGTGGACCGTCAGCCACCGTACCGCTCGGGCGGCTTTCTTCTGATCCACTACGGCACGCCGGTGATCAGCGCCGCCAACACCGTCATGGTGCCGGTCAAGACCAGCAGCAGCGGTGACTTCATCGTCGACGCTCGCAAGGGCAGTGACGGCAGCACACTGTGGACGCTGGCCACCGACTATGTGCTGCCCACCAGCAGCTGGACGCCGGCATTCAACATCGCCCTGGACCGCCTGGGCCGGCTGTACGTCCCGGCCAAGGGCGGGCGGCTGCTGCAACGGGAGCAGGTGGACCAGGCTGCCGGCACCGTGCGCACCCTGGCCTTCTACGGGAACGCCGCCTACGACGGCACGCCGGCCAGCTTCGACAGCACGGTGCTGATCAACACACCGCTGACCGTGGGTGCGGATGATGCGGTCTACTTCGGCTTCATCGCGCGCGAGGGCGCCCCGCTAGGCCTGCGCGGAGGCATTGCCCGGATCGCTGCCGACGGCACTGGCCGCTGGCAGGCGGTGGCCGATCTGGCGGCTGATCCCTTGGTCGTGCAGCCGGCGATGAACGCCGCACCGGCGCTCTCTGCGGATGGCAAGACGCTCTACGTGGTCGCCAACACCGATCCGGCCCTGGGCATGCAACGGGGCTGCCTGCTGGCGCTGGATGCCTCCACACTGGCCTTGAAGGCACGTCAGTCCCTGATCAATCCAGCCACCAGCCAGCCGGCACGCGTCAGCGACAGCAGCACCGCCTCGCCCACCATAGGTCCTGATGGCGACGTCTACTACGGCGTGCTGGAGAGCAGCCGCATGGACCACAACGGCCGCGGCTGGCTGCTGCATTTCGATGCCTCGCTGGCCCAGCGCAAGACGCCCGGTTCCTTTGGCTGGGACGACACCCCGTCCGTGGTGCCGGCCGAGGCCGTGCCCGGCTACACAGGGGCGGCGTCCTATCTGCTGCTGGTCAAGTACAACAACTACTACGGCATTGGCTCTGGCGATGGCCAGAACCGCATGGCCCTGCTGGACCCGGCCAGCTCGCAGCCCGACCCTGTCTCGCCGAGGGTGAACGTCATGCAGGAAGTGCTCACCATCATCGGCCCCACAGCCGACCCCGAGACGCCCGGCGGCGTGCGCGAGTGGTGCGTCAACTCAGCGGCCGTCGACGTGGCGGGCCGCGCCGCACTGGTCAACTGCGAGGATGGATTCCTCTACCGCTGGGACTTCCGCAGCAACACCCTCATCGAATCAGTACGGATGAATGCCGGCGTGGGGCAGGCCTACACGCCCACCGTCGTCGGGCCGGACGGCCGGGTCTACTCGATCAACAACGCGCAGCTGCACGCCGTCGGCCGCTGAACGGCCGCCTTGCGGCCGGCCCCAGCAGCGGCCTCAGCGCACCCGCTGCACCCAGTAGACCAGCACCTCCTGCTGAGGCTTGATGTCGGAGGCGTTGTAGTAGTAGGTCGGCTGGCCGTTGATGGCATAGACCGTGCTCATGCCGGAAATGACACGTCCGAAGACGGTGTAGCCCGGCTTGCTGGCGCTCTCATAGTCCAGGGTCCTGCTGTTGTCGACCACGTTGATGAAAAACTGCGAGGTGGCGCTGTTGGGATCGCTGCGGCGTGCCATGGCCACCGTACCCACCAGATTGCTCAGGCCATTGTTGGACTCGGACACGATGGGCGCGTAGGTCGGGGACTTGACCCGCATGCCGCTGGTGTAGCCACCGCCCTGGATGACGAAGTCGCGATCCACGTGGTGGAACAGCGTATTGCTGTAGAAGCCGTCGGACACATAGCGCAGGAAGTTGTTGACCGTGATCGGCGCATAGCCCGGGTAGAGCTCAATCACCATTTCGCCGCTGCTGGTGAGCATGCAGACGGTGGGATAGCTGCTTTGGGCAGCCGCGGCCAGGCCGGTGCTGCTGCAGCTCATGGTGGGCGGATAGGGCTGGGGATTGGGCCGCGGATAGGACCCGCCACCGCCCCCACCGCCGCCGTGGTACTCCGCGCCGCCGCCGCCGCAGGCGCTCAGGATCAGGGCGGCAGCCGCCACCAAGGTGCGCAGAAACAGGGTGCTCATCGATTCTTCCTCCTGGATGGGGAACTCAACGCGGCAGGTGCCGCTCCCGATGACCGCCAGCGGCTGCGGCTCGCACACCTGTCAGCTCTTGCAGCAAGGCATTCCTGCGGACCCTGTCTACACTGCGCCGCGCCGGCCTGGCCACTGGCGTTTTCCTCGCCCAGCGCTCCCACCCGCGCCTGAACATCTCCGCTTCTCTCGATCTCATGAGCAAGACCTCACTTCGCCGCGCCCTGCTGATTGGCTCCCTGGTCGTCACGAGCAGCCTCGGCGCCTGCGGTGGCGGCAGTGGCAACAGCGTCTTCAACGACACCTCGGGCTCCTCGGCCATCACCAGCCTGCAGACTATCGACACCGTCGTGGGCACAGGCATCGCCGCCGCCACTGGCAAGACCGTGACCGTGCATTACACGGGCTGGCTCTACGACGTCAAGGCGACCGGCAGCAAGGGCAGCAAGTTCGACAGCTCCATGGACCGCGGCCAGCCCTTCACCTTCCCGCTTGGCGCTGGCGAGGTCATTGCGGGTTGGGACCAGGGCGTGCCGGGCATGAAGATCGGCGGCAAGCGCACCCTGGTCATCCCTGCCAGCCTGGCCTATGGCAGCTCCGGCAGCAGGAATGGCGTGGTTCCGCCGAATGCTGCGCTGGTGTTCGAGGTGGAGCTGCTGGGCGTGAGGTGAGGCTGGCGTCGCCGTCCGGCTGGGATCAGCCGGCCTCAGCTCCCCGCGCGATCCGCAGGCCCGCCTCTCAGGCTTCGATGTTGTCGATCAGGCGGGTGCTGCCGAGGCGGGCGGCGGCCAGGGCCACCAGGGGCTGGCCGTCCTCGGGCGCGCCCAGGTCATGCTGGCGACGCAGCACCACGTAGTCGGGCTCCCAGCCGGCCTCGCGCAGGGACTGCAGCGCCGCGGCTTCCATCGTCGCCAGTTCGCGCTCGCCGGCCTGCCAGCGAGCGATCAGGGCCTTCAGGGTGCGCGACAGCAGCAGGGCCTCGGCCTTCTGCGCCTCGCTGAGGTAGCCATTGCGCGAGGACAGGGCCAGACCGGCCTCGCTGCGGCAGGTCTCGCCGCCCAGGATGCGGATGGGCAGGGCCATCTGCTGCACCATGCGGCGGATCACCATCAGCTGCTGGTAGTCCTTCTTGCCGAAGACGGCCACCTGCGGCTGCACGATGTTGAAGAGCTTGGCCACCACCGTGCAGACGCCGGTGAAGAAGCCGGGGCGGAAATGGCCTTCAAGAATGTCCGCCAGCTCGGTGGGCGGCTGGACCTTGTAGCCCTGGGGCTCGGGATAGAGCTCCTTCTCGGAGGGCGCGAACACCAGGTCGCAGCCCACGCCGGCCAGCAGTTCGCAATCGCGCTCCAGGGTGCGGGGGTATTGGTCGAAGTCCTCGTGCGGCGCGAACTGCAGCCGGTTGACGAAGATGCTGGCCACCACCACGCCCTGCGGCCCCACGGCCTCGCGGGCCTGGCGCACCAGGGACAGATGCCCCTCGTGCAGATTGCCCATGGTGGGCACGAAGGCGACGGGGCTGCGGCCCTGCAGGGCGGCCCGCAGGCCGGCGATGTCGTGGTGGGTCTGCATGATCGAAAACGTTTCGGGGTCGGAACCGGTTCAGAAGCCGTGCACGGCGTCTTCGGGGAAGGTGCTGGCCTTCACCTCTGCGACGTAGCGCTGCACGGCCTCCTGCACCGAGGCCACGCCCTGCATGAAGTTCTTGACGAAGCGGGGCTTGCGGCCTGGCGTGATGTTGAGCATGTCATGCAGCACCAGGACCTGGCCCGAGCAGCCCACACCGGCCCCGATGCCGATCACAGGGATGGGCAGGCTACGGGTGAGCTCGGCGGCCAGGGCCGCAGGCACCATCTCCAACACCAGCATCTGCGCGCCGGCCTCGACCAGTTCCTGCGCATGCGCGCGCAGGCGCGCAGCCGAAGCCTCGTCCCGGCCCTGCACCTTGAAGCCGCCCAAGGCGGTGACGGTCTGCGGCGTGAAACCCAGATGGGCGCAGACCGGGATGCCGCGCTCGACGAGGTATCGCACCGCCGGGGCCGTCCAGCCACCGCCTTCAAGCTTGACCATGTGGGCGCCCGCCTTCACGAGAGCCGCCGCGCTGTGCCAGGTTTCAGCCAGGGTACCCTGATAGCTGCCGAAGGGCAGGTCGCCGACGATGAAGGCCGTCTTGCGGCCGCGGGCGACGCAGCGCGTGTGGTAGACCATCTCCTCCAGCTCGACCGGGGCGGTGGTAGGCTGGCCCTGGAGCACATTGCCCAGGGAGTCCCCCACCAGCATGACGTCCACGCCGGCCTCATCCTGCAGATGGGCGAAAGCGGCGTCATAGCAGGTCAGCATGGCGATCTTTTCGCCGCTGGCGTGCATGTCCAGCAGGCGCTGCAAGCTGACGGGTTTGCGCTCGGTCGTCATGGCGTGAAGCCCTCACGGTTGAAAAAGGCTGCGGCAGTGTAGCGGGGCGCTGCGGGTTTGCACCGAGCCCGGCAGAATGTAGGGCTCATACCCTAAGGCCTTCAGGAGATCGATAGCATGACCCTCACCGAGCTCCGCTACATCGTCGCCGTGGCCCGGGAGCGCCATTTCGGCCGCGCAGCCGAGGCCTGCTTCGTGTCCCAGCCCACCCTCTCGGTGGCCATCAAGAAGCTGGAAGAGGAGCTGGACGTCAAGATCTTCGAGCGCGGCGCCAGCGAGGTGACGGTCACGCCCCTGGGCGAGGACATCGTCCGGCAGGCGCAGTCGGTGATCGAGCAGGCCAGCGCCATCAAGGAGATCGCCAAGCGCGGCAAGGACCCGCTGGCCGGCGCCCTGCGCCTGGGCCTGATCTACACCATCGGCCCCTACCTGCTGCCCGAGCTGGTGCGCCACACCATTGAGCACTACCCGCAGATGCCCCTGATGCTGCAGGAGAACTTCACGGTGAAGCTGCTGGAGATGCTGCGCACCGGCGAGCTGGACTGCGCCATCATGGCCGAGCCCTTCCCCGACACCGGCCTGGCCCTGGCCCCGCTTTATGCCGAGCCCTTCGTCATCGCCGTGCCCGCCAGCCACCCGCTGGCGCAGCGCGAGTCCATCAGCGCCGAGGAGCTGAAGGCCGAGACCATGCTGCTGCTGGGCACCGGCCACTGCTTTCGCGACCACGTGCTGGAGGTCTGCCCCGAGTTCGCGCGCTTCTCCAGCGACGCCGAGGGCATACGCAAGAGCTTCGAGGGCAGTTCGCTGGAGACCATCAAGCACATGGTGGCCTCGGGCATGGGCATCACCGTCGTACCCCTGCTGAGCGTGCCCAAGGAACCCAGCCCGCACCTGCGCTACGTCCCCTTCAGCGCGCCGGTGCCCAGTCGCCGCGTGGTGCTGGCCTGGCGCCGCACCTTCACCCGCTACGAAGCCATCGCCGCGCTGCGCAATGCCGTCTATGCCTGCCAGCTGGAGGGCGTGACGCGCCTGTCCTGAGGTGCCCCCGCACAGCGCAAGAAGCGGGTCGCCACCCGTCGGGTCGCTGGCCAGAATGGGCCCAACGACTGCCAGACCCGAAAGCCATGGACACCCCCACGCCGATCGCACCGTCCGACCCCACCGCGACGGAGACCGACCCCCTGCGCTACGCCCGCATTCGCCGGGCGATAGAGACCATCGCCGCTGGCCCGCAGGCGCCCAGCCTCGAAGACCTGGCACAGGCAGCGGGCCTGAGCCCCTTTCATTTCCAGCGCAGCTTCGTGCAGCTGGCGGGCATCAGCCCCAAGGAGCTGAGCCAGGCCCTGAGCCTGGCTCGCGCCAAGAGCGCCCTGCAGCAGGCTGCGCCGGTGCTGACGGCGGCGCTGGAGGCCGGGCTGTCGGGGCCCTCGCGCCTGCATGACCTGTTTCTGAGCCTGGAGGGCATGACGCCCGGGGAGTTCAAGACGGCAGGCTCCGGGCTCGAAGTCCAGTGGACCTGCTTCGACAGCCTGCTGGGGCCCGTCTTCCTGGCCGCCACCGCCCGCGGCGTGCTGCGCATGGCCTTTCTGCAGGATGAGGCGCCCGGGCAGGCCCTGGCCAGCGCGCAGGCCGAGCTACCGCAGGCCCGCTGGGCGCGTGACGACCCTGGACTGGCCAAGCTGGCAGCCGAGGTGCAGCGCCGGCTGTCCGGCGCCGCGCCGCGCCAGACCATTGGCCTGCTGATGAGCGGCAGCCCGCTGCGCCTGCAGGTCTGGCGGGCCCTGCTGGCCATCCCGCCCGGCCAGGTCCGCTCCTACACCCAACTGGCCGAGGCGGCAGGCGCCCCTCGCGCGGTGCGCGCGGTGGCCAGCTGCGTGGCAGCCAATGCCATCGCCTACCTGATTCCCTGTCACCGGGTGATCCGCGCCAACGCCCAGTTCGGCGAGTACCGCTGGGGGCCGCTGACCAAGCGGGCGCTGCTGGGCCTGGAGCTGGCGCGCCACGCCGGCTGAGCCCGGCCGCCCCCTGCCCGGCCAGGTGCCGGTCCACCCGCTCCCCGCCATTTGAAAACGGCCGCTACAGCGGCGCTCCGCTGGGCTAAGCTTCACGCCATGACAAGCCACTGTGGGGAGCGCGGGGCAGTTCGGCGGTGCGGACCAGCGCCGCATGGGTCGGTGCAGCCGCAACGCCGCCTGTGCATGCTGGCCCTGCCATGCCTGCTGATGCCCAGCCTGGGGTGTGCGGCAGGGGCGCAGGGCCGCGAGCTGCGCATGGCCTTCGGAGAGCGCATCCCGCCCTTCTGCTTTCCGCAGACGGAATCCGGCATCGAGGTCGATGTCTTCCGCGAGGCCCTGGCCTACAAGGGCTACCGCCTGAAGCCCCTGTTCTATCCCTTCGCCCGGGTACCCCGAGCCTTCAAGACGGGTGATGTCGACGCCACCATGACCGACCTGGGTGAAGACCTGAGCAAGGCAGGAGGCCACTACGGCGACAGCGCGGTCCTGTACGACAACGTGCTGATCAGCCTGCAGTCACGCCGATTGCAAATCCAGAAGCCGGAGGATCTGGCGGGGCTCAGCGTCATCTCTTTCCAGGGTGCCCTGCGCCGTTTTCCGGCCTGGCTGGAGCCTGTGCACAAGGCGGGCCGCCTGGTGGAGATCAACGACCAGGCCCTGCAGGTACGGACACTCATGCGCGGCCGCTATGACCTGGTGCTGTCCGATCGCAGCATCTTCCGCTACTTCAGCCTGCAGTTGCGGCGCGAGGGCGAGACGCTGCTCCCGGTGACGGAGCATGTCTTCACCGTGGCCAACCCCCACGACTACCGCCCTGTGTTTCGGGACGCCCAGGTGCGCGACGACTTCAACGAGGGCTTGCGCTGGCTGCGCAGCTCGGGGCGCTACAAGGCCATCTACGAGCGCTACCTCGCTGGGTGAAGGGATCCAACATTGGTATGCGCCCACCTCCGCCACAGCCTTTGACAGGCATGACGAGTGGCTGAACCTGGCCGCAGGCCCGCGCGGCCAGGCGCTCAGAGCACCGGCAGGGAGCCGGCGCGGACACGGGCGTCGAACTGGACCTGCACGGCCTCCCATTCCTCGTAGGTGGAGTCCGAGACCTCCAGGCCGGCAATGCCCTGGCCCTGGCGCAGCAAGGGACGCCCCAACAAGGCCAGGGCCTCACACCCCACGCGGGCCCAGCGCCACGCCTCACCAAAGCCGCCCTTGGCAGCCTGGCCTTGTTGCGAAGCGGTAGCGACGGTGGAAGCAGTGGCGTGGAACATGGCGACCTCTCGTGATGCAGTGCACGAAGTGTCCGCGCTCAGAGCTGTCATCCCCCATCCCACTGAAGGAGCCCCCACCCTCCCCCCATTGGTGGGAGATGCCTAAACGGGCGCTATCGCGTTCAAACGCTGCCAGCTGTTGCAATCAGAACAGAATGCTGTACATTCATACAGTACTTAAAAAGTCTAGGCCTAGGAGCCCTGCCATGCATCTGGATCTCAACAATCCCCGCAGCATCGTCGCCTGGTGGCAGGTCTATCCGGAGCGCCATGGGCCGCAACTCAGCGCCCTGGCTCGTCTGCAGCCCCAGTTCGCCGCCAGCATCCGCGAAGCCCGCCGGCTGATCGACGACGACCCTCTGCTCGCCGAGCGCCATGCAGCGGCCCGACGCCAGCAGGCCCTGGCCCGGGGCTGGGTGCCCAGCGCGGAAGACCGGGAGCTGGACCAAATGGCTGACCACGCCCTGGACGAGCAGCCGGCGTCCGCCGAGCTGCCCGAGGGCGATGAGCCGGCTGCGGGCAGCGCCTGGCACTGAGCCGCCGCGCAGCAGCGGGGCGCCAGCCCTAGCCAGACGCCTGGGGCGCTCAGGCCAGGTCAAAGCGGTCCAGGTGCATCACCTTGGACCATGCCGCCGCGAAATCCCGTACGAAGACGGCTTGCGCGTCGCTGCTGGCATAGACCTCGGCCAAGGCACGCAACTGGGCATTGGAGCCGAAGACCAGGTCCACGGTGGTGGCGGTCCAGCGGCGCTCGCCGCTCTGGCGATCTCGGCCCTCCAGCACCGGGGAATCGGGGGCCGAGCGCGACCATTGCGTGCGCATGTCCAGCAGGTTGACGAAGAAGTCGTTGCTGAGCGCGCCAGGCCTCTGGGTCAGCACGCCATGTGCGCTTTGGCCGTGATTGACCCCCAGCACCCGCAGCCCGCCCAGCAGCACAGTCATCTCCGGCGCACTGAGCGTCAGCAGTTGGGCCTTGTCGATCAGCAGCGCGGCGGCGGCCGCCTCCAGGCCCGGCTTGACGTAATTGCGGAAGCCGTCGGCACGAGGCTCCAGCACGGCAAAGGAAGCGGCATCGGTCTGTGCCGCGCTGGCATCCGTGCGGCCGGGCCGGAAGGGCAGGCTCAGGGCCTGGCCCGCCTCGGCGGCAGCCTTCTCCACAGCGGCGTCACCTGCGAGCACGATCAGATCGGCCAGCGAGACCCGCTTGCCGCCGGCCTGCCGGGCATTGAAGCTTTCCTGGATGGCGCCCAGCGTGGACAGCACCCGCTCCAACTGCTCAGGCTGGTTGACGGCCCAGTCCTTCTGCGGTGCGAGTCGAATGCGAGCGCCGTTGGCCCCGCCGCGCTTGTCGCTGCCTCGGAAGGTAGAGGCTGAGGCCCAGGCCGTGCCCACCAGGTCCGCAGTAGACAGGCCGCAGCCCAGGACCTGGGCCTTGAGCGCCGCCACGTCCTGGGCGTCGATGAGGGCATGGTCCACCTCGGGCACCGGGTCCTGCCAGATCAGCGTTTCCTGCGGAACCAGCTTGCCCAGGTAGCGGGCGCGGGGGCCCATGTCGCGATGGGTCAGCTTGAACCAGGCGCGGGCGAAGGCGTTGGCAAAGGCCTGCGGATCCTGGTGGAAGCGGCGGGCGATCTTCTCGTAGGCCGGGTCGAAGCGCAGGGCCAGGTCCGCCGTGGTCATCATGGGCGGATGCTTGCGGGAGGGATCGTGGGCATCGGGGATCAGATGCTCGGGCCTGACGTTCTGGGCCACCCACTGATGGGCCCCGGCCGGGCTCTTGGTGAGCGCCCATTCGTAGCCGAAGAGCATGTCGAAGTAGCCCATGTCCCAGGTAGTGGGGTTGGGCTTCCAGGCGCCCTCGATGCCGCTGGTGGTGGTGTGCACGCCCTTGCCCGAACCGAAGGCGTTCTTCCAGCCCAGGCCCATCTCTTCCAGCGCCGCGCCCTCGGGCTCCTTGCCCACCAGGGACGGATCACCCGCGCCGTGTGCCTTTCCGAAGGTGTGGCCGCCAGCCACCAGGGCCACGGTCTCCTCGTCGTCCATGGCCATGCGGGCGAAGGTCTCGCGCACATCGCGACCTGAGGCGACCGGATCGGGATTGCCGTTGGGGCCTTCGGGGTTCACATAGATCAGACCCATCTGCACGGCGGCCAGGGGTTTGGCGAGTTCGCGATCGCCGCTGTAGCGCTGGTCACCCAGCCAGGTGGTCTCAGGCCCCCAGTCGATGTCCTGCTCGGGCTCCCAGATGTCGGCACGGCCGCCACCAAAGCCCAGGGTCTTGAAGCCCATGGACTCCAGCGCCACGTTGCCGGTCAGCACCAGCAGGTCGGCCCAGGACAACTTGCGGCCGTACTTCTGCTTGACGGGCCACAACAGGCGCCGGGCCTTGTCCAGATTGCCGTTGTCCGGCCAGCTGTTGAGCGGGGCGAAGCGCTGGGCGCCGGTGCCGGCGCCACCGCGCCCGTCGGCAATGCGGTAGGTGCCGGCGGCATGCCAGGCCATGCGCACGAACAGAGGGCCGTAGTGCCCCCAGTCGGCGGGCCACCAGTCCTGGGAATCGGTCATCAGGGCCTTGAGGTCCGCCACGACGGCATCGAGGTCCAGGGTCTGGAACTCGGCAGCGTAGTCGAAGGCCTCTCCCATGGGGCTGGACTTGGGTGACTGCTGGTGCAGGATGCCCAGCTGCAGCTGGTTCGGCCACCATTCACGGTTGCCCTTGGCGCCGGCCAGGGACTGGGTGGCACCGGCGCGGGCGGCGGCCGCCGCCATTGCAGAAAACGGGCACTTCATTTCGGCGGACATACGCATCTCCTCGGTCGTTCAATCGGTGCTGGCAGTCTAGGAGCGCCGCCTGGCCCCGGCCATTGAAGGATGGCAATCGCACCGATAGCGAGAATCGCACGCAGGCCTTCGCAACCGGGGCTGGTCGCTCAGAGCACAAGCGCTTGCCCCTCGCTTTGCGCTCAATAACTGCGGGCGTCTATGACCTCGCGCACCAAGCCCAGGGCCCGGCGCAGCTGGGGCAAGGCCACCGAACCCAGGGCCAGGCGGATGGCGTGGGGCACGACGGGACCCGTCGCGTAGGGCTCGGCCGTCGACACCGAGACGCCCTGGCGCAGCAAGTCCATGGCCACTTGATCGGCGCGCACCTCCTCGCCCAGCGGCAGCCAGACGAAATAGGAGCAGGCATGCCCTCGGGGCTTCAGCGGCCCCAGCAGCTCAGCCGCCAGGGCCTGGCGTTCGCGGGCATCCTGGCGCTTGCGGGCCTCCAGGCGGGAGACGGTGCCATCCTCCAGCCAGGCGCAGGCCAGGGCGCTGGTCAGGCCCGGCGTGCTCCAGCTGCTGGCACGCAGGGCGCGCTCCAGGCGTGGAACCAGCGCAGCAGGCAGCGCCACGAAGCCGGTTCGCAGCCCCGCAGCCACGCTCTTGGACAGGCCGGTGACATAGACCGTCAACTCCGGTGCCAGCGCGGCCAGCGGCGGCGGGGCTTCGTCGGCCAGGTAGGCGTAGGCGCCATCCTCGATCAGCAGCAGCCCCTCGCGACGAGCCAGGGCGACCAGCTCGCGGCGGCGCCTCAGACTCATCACCCAGCCCAGCGGGTTGTGCATCGTGGGCATGGTGTAGACGGCCCGCACGCGACGGCGACGGCAAGCGGCGGCCAGGGCGTCCAGGTCCGGCCCCATGCCGGCGACCGGGATGGGCAGGAGCTCCAGGCACAGTGCCTCGGCGACCAGCTTGAAGCCCGGATAGCTGAGGCTGTCCACGGCCACGACCTCGCCGGGCTGCAGCAGGGCCAGGCCCGTGAGCATCAGCCCGTGCTGGGCGCCCTCCACCCACAGCAGCTCGGCCCCTGCGACCGAGAGCCCGCGGTCGCTCAGGTGGCGGGCGGCGATCTCGCGCTCATGAGGCCGCCCGCCCAGGGGCTGGTAGCGCAGCAGGGCCTCCAGGTCACCCCCCTGGGCCAGCTGGCGCAGGGCGCCGCGCAGCATCTCGGCCTGCCCCGGCAGCGAGGGATAGTTGAAGCTCAGGTCGACCATGTCGGCCGCCGAGGCCAGCAGATCCACGCCCTGGCCCGGCGGCAGGGCCGTTTCCTTGACGAAAGTGCCTCGCCCCGTCTCCCCGCTGACCAGGCCCATGGCCTCCAGCTCGGCATAGACGCGGCTGGCCGTCACCAGGGCCAGTCCTTCGCGGGCGGCCAGTTGCCGGTGCGTGGCCAGGCGGCTGCCCGGCGGCAGGCGGCCTTCGCGGATGTCGGCCGCCAGCCGGTCGACCAACTGCTTGTATCGGGTGGGAGGCATGCGGCAGTGTATCCATGACAATTTTTTGATTGTATTGATTGCCCTGCCTAGCATGCGCTGCACACCCCGCCGGGAACGCCGGCGGATCCAGGACATCAGGCGCCAGCGCGGCAAGGAGTGATCAATGGCAGCACAGCGTACACAGGCCAGCCGTGGCAGCGGATGGGTCCATGGCTTCATCGGCATGCTGATCTTCAGCGGCTCCATGCCTGCCACACGCGTGGCCGTGGCGGACTTCGACCCCCTCTTCCTCACCGTCGCGAGAGCCAGCCTGGCTGGCGCGCTCGCGCTGCTGGCCCTGGTCTTGACGCGGTCCGCCTGGCCCGCGCGCCCGCAGTGGCGGCCGCTGGGCGTGGTGTCCGGCGGTGTGGTGTTGGGCTTTCCCCTGCTGACCGCGGTGGCTCTGCAGCAGCTCAGCGCGGCCCACGCCCTGCTCTTCCTGGGCCTGCTGCCGCTGTCCACGGCTGGCTTTGCCGTGCTGCGCGGCGGCGAGCGGCCGCGGCCTGCCTTCTGGCTTTGCGCTGTGCTGGGCAGCAGTCTGGTCGTGGGCCATGCGCTGAGCCGCGGCCCGAACCTGCAGGGCTCGCTGCTGGCAGACGGGCTGATGCTGCTGGCCGTGCTGGTTTGCGGTCTGGGCTACGCCGAGGGCGCGCGGCTGGCGCGAACCCTGGGCGGCTGGCAGGTGATCTGCTGGGCCCTGGTGCTGGCGCTGCCGCTGAGCGTCCTGGGCGTCTGGCTGATGCTGCCAGCGAGCTTCAGCGGCATCCATGGGAGTGCCTGGATGGGGCTGGCCTACGTAAGCCTGTTCAGCATGCTGATCGGCTTTGTGTTCTGGTATCGCGGCCTGGCCCTGGGCGGCATCGCAGCCGTGGGCCAGCTGCAGTTGCTGCAGCCACTCTTCGGCCTGGCGCTGGCGGCCGGCTTGCTGCACGAAGCCGTCAGCGCAGGCATGCTGGGCGTGACGGTGGGCGTGCTGGCATGCGTGGCGGTGGCGCGCCGGCTCACGCCTTGAGCCTTGCGCTCAGCGCGGGGGCAAGGCAGCGTTGAGCAGCGTGCCTGCTGCCAAGGCGACCAGGCACAGACCCATCACCCCCGACAGCAGCACCGTGCCTCGGCCGCCCTCCCGCTGCCAGCGCCGCGAGCCCAGGCAGGCCAGCAGCACGGTGCCATACACGGCAATCTGGTTGCCCGCAATGATGCTGCCCAGCAGCAGGCCCTGGGCGGCCAGACCCCGCTCACTGCTGCGCAGGAAGCCCGGGAAGACTGCCAGCATGAAGGCATAGGCCTTGGGATTGAGCAGGCAGTTGGCCATGCCGCTGAGGAAGATGCGCCCGGGGGACTGAGGCGCCATCGGCACCGCCACGGATGCCGAGGCCGGGGCTGCACGCCAGCCCTGCCATGCGCCCAGCAGCATCTGCAGGCCGATCCAGGCCAGATAGAGCGAACCTGCCCACAGCAGGATCTCGAAGGCCCCGGGCAAGAGCATCAGCAGCGCGGACAGGCCGCTGAGATTCAGCAGCACATGGACGCCCCCGCCCGCCACGATGCCGCCCAGGGCCAGCAGCCCGGCCCGCGCGCCGGACTGCAGGGTATGACCGGCGATATAGGCCATGTCCATGCCGGGCAGCACGATGATGCCCAGGGTCAGCAGGAAGAAAAGCCAGAGGCTGTGCGAGGCATCCATGTGGGGTACTCCGGGAATTCTGCGATTCGGTGATGTAGGGGATGGGCGCCACTGTAGAGTTCATACAGGACAGAATTCGCCCTGAATCAAACCCATGCCGTCGACCAAGCGCCGCGCTGCCCCCCCCTCCTCACAGGACAGCCCTCCCGCCGGCCGCCTGCTGAGCCTGCTGGAGCTGCTGCAATCCCAGCGCCAGCGTAGCGGCCCCGAGCTGGCCGCCCTGCTGGGCGTGGATGCGCGCACCCTGCGGCGCTACATCGCCCAGCTTCAGGCCCTGGGCATCCCGGTCCACAGCCAGCGGGGCTGCGATGGCGGCTATGGCCTACGGCCCGGCTACAAGCTGCCGCCGCTGACCTTCAGCGCAGATGAAGCCCTGGCCCTGGCCATAGGCCTGCGCGCCGCCCGCGAGCTGGGCCTGCAGGGCGCCCTTCCGGCCATCGCCAGCACACAGGCCAAGCTGGACCGCGTGATGCCAGAGGCCCAGCGCCAGCGCATCCAGGCCGTCAACACCAGCGTGGCCCTGGACCTGGGTCGCAGCGGCAGCCAGGGATCCGCCGGCCATGAGCTGCTGACACTCAGCGCCGCCGCGGCCTCGGGCCAGCGCGTGGCCCTGCGCTACCGGGATCGCTCGGGCCAGGGCAGCGAGCGCGAGCTGCATCCCTACGGCATTGCCTGGCGCAGCGGTACCTGGTACCTCGTGGCCTGGTGCCGGCTGCGCGAGGGTCTGCGCAGCTTCCGCCTGGACCGCATCGAGGAGGTCCGCGCCCTGCCCGCCAGCTTTGCGCGGCCGGAGGGCTTCGACGTCCTGGCCTATCTGGACAAGACCCTGGCGCGCCTGCCCCGCCGCCATGCGGTGGACGTGCTTCTGGGCGGCCCCGGCGAGCCGCCGCCCACCATCGACCCCAGCCTGGGCGAGCCCGAGTCGCAGGCCGAAGGCTGGCGCCTGCGCGCACAGGTTGACGACCTGGACTGGATGGCGCGCGAACTGGCCCGCCAGCCCTGCCGGGTGCGCGTGCTGGCACCGCGCGAGCTGCGTGACCGCCTGGCCGCGCAGGCCCGCCGCCTGCTGATCGATTGCACCGAC
Organism: Roseateles sp. DB2; assembly: GCF_051857535.1. Classification (NCBI taxonomy): domain Bacteria; kingdom Pseudomonadati; phylum Pseudomonadota; class Betaproteobacteria; order Burkholderiales; family Sphaerotilaceae; genus Roseateles; species Roseateles sp. DB2. The sequence continues at coordinate 6,992 of NZ_JBPZGY010000020.1, read as the reverse complement.
TAGGGTCTCGTCCCCCCCCTCGGGCCCCCCATTTTTGGGCTGGCATTCGTGACATTCGACGCGCGCCCTGTCAGCCCCTGCGATTGACGCTGCCCTTGGCCCGGACCTAACTTGTTTGGCACGCAACGGCCGCCCCGGAGCCGTGCCCAAGGGAGTTCTACATGTTCCAAATGGCCCAACTGCAGATCGGCACCCGGCTGAGCATTGCCTTTGCCCTGGTGATCTCCTTGCTGCTGCTCATCCTCGGTGTCGCCAACCAGGTGCTGTCCCGCACGGGGCTGACCATGGAGCGACTGGTCGACGATCGCTATGCCCAGATCGCCCTGAGCAACGAGATCAAGGACGTTGGCGACAAGGGCATCATCACCGTCGGCCGACTGCTGCTGACCGAGGAGCCCGAGCGCACCCGCCAGTACATGAGCGAATACGCCGCCCTGCGCAGCCGCAACACCGAGAACTTCAAGAAGCTCGAGAGCCTGCTGAACACCGACACCAGCAAGGCCATCTTCAAGGAACAGACGGAGGCCCGCCAAGCCTATGGTGCGGCGCTGCGCAAGGTCTTTGAGCTGCTCGCCGCCCAGCAGCGCGAGGCGGCGCTGAGTCTCTACCAGGGCGATCTCGTGGGCCTGCAGGTGCGCTACTACGCACTGATCGACAAGATGGTCGAGCACCAGGCCCGCAGCATGGTGGCCGACGTGACAGAGGCCAAGGACGACGCCACCCGCGCCCGCTTGGAGATGTCCGCCATCACCCTGCTGGCCGTGCTCTTCGCTGGCGCAACGGCGGTGCTGATCACCCGCTCCATCACGCGGCCCATCCGCCATGCCATCGAGCTGGCCGAGTCCGTGGCCGCGGGCAACCTGACCTACCACCTGCGCGTGGAACGCAAGGATGAGGTCGGCCGACTGATCGCTGCGCTGCAGCGCATGGTGGACAGCCTGCATCGCATCGTCTCCGAGGTGCGCTGCGGCGCCGACACCATCGCCAGCGCCGCCCTGCAGGTGGCCGACGGCAACCAGGACCTGTCTGCGCGCACCGAGCAGCAGGCCAGCGCGCTGGAGCAGACTGCCTCGGCCATGGAGCAGCTCACCTCGGCCGTCAAGCTCAGCGCCGATTCCGCCAGCCAGGCCGACCGCTCGGCCCACGACGCCTCGGCCGTTGCCGTGCAGGGCGGGCAGGTGGTGGGCGAAGTCATCAGCACCATGAACCAGATCGCCGGCGCGTCGCGCCGCATCGTCGAAATCATCGGGGTGATCGACGGCATTGCCTTCCAGACCAACATCCTCGCCCTCAACGCCGCCGTGGAAGCGGCCCGCGCTGGCGACCATGGCCGCGGCTTCGCGGTGGTCGCAGCAGAAGTGCGCAGCCTCGCGCAGCGCAGTGCCGTGGCAGCCCGCGAGATCAAAGGGCTGATCGACAACTCGGTCCAGCAGGTCGACCAGGGCAGCCGCATGGTCGAGCAGGCCGGCCAGACCATGCAGCAGGTCGTGGACAGCATCCAGCAGGTCAGCCGCATCGTCGCGGACATCAGCCGCAGCAGCCGCGAGCAGAGCCTGGGCATCGAGCAGGTCAACGAGGCCATCCTGCAGATGGACGACAACACCCAGAAGAACGCAGCCATGGTCGAGCAGAGCACGGCCTCGGCCCGTTCTCTTCAAGACCAGGCCCATCAGCTCAACGACGTGGTACGGACCTTCGCCCTGTGAAGGCCAGCTCAAGAGGGAGAAGACATCATGACCAGCACCCTGCCACTGCCGCATCCCGACTGGGCGCGGCGCTGCCGATTCCACCTCGCGGGCGAAGCCCTGCAGGCCCGCGGCCTGCAGGGCGGGCCTGCAGCTGAGGCTGATGCGCTGCGCGTCCAGGCCTATGTCGAGCAGGTCCGGCGCGAAGGCCATCGCCATGCCCAGCTGGACCCGCTGCAGGCCAGCCCGCCCCTGTCCACCGAGACCCTGCAGGCTTCCGCCTTCGGGCTGGAAGGCTGGCAAGACCTGCCCCCCACGCTGGCCGCGCAGTGGGGATGCACGCAGGTATCCGGCCTGCAGCGCCGCCTGCTGGCCCTCTACACCGGCGCGCTGAGCCTGGACTGCTCGGCGCTGCGGGACGACACCCGGCGCCGCTGGCTGCAGTCCCGCTTCGAGGGCGCCAGCGTGCCCATCGATCGTCACCAGGGCCTGCAATGGCTGGAGCGCCTGATCGAAGCCCAGGCCTGGGAACAGTTTCTGGAGCAGCGCCTGCCTCTCGAAAAGCGCTTTTCCCTGACCGGTTGCGAGGGCCTGATCCTGCTGCTCGACGCCTTGTGCGAACAGGCCGCGGCCCATGGCGTGCAGACCCTGGAGATGGGCATGCCGCACCGCGGTCGCCTGGCCGTGCTGGCACTGCTGCTGAATCACCCAGTGGCTGACATCCTGGAGGCCCTGGATTCCGACAGCCGCCGCCCCCGGACCGATCTGGCCTACCACCACGGTGCCGAGGCCCGCCGCGACACGGCCCATGGCACCCTGGCCCTGCGCCTGGCGCCCAATCCCTCTCACCTGCAGAGCATCCAGCCGGTGGTGCTGGGCCGCACGCGGGCCTGCCAGGATGCATCACGGGAGCTGCCCCGCGCGCAGGCCGCCATGGCCCTGCTGCTGCATGGCGATGCCGCCTTCGATGGGCAGGGCATCGTGGGCGAGACCCTGCTGCTGTCGCGCCATCCGGCCTACGAGGTGGGGGGCTGCGTGCATGTGCTGATCAACAACCAGATCGGCTTCACCACCGCGCATGCTGCCGACCCGCTGCGCCAACGCTACGCCAGCGATGCCAGCCGCGTGATCGACGCCCCGGTGCTGCGCGTGCGGGCCGACGCCCCCGAACAGCTGGCGCGCGCCGCCGAGCTGGCGCTGGCCTACCGCATGGCCTTCGCGGCGGACATCGTGATCGACCTCGTGGGTTTCCGCCGCCCTGGCCATTCCGAGCACGACCTGCCCATGCTGACCCGCCCGCAGCTGCAGCGCCTGGCCGAAGCCCACCCCAGCGCTGCCGAGCAGTACGGCGCCGAACTGGTCGCCCGTGGCCGCTGCGAACCCCAACAGTGGCTGGCACTGCGCTCGCAGGCCCCGCTGCGCGCCCTGGCCCGCTTCGGGCGGCTTGCACGCGAGTCGGCCCGCCCCTTGCCCGAGGCCCTGCCGCCAGCCACCCCTTCACCGGCCCTGCCGCCCCTGGACCTCGCCCAGCTCCAGGTCATGCTGGCGAGGCTGTGCGCGGTGCCCGAGGGCTTCATCCTGCACGAGCAACTGGTGCGGCTGCACCAACGTTGGTGCCTGCTCGCGCGCCGGGGCGGCGGCGCCGTGGACTGGTGCCTGGCCGAGAACCTGGCCCATGCCACGGTGCTGGCAGGCGGCCAGTCCGTGCGCCTGACCGGCATGGACGTTGAACGGGGCACCTTCATGCATCGCCATGCCGTGTGGCATGCCCAGGGCGAGCGCATGGACCGGCATGTGCCGCTGCAGTCGCCCATCCGCGGCGCAGCGCGCTTCGAGGTCATCAACTCGCCACTCAGCGAGGCGGCGGCACTGGGCTTCGAGTACGGCTACAGCCTGCAACGCCCCGAGGTCATGACGGTGTGGGAGGCCCAGTTCGGCGACTTCGTCAACGGGGCCCAGGTCTACCTGGACCAGTACATCGCCTCGGGCGAGGCCAAGTGGGGCCTGGCATCCAGTCTGACCGTGCTCCTGCCGCATGGGCACGAGGGCGTGGGGCCCGAGCATTCCAATGCGCATCTGGGTCGGCTGCTGCAGCTGTGCGCCGAGCAGAACCTGCGCGTGGCCTGCCCCTCAGACAGCGCGCAGTGGTTCCACCTGCTTCGCGAGCAGGCACGCGCGCAGCCGCGCAGACCGCTGATCGTGTTCACCCCCAAGAGCCAGCTGCTTCAGGACCCGCTGAGCCATGCACCGCTGGAGCGCCTGATGGAAGGCGGCTTCCGGCCGCTGCAGCGCGTGCTGGCAGCTTCAGCGCCCTGCAAGCGGGTCTGGCTCTGCAGCGGCAAGCTGCGACACGAACTGGCCCGCGCGCTGCGCGACGCGGGCGAGCCGCACACGGCGCTGTGGAGCCTGGAGCAGCTCTATCCCCTGCCCGGCGAGGCGCTGCGCAGCGCCCTCGCCCAGTTGCCGGACCTGGAGGAGCTGCTGTGGATCCAAGAGGAACAGCGGGCCCAGGGCGCCTGGCCCCTGTTGCGCGAAGCGCTGGAAGAAGTCTGCCCTGCAGGCGTGGCATTGCGCTGCATCAGCCGGCCGGACCGCGCCGCAGGGCCCAGCCCCTCCCCCCGCCAGCACCGGGCCGAACAGCAGCGGCTCTGGATGCAGGCTCTCGCCCGTTGAGCGTCGCCACGGCGGGCAGGCAAGACCTGACCCGCCCTGAGCGGGCCCTGTCGTTAGCCGGCATGGCTTCTGGCTATGACCGCCATCAAGCCGCCCAACTGGCCGTGCCGCGCCGGCTGCGTTAGATTGCGACATCCACCCGACGACAGACCCCGCTCACGAGCTCACCAGGAGGCCCCATGGCCAAGAAATCCGCATCTGCACCCAGCGTCAACATCGGCATCGCCGACAAGGACCGCGCCACCATCGCTGCCGGCCTGTCCAAGCTGCTGGCCGACACCTACACCCTCTACCTGACCACGCACAACTTCCACTGGAACGTCACCGGCCCCATGTTCAATTCGCTGCATGCGATGTTCATGGGCCAGTACACGGAGCTGTGGAATGCCGTGGACCCGATTGCCGAGCGCATCCGCTCCCTGGGCCACGTGGCGCCGGGCAGCTACGCCCAGTTCGCCAAGCTCAGCAGCCTCAAGGACGCCCCCGCCACGCCACCCAAGGCGCTGGAGATGGTGCGCATACTGCAGGAAGGCCACGAGGCCGTGGCCCGCACGGCGCGCAGTCTCTTCCCGGCCGTGGACAAGGCATCCGACGAGCCGACGGCCGACCTGCTGACGCAGCGCATCACCGTGCATGAACAAACGGCCTGGATGCTCAGGAGCCTGCTGGAGTCCTGATCGTCAAGCGGCCTGCAGGCCGCAGGAGGGGGCGCCACAGTGCGGCCACGGTGCGGCCGGCGGCGGCCCCTATCATGCCGCCTGACATGGAACACGCTGCACACGACGTCCCCCCTGCCGCCACGGCCACTGCAACTCCGGATGCAGCCTCCGGGCGCGCAGACGCCAGCCTTCGCTGCCCAAACTGCCACACCCCCTTTCCGCCCGTCCTGCCCCCGTTCTGTGGCGGCTGCGGGCAGGAGACGGTCCTGCGCATCCCGACAGTCGCCGACTTCGTCCGCGAGTTCGGCGGCCACTACCTCAGCAGCCAGGGCGCCCTGTGGCGCACGCTTCGCCTGCTCTTCGTCCCCGCCGCCCTCACCCGCGAGTACATGGCCGGGCGCCGACGTCATTACCTGCTGCCGCTGCGCCTGTTCCTGAGTCTTGTCGTGACCAGCGTGGTCGTCGGGCATCTCACCGAGCCTGCAGCCAAGCGGATCCAGACCTTCGGCGACGTCGTCGAGGGCGCGAACTACATGGTCAGAATCTTCAATCTGCAGGTCGGCCAGCAGGATGGCCGCTTCGTCTGCGAAGGCTTGCCCGAGGAGCGTTGCGCGCCGCTGCGCCAGCGCTGGGAGCGCGATCCGCAGGTCCTCAAGGAACTCCGCCGCCAGCAATATGACGCCTGGGACCGCCAGGAGTCCTGGCTGCTGCTGGCCATGACCCCCCTGCTGGCCGTTCTGATGGCGGGCGTGTACCGCGCGCGGCGCCAGGCCTTCGGCTTCCACATGGTGTGCTCACTGCACCTGAGCGGTGCCTGGCTGGCCCTGGCCACCCTGCATCAGCTGGCCCATGGATCAGCGCTCAGCGCCCCGCTCGGAAAGCTGCTGCTGGGCCTGGGCGCTCTGCTGGGCGTCGCCACGCTGCAGCGCCTGCACGGCGGCCGGTGGTGGGTCACCGGGCTGCGAGTCCTGGCGCTGTACAGCGGCTATGTGGTGACGCTGGGCCTGGTGATGGCCGGCGGGCTCTGGTGGGCGACGCGCAGCAGCTTCTACTGAGCGGCGGCAGACGCTCCTGCGCATGGCAAAGGGGCCGGGCAGCTTCACCGCATCCAGCCCGTGCCCAAGCCCAGGCACCAGGTGGCGGAGCTGGCCTGCCCAGGCTCGGGTCATCGGCTCGTGACAATCCCCGAAGCAGCGTGCAGTTTGGCCTGCAGTCGGAACGCTGCTAGGCTTTGGAGCCCTTTCCAGGGATTCAGGTTCATAGGGAGATTGGCATGCTTACTACGAGAATCTTCGGTGCCGTCACGCTGGCGTTCGCTTTCGCCTGTGGCACGGCCCAAGCAGCCTCATTGGGCTCGGCCCCGGGCTTCGGCACTGCGCAACCCAGCGCAGTGAATCAATCGCTGGACAGCAGGTTCAGCATCTATCGCTGGGATGTCGGCGGCTCCAAGCTGTTCCAGGTCAATGACGCCCATGGCCAGGTATTGCTGACATTCATTGAGACGGAGGGTCAGGTGTCTCGCCTTTCCGTCGGTGCCTTGTCTGGCCAGGTGCGCATCAATGGCGCGAAACCTTCGGCGGGAAATCAGGCCTTGGACGCAGCGTCCGGCACCTGCCCCTGCGCGAGCAGCATGACCTACGACGATGGTCACGCCCGCATCATCATGACCACGGATTCACAGGGCCGCGTGCTTGACCTGACGGTGTCCACGACAAGCCGCGCGTCATCCGGCAGTAACCGCCAAGCGCGGAGGGGTTCTGCGCCCGCATGAAAAAGGCTCTTTGCGCATTGCTTCGTGATGGCTCATCTGGTGAGCCACGCGAAGGAGATATTGGCTCGTAAGCCCCTGCGTTGGGGCGCAAGGAGCCAGAGATGCGCAGCCGGGAACTCAAGAAGATGCTGGCCCAGGCGGCCAAGTTGACGTGGCCGCAAAGGCGGGAGCTGATGCAGGCCTTGAGCGGGGTCGACGAGGTGG